>JAHPYV010000085.1 GCA_019058495.1 Promethearchaeati archaeon
CAGCACATTCCGATTTTATGAGGGCGCGGGATTCAAGCGAGGGATCAAGACGGGTTTTGTTACCTATCCACCTCGACAGAGCAATTGAAACATAGACTAGAAAGAAGAAGGGCTAATATCCCAAATTCAACGAGACATTCAATTGTCGCTTCAGACCAAAGAAGAACGTTTAGCTTTTCGACAGTTTCTTGCCGTACTCATAGCCCTTCTCAAAAGCGGTCATATTCAGTTTTTCTGTTCCTTTAGGAATGTTCTCTTTAATTGCTTCCTTGATGGCGTCTACATTCACAATTCCTGTTATAGCAGTAAAAGCTCCTAACATGACTATGTTTGCGACTATTTTTCCTCCTAGTTCTTCGGCAATCTTCGTAGCCGGAACTTGAAACACTTTGGTGTTTTCTGCGTCCCTTCTCTTCGGAATCATGTCAGGGTCCAAGATGATTGTTCCACCAGTTTTCAAATCATTCGCGTAGTCATTGTAGGCATGTTGAGACATCACAACTAGCACATCAGGTTCAGTCACCTTCGGAAAGTCTATATCCTGCTCGGAAATGACCACCTCAGACTTGCATGCCCCACCTCTCGACTCAGGGCCATACGACTGAGTTTGAACTGCATTCTTTCCTCCGTGAATACAAGCGCTAGCAGCTGTAATAATGCCTGATTTGATAATGCCTTGACCGCCGAAACCCGCAAACCTAACTTCAATCCTCATGTCACATCATCTATTTCAATGCATTCTCGTTAATTCGGGAAATCATTTCATGAAGCAGTTTCTCATAACTTGGTTTCTCTATGTCCACGAATTCGCCCACTGGTATTCTCTCTGGGGTTATTTCGGCTTTTGCGGGGTCTGAAAAGCTCTCGACTACTGAAGCTCTCTTGAACCATTCCATGTTGTCTAGGCCAGACTTCATCTTGTTGTGTCGCCCGAATATTTCTGGGCAAGGCGATATCACCTCAATGAAGCTGAAACCTTCCTTCTGCAACATCTTCTTGATGGATTGCGTTAGTCTGCGCGCGTGTAGAGTTGTCCACCTAGCCACATAAACTGCTCCTGAAGCTGCAGCCAGATGCATGAGGTTGAAGGGATGTTCAATGTTTCCGTAATAGGTGGTTGTTGTTTTTGCTTCAAGCGGAGTAGTCGGACCAGCTTGTCCCCCTGTCATTCCATAGTTGAAGTTGTTTGCACAGATCACCTTAATCCCTAAGTTTCTCCGCGCAGCGTGAATGAAATGATTCCCTCCAATCGCAAAGAGGTCCCCGTCTCCACTTATGACGACAACCTGCAATTCTGGCTTGGCCAGTTTCACTCCCGAGGCGAAGGCTAATGCACGCCCATGCGTAGTATGAAATGAATCTGCATTTGCATATCCCGCGGTACGACCAATGCAGCCTATTCCGGATATCACTACGATCCTGTCAAGGTTAACTTGTAGCTCATCCAACGCGTGGACAAAACTGTTCAAGACAGTACCATTACCGCATCCAGGGCACCATATATGTGGCATCATTGCTTTTCTCAGGTATTTCAAGAACGGATGTTCGGTTGTTGGTTCGATCGTCTGTTCAGCTGTCTCTTCAATCATGTGGTGCTCCTCCTGATTGCCTGTAAGATCTCTAGTGGTGTGTGAGGATCTTCACCCAGTTTTCCAAGAAAGGTCACAGGAGTATTCCTTGCGGTCCTCTCAACTTCCCGCACCATCTGTCCACAATTCATTTCAGGAACCACTATCGCCTTTACTTGTTGCGCCATGTCAGCGACTTGCTTCTCCGGGAATGGCCACAGTGTAATCGGGCGGAGAAGACCTGCCTTTATGCCTTTTTCTCTCGCTTTCCTCACTGCACTTAGAGCAGCTCGGGCAACTATTCCATAGGCGACTACACCAATTTCCGCGTCTTCGAGCAATACTTCCTCAACTTTTATGATCTTATCAGAATTCTTACCTATCTTATCGCACAGCCGATTGACAAGCTTCGACTGAGCCTCAGAGCTTGACGTTTGGGGGAAACCACGTTCATCATGAGTTAGACCGGTGGCATGAAAATGGTATCCTTCGCCAAAGCAAGCCATTGGTGGAACTAGGTTGTCGTCAGGCATAAAAGGTTCATATTTGTCTGGCGAAACACTAGGTTTCTTACGGTTCACAATCTTTATTTTGTTAGGTGAAGGTATCACAATCTTTTCCCACATGTGTCCAACAATTTCATCTCCCATAAGTAGGGTAGGGACTCTGTAGGTTTCAGAAAGGTTGAAAGCTTCGATTGTCAAGTCAAACATTTCCTGAACAGAAGAAGGCGACAAAGCGATAATTCCGTAATCTCCGTGGGATCCCCACTTTGCCTGCATTACGTCCTGTTGCCCCGGCAAGGTTGGTTGCCCCGTGCTCGGTCCGCCACGCATAATGTCCACCAATACACATGGCGCTTCCGTCATCACCGCCAGACCTATGTTTTCCTGCATTAGGCTGAACCCCGGACCGGATGTTGCTGTCATAGCTTTGAAGCCAGAATAGGAAGCACCAATAACAGCGGCCATTGATGCCATCTCATCTTCCATCTGAATATAGATTCCACCTAACTCTGGCATTTTTTGCGAGAGGTGTTCAGCGATTTCTGTTGCAGGTGTGATGGGGTAACCAGCGAAAAACCTGCAACCAGCTGCTATCGCGCCTTCAGCGCATGCGATGTCACCATTTATGAAATGAGAACCGGCATTCAAGGCTCCTTTCTGGCTCATGGTCAGCATCCTTCTTTACAGGGTTTTTCGATAACGTAAATCGCAAAATCAGGGCAGATAGATGTGCAGAAGTTACATACGACACATTTGCTTTCGTCAACTACCTTTGGGGGGTGAACACCGCGGGCATTCATTTCCTGCGATTCCTCCAGAACTTTCCTAGGACAGAACTGAATGCAATAGCTGCAACCCTTACACTGGTCTCTGATCAAGTGTATTTCCCCTTTTGGTGGCTTCACGCTCTTGGCATCAAGGGGTTGATGCTTAATTCTTTCAGGCATCGCTAGTTCCCACCTTTAAGGTCTTTCCAAAAACCTCTCTGGCCTTTTCTATATCCTCAGGCTTGACTTTCTCGATGACTGAGTGCAGCTCACGGATCTCATTGGCGAATTTCTCGCCTTCTGCAGCAGATGCCCAAAGTAACTGCAGTCGTTCCTTATTCAGCCCGCTCTGCTCCATTTTCTTCCATAAGCGTTCCACGCGTTTTTGGGTCTGATAGTTCGCGTTGATGTAGTGGCAGTCTCCCAGATGGCAGCCAGCGACTAACACGGCTGCAGCTCCTCTTGCAAATGCTCTTTCAACGAACTTCTGAGCGACGCGTCCTGAACACATTGTTCGAATTATGCGAACGTTGGGCGGATACTGCATTCTGTTAACGCCAGCGAAGTCTGCACCTGCGTACGAGCACCAGTTACAACAGAACGCAACAGCTTTCTTTTCTGGCGCGTTCTCAGTGGCTGCGTCAATCTGGGCCGAAATCTGCTCATCAGTGAAGTGGCTCTGCGTTAACGCACCAAATGTGCACTCTGCTGCACACGTCCCACATCCTGCGCATGCAGCTTCTATAATATTGATGACCTTCTTTTCCTTGTCTAATGTGATGGCGTTATACGGGCAGACTTTTACGCAAAGTCCGCATGCCTTGCACTTCTTAGCATCGTATACTGGAGTAATAGCTTCGACAGTCACTTTTCCTTTCGCCATCAATATCCCTGCGCGCGCTGCAGCCGCACTCGCCTGGGTGACACTATCCTTTATGTCTTTAGGAGACTCGGCGCAACCAGCAAAGAATATCCCTCCGGTCGCAGCGTCCACTGGTCTCAGTTTTGGATGGGCCTCCATGAAAAACCCGTCTTGAGTCCTCGAGAGTGTTAGCAAGTGTTGTATTGTTTCGCTGTCTTTTCTGGATTCCAGTCCTATCGACAAAATCGCCATGTCAGCATCTATCCTGTATAGCTCTTTTTGCAGAGTATTCTCGCCGACCAGCCAAACGCTGTGAGTCTTCTTGTTCTCTAGGATTTCTGCTGGAAGTCCCCGTATGAATGTGACACCTTCTTTCTTGGCTCGCGTGTAAAGGTCTTCGAAACCCTTTCCGTAGGCTCGTATGTCAACATAGAAAACGTTGATTTCAGTTTCGGGCCAATGCTCCTTAATCAAAAGAGCGTCCTTTATGGTGTTCATACAGCAGACATTGCTGCAGTACCGTTTTCCGGTTTTGTTTGAGCGTGAGCCGACGCATTGAACGAATGCAACGCGCTTGGGAGTCTGGAAATCACTAGGCCTCAACAATCTTCCGCCAGATGGACCACCTGCGTTGATTAGTCTCTCAAACTCCAGCGATGTTATTACATTTGGATACTTTCCATACCCGTAGTTCGGCAATACAGACGGATCGAATACATCTGCGCCTGTCGCTACGATTATTGTACCTACACTAAGGTCGGCAGTTACTGGTTTCATGTCAAGGTCTACGGCCTGTCTTTCGCAGGCTTTGATGCACTTGTCGCAAACCATCACGCCTTCATTGTTGAGACAATGGCTCATGTCGATTATGTAAGCGGACGGAACCGCCTGCGCGAAGGGCGTGTAGATCGCATGCCTTGTCGCTAGACCCACATCAAACTCGTTAGGTAATGTTACCGGGCAAACCTTTGCGCATTCACCGCATGCAGAACAATCCTTTTTCACATAACGTGGCTTTTTCAGGACCTTCACTTGGAAGTTCCCAATATAACCCTTAACGTCAACAACTTCGCTATTGGTCAATAACTCGATGTTCGGGTGATGTCCAGCATCAGACATTTTCGGTGCTAGAATACAGATCGAGCAGTCCATCGTCGGAAAAGTCTTGTCTATTCTAGCCATCATCCCTCCAATGCTGGGTTCCTTTTCAACGAGATACACTATGTATCCTGTTTCAGCAAGGTCCAAGGCAGCTTGGATGCCGGCTACTCCCCCTCCTATAATTAGTGCTTTGCGAGTTATTGGGACTTCAATTTCCTCAGCGGGTTGGAGCAAGGCGGCCTTGGCCACGGCCATTCTCACTAAATCCTTGGCCTTCTCTGTTCCGCCTTCCCGGTCATAAAGGTGAACCCAACTACACTGCTCTCGAATATTCGCCATTTCGAAAAGGTACTTGTTCAGACCAGCGTCTTCGCATGCCTTTCTGAATGTTGGTTCGTGAAGGCGTGGCGAACATGAGGCTACTACGACGCGGTCAAGTTTCTGCTCTTTAATGTCGTTCTTTATTATGTCTTGTCCTTGGTCTGAGCATGTATATCGGTTATCTTTCGCAAGAACGACATTCGGTAGACTTGCTGCGAATTTCGCCACTTCTGCACAGTCCACGGAACCAGCAATATTCAATCCGCAGTGGCAAACATACACTCCGATGCGAACGCCGTTACTGTTTTGTTTACGGTCTGACTGCTCTTTTTCCGCCATGACCTTCAACCTTCCAAAGATTCTAGGTAATTGTGAATTGACTCGGCAGCATTCTTCCCTGCTCGGATCGCTTCTATTACGGTAGCTGGTCCTGTAACAGCATCCCCGCCCGCGAAAACTCCTTGAATGCTGGTTTCCATTGTGGTATGGTCGACCCACAGGGTCCCATTGTCATTAACTTCTAATTGTTTAGGTAGAAATCCAAGGTCTGGAGCCTCCCCGACCGCGAGAATAATCATGTCAGTTTTTCTTGAGAAATCTGAACCTTCCAGAGGAGTTGATGCTCTTCGTCCAGTCTCATCAAGTTCGCCCAATTGCATTCGCACGCATTCAACGGCAGAAGCCTTTCCGTTTTCTCCAAGAATCCGTTTTGGCGACACGAGTAACTCGATTCTAACGCCTTCGTCTTCTGCCTCTTTAACTTCCCATGGAATTGCAGGCATTTCGTCTCTTGATCTCCGATAGAGAATTGTTACCTCACGTGCCCCGAGCTGCAGGGCGGTTCTTGCCGCGTCTACTGCAGTGTTTCCTCCCCCGATTACTACGACGTTCCTTCCGACTTCAATTCTCTCTCCAGAGTTGACGTTCCAAAGGAAGTCAAGTGCATTAATTACTCCTTTTAATTCGGCTCCTTCTATTCTCAATCTCGCGCTCCTTTGAGCTCCAACTCCTACGAAAAAGGCCTTGTAGCCATCCTTTCTCAAGTCTTCAAGAGCCAAGTCCTTTCCAACTGTTGTTGAGGTTTTGAAGTTCACCCCCAAATCTCTGAGAAATTGGATTTCCTTGGCTAAGATTTGTTTCGGTAGACGACTATTTGGTATGCATTTCCTTAGCATTCCGCCTGGTTCCTTGAGAGACTCATAAACTGTAACATTGTAGCCTTTCAAGCTCAATTCATGAGCGACTGTTAATCCAGCTGGACCAGAGCCCAAAACTGCAACTTTTTGTTTCTTATAGACATTCTTGGCTTCTCTCATTTCAGGGGTTTTGTCGCGGATCCTTTCAGCCTTTTCCAGAACTGCGCGCTTGTCCAGCCCTGCACGCTCAGGGTGAAAGCACAGAGACAGCGTAACAAGCGGTAAAGGTATGTTTTTCACGATTTTCTGAAGCGCGTTGTCCAAGGGTCGAGTCTCCCCTTGTCTGGCTGCAATTGTGCGTATCAGCAGGAAAATCTCTGGAAGCCTAAGCGCTTGGGGACATCGTTCATGGCAACGATAGCACCACGCACACAACCACGGCATGTCCGAAGTCAAAGCTTTCTCGGGACTGAGAACGATCTTTTCCAATAGCTCTCTGGGATTGTAGTCCTTTCCAAGCATTCCTGATATTGAACAGCTGGCAGTGCAGATTCCACATTCAAAGCAATATCGGAGCTTTCCTGTGTCAAGGATCTCTTCAAGAGCTTCCTTGATCGTTGCTGGTTCCTTCGTCTCCAAGCTTCAGCCCTCATAGTAATGCAGTTGCCATATACGTAACTGTACAAACATAGACGTTTTTGAGATTAGCTTAAAACTCTTGTTCTAATCGGTTCTGTTACCTCTTCGGTTGAAGGGTTGACTCGGTAGCATCTGCTGCACCACGCCATTAAGGGAGTATGTTTGCATCAGCATTCTATTAACGCCTTGGATGGTTGTGTTAAATATCCAGCTGAGTCTTATTTCCATCTATGCAAGCGTTCAAAAGTGTGAAGCAGAGCTATGCACTGTCTCCCGAATTACTCACCGTCTTAGATGAGTTTAGGAGGATGGTAAACGACTGCATACGGATCGGCTTGACTGAGAACGTTACATCTATGAAGACTCTTTCAAAGAAAGCTTACCACGAACTTGCAGGGTATGACGTACCAACCTATTATCGTTTGACTGCAATCAGCAAAGCCGCTGGCATTCTCCGGAATTACAGGCACGCGCTGAGAAGGAAGCTAGGGGTGAAGAAGCCTTATGCGACTAGGCTCATGCTCGTCGACTGCTACGGCTTCAGAATTATCAATGGCAAGCTCAGACTACCAATCAAAACAAGAGAATACGTTTACATCCCCCTGAATACCTACGTGTTGCGGTCTATTGAGGACCACACCATTCGTTCAGTCTCCTTGACTGCCTGCACCGTATCCGTAGCCTTCTCGAAAGAGGTAGCCCAGATGAAACCCGCGGGTCTGATTGGGATAGACCGCAACCTCGACAACGTAACCATCGCAGACTCACGAGGCAGTATCCAGAAGTATGACCTCTCAAGGGCAACGAAAATCAAGGAAAACTGCAGGCAAGCCAAAATGGGCTTCAAACGGAACGACTACAGAATACGAAAACAGGTCTATGCAAAGTACGGGGGAATCCAGAGAAATAGAGTTGGTTCGATACTGCATAATACTTCAGCAGACATAGTCAAACAAGCTAAGGAGAAGCAACTCGGTATCGTCATGGAGAATCTGAAAGGCGTACGGAAGCTTTACCGGAAGGGAAATGGACGAGGCAGAGATTACAGAGCGAGAATGAATAGCTGGAGCTTCGCCGAGTTGCAGCGGCAAATAGAGTATAAGGCGAGGTGGGAAGGGATTCCCATCTATTACGTTAACCCGTTCAGGACATCCTCAGTCTGCGCGAAGTGTGGTTCAGTGATAACCGAATGCGCGGGGAGGAAGGTCTATTGTCCATGCTGCGACGGGCTCAAGGACAGGGATGAGAACGCGGCTTTGAACATCGTCAACGCAGGGCTGCGGTTCAGCCTGAAGGGAGTAGCAAGTGAAGCAGTGAAGGGGAACCCTGAACGCGGAAAGGCAATCCCCGGAGCAGATGCTGCCCAGTTAACTCTTCAACCGAAGAGGTAACAGAACCTTCTAATCAGATTAATTGTTCATCTGAGTAGCTAGTCGGATGCTGCTAGCTTGATCAGCTTTCCAAAGTCATCTTCCAGAACGCTTCTGAGCCTTGCGGTGTATAGCGCTGCCGCTGGATGGTACAGCGGGAATATCACTCGGCTCTCTCTTGTTGAGACAGGTTGTCCATGAACCTTTGAAATCGAAGTGTCCTTCCCCAGAAAGGTTTTCAGCGCCACATTTCCCATGGGGCAGATCATTTTGGGTTTGATCAGATTGATCTGCCTGTCAAGATAGTGAGAACAGGCTGACACTTCTTCAACGCGTGGTGGTCTATTCGCTGGTGGTCTGCATTTCACTATGTTTGTTATGTAGATGTCTTCTCTTCTGAGACCAATTGACTTTAGAAGTTGGTTCAACAGCTTTCCGGCTGCTCCAACGAATGGTCTCCCCTGCACGTCTTCTTCTTGTCCAGGAGCCTCACCTACGAGCATTATACTAGCATTTATTCTTCCGTCGCCTGGGACAGCATTCTTCCTGCCCTTGTGTAAATCACACTTGATGCATTCCCTGACTTCGCGATCAATCCTCGCAATAAGCTCAGCCGCCGCACTATTCACGGTGCTATCACTCACAGACAACTCTTTGATTGCAGTAACTTACCCCTATAATATTCCTTGGAATGATTAGAGCTGAATTCCCATGCGACCTAACACCCTAGCCAAGAAGCTTTTCCTGAGCTCATAAGCTCCATTAGGGCAGATCTCGTTGCACGTGTAGCATCTCAAGCACCTATTGTAGTCCAACACAGGGTATGGACTTAGACTAATAGCATGAGTGGGGCAGTGAGATGCACATGTTGCACACCTAGTGCAATTTGCCTTGATCAGCTTTGGTCTAGTGTATACAAGCCCGATCATTATCTTGAATAGACGACTCGGCACCATGTCCAACGGCATTGTTTTCACTTTGTCCCATGAGAGATTGAGTCTTCTTGCGTCCGTCCCTTTGACTTGAATGTTCTTCAGGGCTCCATGCCCGAGACCTCTGCTGGATGCTTCGACCGTTGTGAGGACCTCATTCTCCTTGTAGCCAACCATAGTCGAGCACACAGCATCTAACGCAACGCTATCTCTGCTCGCAGCGATAATTCCAGCTTTCCTGATGTTTCCGTAGCTTGGTCCATTGCCATCCATTCCGACTACTCCGTCCATGACAGCAAGCCCTGGCTTAATTGCCGAGGCAATATCAGCAATGCCCTGACTGAAATATCTGATGTTGCCGAGGGCATGGAGTTTCATCCTTGTGGCAGTCGGAACAGTGCCGAACAGATTCTTCAAGGCTCCAGTAAACTTAGTTAAGTTATGATTCTTCAACTTTGGAACTGAGACAACAAGATCGGCATCGACAACCGGTTTAGCCACATAAACTTCAGTGAGACGCATAGCACCCTTTGGCGCCGGGATCCTAGTGAAACCCTCGGCTTCGAAGTTCGATGCCTTGGTCTTTGTTTCGTTGGCGATCTGCTCGATACCTGAGACCTTTAGAGCTTTCCTCGTCTCAACGGGACCAGCGGCGGATGAGTCACCGAGTACGACGTCCGCCCCGGCATCTTGGAAGTACTCAGCAAGTGCTTTGGCCACTACTGGATGAGTCGTTACAGCGTCTTCAGGCTTCCTAGCGCCGAGGAGATTCACCTTAAGAAGAACTCTGTCTCCACCAGCCACATGCATGCTTTTGACGCCGCCAACCATGTTAATCGACGAGTATATTGCCTGTTTCACTTCGTCGTAATCGTAGCTTGAGCATTCTTTCACTGCAACTTCGCTTTTCAATAGAAACGGAACCTCGGATACTCCATGTATTCAGAACAGTAAACGTAATCAAAAGGGACCAAGTGATTTCGTCCAGACTTGCTCCTGTCAGATTCTCTTCCTTCCTCTGTTTAAAACTCTTTTTCTCAACTAATAGGATGATAGTCACGTGCCCAAGCATTCTCTGAGAAGACCGTCGTGGCGATGCTTACTGTCTCACGTAAGGCCCAAGTAGGTCATCTTGTAAACCAAGTAACCGATGCAATTCATCGATATCAAAGATCCCAGGAACAGCGTCAAATACCACAAACCTACTGAGGAAAGAAAGTCACTTCCAAAGGGAGCTAAGAGAGCCATGTACGTGCCAACAATGACTGTGACCACGATGTTCTCAACAAGTATGGCTATTTGTACCCAAACAAATCCCTTTCGGTTTCTGGCCACGAAGGCATTATGTAGTGTACGCGAGAATGGCTGCAATGAAATTCGCCACAGCTCCACCCACAATATCGAATGACACAGTCGAACCGACAGCAAATCCATAATAGTTTCCAACGATGCAGCCAATCGATAACCCAATGGCGGCAGCGTATCCAAATATGAATGCAAGAGGCATCAATGAATCAGCTATGCGAACTTGTGGAATGGTGAAAGCTCCGAACCAGAAGAAGATAACGAGAGTGGCGCAAAGAGCTCCGAGGATCCCAGAAATAGCTACTCGAACAGTAGGATGTTGATACGATTTCACGGAAAAGTCCTCGCCTACGGAACTGTTCTTGGAGTTAGTCGTGTAGGCAAGCAGATGTGTGAAGTTCAATTTCTTCATTTAACCTCCACTTCCCGGGGTTTGATTTGAGGCGGAACGGTTGGGAGGTACCC
>JAHPYV010000086.1 GCA_019058495.1 Promethearchaeati archaeon
CTGACAAGTACTACTTTACGTTCATAGATGCGCCTGGACACAGAGACTTCGTCAAGAATATGATAACGGGAGCGAGTCAAGCCGACGCGGCACTACTTGTAATCTCAGGTAAGAAGGGAGAATTCGAATCTGGGATCGGGCCAGGGGGCCAAACACGTGAACATGCCTTCTTAGCCTTCACTTTGGGTGTTGGTCAGCTAATAGTTGCCGTTAACAAGATGGATGACCAGACAGTAAATTGGAGCAAGGAGAGATACGAAGAAGTCAAGAAGGAAGCCTCTGAGCTTCTGAAGGTCGTTGGGTACAAGTTAGATAAAGTTCCATTTATCCCGACATCAGCTTGGCTGGGTGACAACCTAACTGACCTTAGTAAGAATATGCCTTGGTATAAAGGTCCGACAATAATCCAAGCATTGGATGCTCTGGTAGTCCCACCCAAGCCTGTTGAGAAGCCACTTAGAATACCTATTCAAGATGTCTACTCTATAAGTGGCGCTGGCACTGTTCCGGTCGGTCGTGTTGAGACGGGAGTACTGAAATCAGGCGAAAGTGTAATCTTCATGCCTGGATCAACCAAGGGTGAAGTCAAGAGCATTGAAATGCACCATGAACGTCTTGAGCAAGCAGTCCCTGGTGACAACATTGGATTCAATGTCAGAGGCATTGACCGAGCGGGTGTACGCAGAGGAGATGTCGTTGGTCATGTCAACAATCCCCCAACCGTGGTGAAGGAATTCACAGGGCAAATAGTGGTAATCCAGCATCCAACCAGCATTGCTAGCGGCTATACGCCAGTGATGCACGCACATACAGCTACGGTAGCATGTAAATTCGACAAGCTACTGTCAAAGATAGACCCGCGGACGGGGCAAGTGATACAGGAGAATCCGGATTTCATCAAGGCAAAAGACAACGCTGTAGTGAAACTTATTCCTGCTCGTCCTCTCGTGATCGAGAAATACGCTGAATTCCCGCAGCTTGGGAGATTTGCTATACGAGATATGGGAATCACGGTAGCCGTCGGAATCGTGAAAGATTTAGTGAAGTCTGATAAACCCTAGTCTCCCACCTTTTGTATCTCCTTTGTTCAGATTTTCATTGTTGACACTGGTGAGTCCAATGGTTCAAAGAGCAAAGATCAAGTTGTCGAGCATCAGTTCGAATAGACTTGACGAAGTATGCAACCAAGTCAAAAGCATCGCGACGAAGACAGGAACTCGAATAGCAGGACCTATACCACTTCCTACCAAATACCTCTTGGTTCCGACGAGGAAATCACCGTGTGGAGAAGGTACTCACACATGGGACAAATGGGAGATGCGTGTCCACAAACGGTTAATAGATCTTGATGCTGACGAGAGAACGATGAGGCAGATAATGCGAATTCGAATACCAGAAGACGTATACATCGAAATTGAGATCGTCTAGAACGACGGCGCGCTACGTTGTTAGCCAATCTTATCTGAGTATGTCCTTTGAACCGAGATCAGTTCTGGAGACTGCTAGCTGCTTAGTTTAAGGATTTTGGCCGTCTCATGTCGACATGTTTGTATGTCAAAACCTTGCCTGCGTGTTGATTCTTGCAGTTAATTTTGAGGGCACGTGTGCCGGGGTAGCCAAGTGGACTACGGCGCGGGCCTTGAGTGGATGATCCTAGGAGAGCCCGTGACTCTTACGGGTCGCGCGGGTTCAAATCCCGTCCCCGGCGCCTTCTTAAGATATCTTTGGAATATGACCTCACCTCGGATGTGCTTGGCGACCATTCTCTGAACTTGTCGTTTCTGTCGTGGTGTTCAAATACTCTCTGTCAGGACTTCACGTCAAAGCAAAAGAGAGTGAGAAACGATGAGTGAGAACATAAAGAAGATTTTGCCTATCTTCGTAGTCGTTGCGTCAAAATCGCTATACAAGACGATGCCTCTGCAGTGCCAAATCCCGATGGGATCAGGTATCCCTCTGCCTTGGTAATAGAAGACTCCGTCAGTTCTGGAAGAGTTAAACACTCCTCCCTTTTTTGTTATCGGACTCCCAGAATCTCTTAGTGGGCGGGGCCGGATTTGAACCGGCGATTCTCGCGGAAGATATCTCACCACTGATAACTTCTACCGCGTTGTAAGCGCGGCATCATAACCAGGCTAGATCACCCGCCCAATGGACATCCGCGGCTTCATGGTACTCTCTAAGAATTTGTTTCTATTTCAAGTTTCCTTATTTTGTCTTCCAAAACATCTATGATACCATTGTTACCGTAGAACTGCAATGGGCGTTTGCAGCTAGAGCATTGGAACGAAAGCTCTACTGCCTCATCAAAGGTACATCTCTGGCACTGCTCATTCCCGCAATGGAAAAAGATATGTTCTTTCTCGTAAGATAGTCTCTCTCTGAGTTTCCGGAGAGCAAGCCTCTTTCTATCTCTTACGAGATCAGATATCTTCTCAGGGTTAAGCTTCCAAAAATACACGAACCAGCCCGTGTTATTGTCTCTCGTCCTCCGGTAGGATGCGAGATGATTCTCATGCAGCCTGTAAAGGACTTTTCTGACAGCGTTCAGCCTCATCCCAGTGCTTCCAGCTATTCTCTCATCTGTCGTTTCCTCTTGATTAGCCAGGGCAACAGCAACTCTGACTGCCTCATCGCCCCCTATCTCACCTATTATCGAAACGAGCAAGTCATCAGTGGGGTAGATTTTGGTGCTCATAAGGGGTTCAACTCCTATTCCTTACAACAATCTTGTGTTTCGCAGTCATAGCTCCAGAATAGCTCAAGCAGCGTTGTCTCCCTAACAATAATATGGCTTTTTTTACTTAAAAATTATATCTAACTTGAAGACATTCACTCGATTCATGGCAACATTGAATATGAATATATTGACTGTAGTCTGTTTCACTGTATACACTTCATGCGTGGTGGTTTAACGGTTGAAACATATCTTCGTGTTAAGAGTGGGACATAGAAAGAGAAGGGATCCAAGAGTTTCAACACACGTGGCGCTTGCTGCACGAGCGTTTGGAGCCGAAGAGATGTTCTTTTCAGGTGACAAGGACCCAGAGCTAGTAGAAAAAATCAGCAAAGCTGTTACAAACTGGGGCGGTGAATTTAAGGTTCAATATGTAAGATCATGGAAAGCTTTCCTTAACACATGGAAGTCAAGAGGAAAATCAGTTCACTTAACGATGTATGGTGTTAGCGCATGTGATACGATTGAGGAGATTAGACTGATTGACAGGGATCTACTCATAATAGTTGGGGGCCAGAAGGTTCCTAGAGAATTATACGATCTCGCTGATTGGAATGTGTCAGTGACGAATCAACCGCATAGTGAGGTCTCTGCGTTAGCTGTATTCCTGCATATGTTAAACGAGGGCAAAGAGTTTGAGTACAAGTTTAAAGGCGCGAAAATCATTGTGCTTCCAAGTGCAAGAGGAAAAAAAGTGATGGAGAGTGTACTCTAGCTCTCCTTTTTCTTATTAACCTGCTTAGCCACGTCTCCAATTGTAAGTTCTACGTCCGCTTTCTCGAAGTCACGCGGAATCAAATCATCTTCTACCAGTGCTCTCAATGTGATTCGAAGCACCCTATTCAGTTTGTCTATGAGTACGTCGGATGGTCGCATTTTTCCTGTCTCGAGTTTCTGAATAATGGAAAGTCTTTCTCCTACTTTATTCGCCAGTTCACTCTGAGTAAATCCTAGATCCTCGCGTGCATGCTTGATCAGTTGAGAATAATCATCAACGAGTTCGTATTCCGAAGACTCAGCTTTTTCTCTCTTCTCTCGCATAACCTTGGGTTCGAGAGCCTTCTTTACTATCTTCCGTGGCATTCTTGCAGGTGCTTGACTAGGGGATACACGAGATTGACCGGTACGGGTGGAAGGCACAGAAGAAGGGGTTTTGCGCGGTTGACCGAAGCGTTGCTTGCTCTCCTCGCCAAACCTTCGACACTGCTCGCAGACAAGCAACTTCGCACCGTCAACTTCAATCATTGTGCCTTTCTCAGAAACTTCTCTTCCACAGATCTCGCACCTCAAGGAGTTTACCCCCTGGAACCGATCATCCTGTTCATGGATTACTGGCTGGCTTTTCAATGGAATCGGCTAATCCGCTCACTACAGAAAGAATTAATAAGGTCGAGGTTATCTACTTTCTGCCTGTGGACTTCTCAGCGTCATGTATGGAGGCATTACTTTGCCTGACATGCTTGAATCAAGTTACAAGAAAAAAGTGTATAATAACATTGAAGACTCATATCTATCCTCCTACACGAAACACCTTGAGAGAAGAGTCCGCTCCCTTGAAACTGAAAAACAGCTCGTGGACGCTGAACGGATAAGACTTGAAAGGGAGCTTCACTCGCTTCGAACTGAGATAGAGAAAGCGAGACAGCCACCTCTGATTGCTGCTCAGGTTATTGATATTTTGGAAGATGGCAGAGCCATTGTCAAAAGTTCGACAGGGCCTAACTTTGTTGTATATATTTCGAAAAGCATCCCTAAGAGCCTATTTCCAGGTGCTAAGGTAGCTCTCAACCAAAGAACATTTGCAATAGTTGAGATATTGCCTCAGACAAAAGATCCATTCGTACGCGGGATGGAGGTCGAAGTTGCTCCTCCTGTGACTTATAACGACATCGGTGGATTGAATGAGCAGATACAAGAGATCAGAGAAACAGTTGAGCTTCCGCTCACACACCCTGATATTTTTGAGGAAATTGGAATCGATCCGCCCAAGGGAGTTCTGCTATGCGGTCCCCCGGGGTCAGGCAAGACGCTTGTCGCTCAAGCAGTTGCAAGAGAGACAAAATCCACGTTTCTGAGAGTGATAGGCTCCGAGTTCGTACAGAAATTCATCGGTGAAGGGGCCCGGCTGGTCAGAGAAGTCTTCCAGCTGGCTAGAGAGAAATCTCCAAGTATTGTCTTTATCGATGAGATAGATGCTGTCGCAAGCAGAAGACTTGAGATTGCGACAAGTGGGGATCGAGAAGTTCAGAGGACTCTTATGCAGCTACTGAGCGCTTTGGATGGCTTTGATGCTCGGGGGGAAGTGAGGATAGTCGCAGCCACAAACCGCCCCGATATACTTGATCCCGCACTTCTTCGGCCAGGACGATTCGACCGCGTCATTGAGTTCCCATTTCCAGATGAAAAGGCGCGACTTGAAATATTCAGGATTCATACCAGAAAGATGAATCTGGCAGATGACGTGAATCCCAATACCATAGTCAACATGACTGATGGTGCAACAGGGGCAGATATTAAGTCTGTTTGCACTGAAGCAGGGATGTTTGCGATTAGAGAATTCAGACGCAAAGTACAGCAAACTGATTTTGAGAAAGCTACCTCAAAAGTATTGGGTTGCTCCTCATCTGGCATTGACTCATGTGAAGGAATATATGGGTAAGCCAGACTGTCGGATTGGGTGTTCATTGGTAATCAAGAGGGCCAGCTATTGGGTAATCAGGAAGATACGCATGATCGCTGATTACCAGTTTTCTGCGGGTACTGGATCATGTCTGTTTTCAAACGAGATCGATTCTTCAATCTCTCGCAAGACGGGGAAGGTGAAAGAGATCCGGGAGGGAGGTAACTACATAGCGACGCTTAACCCCAAAAGTGGCACCTTTTCTTTGTCGCTTGAAGGAGCGAGAAGACTGCTGCATAAACACGGTATCCCACGGGCAACTGTGATGAGTGAATTCGCTTCATTGATCTCAAAGGGAGGAAATGTTTTTGCGAAACATATCATTGAAGCCGAAGAGGGAATTCGTGCTGGCAACGAGGTAATTGTGCTCTCCGAGGACTCGTCACTCCTAGCCGTTGGTCATTCTCTTCTTTCGGGGGACGAAGCCAAGAGATTTAAGCGTGGGATCGCTATCAAAGTGAGAAGAGGTGTCAACGCCAATGATGTCTCGAAGAATGGATCCTAGGGCAATGCGCAGGCTCATGAACAGAATGGGAGTTAAGATCGAAGAATTTGGAGACTGTACTGAGGTCATTTTCCGCATGGCATCGGGCAAGGAGCTTGTGATCCAAGATCCTCAGGTGACTCGCATGAAAACGGGTGGCCAGGATGTTTTCCAAGTAGTAGGAGCACTCACCGAACGAACCACTGAAAGCCGGGAAAAGGGGACTGGCATTCCCCCTGAGGACGTGCAACTGGTGGCTGAGCAAGTTGGAGTGAGTCTCGACGAAGCTCGCGCCGCGCTCGTCGAATCGAAAGGCGACCTCGCCCAAGCAATTCTAAACCTTAAACTACAAAAAAAGTGAATGAGCGCCATCAACGTACATGTGCGAGGACTCAGCAACCTGATGTCTACTATTCCTTTCTTTCAAGCGTAGCTTTGATTCTCTTGAGCCTGAAGAAATCTTCCCTGGCGACTTCCTCCAAGTGAAATTGAATATAGACGATAGTGTTCTCTATTCTTGGAATAATAATGTACTTTAATGCATTTACTCTTCTCTTTGTCTTATCAATTTCTTCAGCAAGTTTTCTGACAGCGGTCTCAGTTTCGGCTAATCGAACGATCAATTTGGTGGCTTGGTGGAACTTCTTGATAGCCTCATCCATCTTGGCTGTTGTGTCGATCACGTTATAGGGAATAGCCTCTCCTTGAGCCTCTTCTCTGTACTTTAATATGGGAACTCTAACTCCCATTATATTCTTTGTATCTATGTCGATCTGGACAGAATAGGGCAGATCGGCGGATAGTTCAGTGAGCTTTGCAGATCCCAAGACCATCTTTGCCTCTAGTAACGACCTAAATGCTTTCTGAAGAGCAGAGTTAACATCCTCCCTCAACTTCCTGATGTCTTCTAAAGTACTGAAGAACTCCATGATCAGAGCGTCTCGCTTTTCCTTAAGCAGATTGTGTCCTTTCTCGGCAAGCAGTCTCCTGCGTTGAAGTAGGATCAGTTCCATTCTAGTCGGATGCACACCGTGGATTATGTTGGACGACATCGAGAATTCACCAGCTAAAAACAAACACAATACTTCATAGAGGATACTCCTCTGATTTTGGTCTTGTCGTTGCATTCTCTAACCAAATATCAGCAGAACAGCCGCCAAGAGTAGCCCCACAATGCAAGCGATCAACCATTCCATAACAAACCTGCGCACACTGTCCTTGTGAGCGCTAAGGTTTCCCTTGAACCCCAGTGTCACAGCGAATATATATATAAGTAACCACGCAAGCGCGAATCCCCTTGCAGAAAGACCAGCACCTGAGACTTGCATGTAGAGAAGAAAACCAAGGAATCCAATTATGGACAAAATCCCCACTATACTCAAGGTCCTGTTAAAGAGTTTTTCTGCCATTCTTTCTCATCCCTTTCTAGGAAGAGGATAGAAGTTATAGCAACAGAAGATAATAAGTGTTTTCAATCTTGTTGTCAGGTTAAGATTGATACATTTATCTGTAAGTTTGCCCATATTCGTAAGGTAACAATTATGTACTAGAAGTGCGTGCATATTTATTGATGCGGTTAAGAATCTCAGGAATAGGTCGGAATTTGGGGGTCTTTTAATAATGAAGCGGGATGATAAAGGGAGGATTCATTTCAAAGTCATCCTCTGGGGACCATCGATGTCTGGAAAAACCACAGCTCTAAGATGGATATACAATCATTCTGAAGGCCTAACCAAGGGTGGGTTTACATCGATAGAGGGTCCAGATGGTCGCACGATATTCTTCGACTATGCTCCTATGTCAGCTTCGGGACGAGTGATCTTCAACGTTTTTACTGTTGCTGGGGCGCCCACTCAAAGACAGAGACGCCAGATAGTATCAAAGGAAGCAGATGGAGTTCTATTTGTCGTCGATTCATCTCGCGAAAGACTCACTGAAAACATAGAAAGTCTGAGAGAGCTAAAGGAAACTTTCGGTGATAGATTGGGCAAAGAGGCTCCTCTGATTGCGATGCTTAACAAGAGAGACCTTCCAAATGCTATGGGTCGCGGAGAGATTATTGAAGCGCTAAGTTTCGAAAAGTACCAAGTTTACGAGACTATTTCGGTTCTGGGTATTGGCCTTCTCCAAACATTTAAGGCTCTAATACGTACCTTGATAACTCAGCACTTGCAAGGGGCTGCAGGTTGATCGTGTCTCCGTTTCAGACTCCCTATGCTCAAGTATTTCTAACTAGGATTAACTCTGTAAAGTGACCTTTCCGTTTCTCCAATTGGAACCTTGATCACCGCCGTTTGCTCGAAGCCAAATCTTTCAATGAACCTATAGGAGTCCTTGTTCAAGTAATACACCTCGGCGATGACCTTTCTCAGCCTGTTTTTCAGGAAATACTTTCCAACTTCTATAGCCAAGGAAGTTGCTATTCCTTTCCGTCTATGCTTCTTCAGAACCCCGAGATATCCAATAACGCCAACCTCTTCTCCTTCAATTGTCTTGATTCCACACATTAAGAATCCTACGATCTCTCCTCCCAACTCAGCCACAAGTATTCTGTCGGACGGTAGGTTGTTAAGATCATTTTCCGTTATCGATGGAAAGGGATCATTTGTATCTGAAAATACTTCATTAAAGACTTTTACTAGCTTCGCCATGTCATTCCGTTGGCAACTTCTAATGATGAGACCTGATATTCTTTTTGCTTCTATGAGATTGATTCTTTCGAGATCCATCTGCATCTGATAGAATTTATGGTATCTTCCGCCCTTCAACATTCCTTAATACAACCTCTCATTTGCTTCTAGTATGAAACCAGCATATTACTTCTTTCTTTGTTCAGCACCATTCTCTCCCAAAGTGATATCCATTCCTATATGAGGGTAGTTAAAGAACTCGCTGGTGGACACTCTTTCAGAGTGGATTCAATTGATTCCGAGCTTACTCTCAAAACAGTTCTCAGTCCTTCTTTGTATCTTGTTTCTAACGTACGCATCTTGGTTAGACAAGAAGACAGGCTTCGTACCGAATAGGTTCTGGCTCATCTCGTTCATTTTTGGTGGTCTCGTGTCTTCTTATGAGATTGTGACACTTAGATCGATTGAAATTCTTGGAAACGTAGTAATTTCGCTTCCGATCACATTCCTGCTATCCCTAGTGCTGTTCTATATGAAGGTTTTTGGTGGTTCAGATGCTAAAGCCCTGATCAGTTTGTCAATTTTCATCCCTACGTTGACCCCCTTGTTTAATCCTTCCGGACTGTCTCTTCCCACATCTCTTTCCACAGTAGTCAATTTCATCATTATGCTAATCTTCCTCTTCTCCTTTAATGTCGTCCACAACTGCTTCATTTATCTCCACCACGATGAAGGTTTGCTGGCCTCAAAGAGGCCGCTCTCAAAAAAGCTTCTACTCATATGTTTGTACAAGAAGCATGATGTTAATGCGTGCTTCACTCGGTTATCTTGCGCCCCCCTGATTAGTGTTGTTATAGACTGTTCGGATATTGCAGCCAACAATATACATTTCCCGAAACAGCCAGCAAACAGAGCATATCTTCAGGGAATTCCTTCTATTATTGGTGTTGTGGAGGTGTGGACACCGCTTAGAATTCCCCTGATCGTCATTCTCACCTTATCGCTAGTTGTAACCTTGATGCTGGGGGATCTGTTGCTTTTCGCTGCCGCATAGGTTCGCTTCCATTCAAGATCACTGCTATTTGGGAGTCTACTTGGCTATCGCTTGCCTAAATTGAGTTACCGTTGTCCCTTAATGAATGTCGTATGAAAGGAATAGCAGAAGGTAGAACATTGAGCAAAAATAGCGGAGTCACTCCTAGAGAAAGCCGACGAAAGCGATTATGGGTGGCCTCGGAAGTAGTTCGTAAGGAAGCATGTAAATTGGCAATCCAACATCAGTATTTTAGCCCAGAATGGTTTGCGGAATTCAAAGATTGTCTTCACTGTGAATCTCCCCCACACAATGGATACTTACTAAAAGAGCTCTGCTCATTGTTATTGGGAACGGAAGCATGCGAACACTGTGTTAGAAAATGCACTAGACATTGTATTCTTGATTCTGGAGAAAGAGACTGAAACATTTTTGCAGCCTGGTGCTGCGCTTCAGGTATAGACATTCATAATGCAAATGCTTATTGAGCAGTTTGGAAAAACTACAGTAGCTGTGAGCGGGCGGATTCCCATGGTCGATGTCGAAGCTGTCGCAAAGAGAATCATCGATGCAGAGAAAAGAGGCAGAAAACTTAGTAGGAAAACGGTCTTTCAGCTGTGCGGATATGACAGAAGTGTGATGCGGGAAGTGTTCCGAAAGATGCGCTCCATGAAAGAAGCAGAGCGGACACTGAGAGAGTGGCTGAGGTGACTATCTTGCATCAGAAAGCATGTTTTACTTTTATCTAGGTCCCCTCCCTTACATATGTTACCAGTGCACAATTCTACCTTAGAATCTGTATGGAGGTGTTCAGAAGAAGTTTGTCACTCGAAGATACACTTCGCAAGGGTACCATGGCATATTCAGGTGAACCTGTCACCTTGCCTCTTACCGTTGTTGAAGACATCTTTGATTGCCTAGCAGAGGCACTCAAATTAGTGGAACTTGAGATAATAAGTGACGAAAACCCGAGTGCAATTAGAGATCGTTGTTTTGTTTGTCATAATAAAATCAAGCAACTGATGCAGCTTCTGCAAGTCTCTCTTGAGGGATGAGGAGGGGTGAAGGTACGGAAAAGTGGTGCCATATTTGTGTAATTGAAGCTAGAAACAGGGGCATCCGTGGCAAAACAATAGTTCTGACGGATATTGAACACTGCGAGTCCATTCTTCATGCGAGGACCCCTCTTGCTTTGGCCATAGAGAGAAGGAAACAGAAGATCATGAAACGCGATTCGAATGGCCGGTTCACGTCAAGGTCAAGGTAACGGCTACACGTCCACTTTTTTCAGCTCGATTGAAAAGTATATATTTCAGCTTCACCTAGAAGCTGAAATATATACTTTTCAAT
>JAHPYV010000087.1 GCA_019058495.1 Promethearchaeati archaeon
AAGGCAACAGCATGGTGTAGGATTTGTTCAGCCAAATATCATAGCCCTAGCGCGCGCTAATGACACACTGATTCTATCCAAAGATGATAAATCCTATCATGGGTTGTGCGTCAATTCCCTTAGCAACAAGCAGCAACCCACCTGAAGATAACGAGACTGATCGAGAGGTTTGCACTCAAGAAGTTTCGTGAAGGACGATGTTTTCCACAAGCATTCTAATGTTTTCCAATGTCCCTCCTCTAAGCTTAGGGATCCACTCTTTGATGATTCTCCTAGCAAGCACTTGAGATCCGCGTGGTAGAAGAGACAAGTTCTCCTCCACCAGAGGCAGCAACTCCGAATTGGCACCAGTACCCAGAAGTGGAACTGACCCCATCACGGGTTTCATCGTGCTTGCCATAAGGAAGAAAGCCACATTATAGTTATCTTCCGCCAACCTACTAGCCTGCCTCTCCTCATCACTAATACGAAGGCTCCAAGCATGCAGCGCCCTCTGGCAGCCAACGTATCCGTTTTCTACCAGCAATCGCGTGACCTCAAAATCCTTGATGCCCGTCGAGAGTAGGTAGAAAGCCACGTGGGCGACCCGCCTATCAAGGTTCTTCTTGATAATCAGTTTTTCCAGTATTCCTGGAGGCCTTATCAAATAGAACTTGGGAGAACCATGTAGAACTGAGTGACCAGCCTCATGCCGCAGCTCGCCAAGGACAACAAATCTGTCCCGCTCCCTCATGGTCTTGCTACATACCACGATTGTGGGGCGCCCAGACCACGCATGATGCAAGGATGAGAACCCTAACGCTATAGGTACATACTCAAACCCATACTCAGCCGCAAACCGCTCCCCCTCCCTCTTCAGGTATGCTTCCATGACGAGCCTATCTTCAAACAGAAGCAGATCAACCTCATCACAAGGCAGCCGCACTCGTCGGTAGAACTCGCAGAGTGTTGAGGTAACCCAGTCCAAGAGACTCCTCTCAACATTACCGAACCACTTCACGCCTATCGACGGCGGAAAAACCTTGTTCTCTTTGGCCAATGCAGCTTACCTTAGAATATCTAGCTGAAACACCTGATAATTAGGGTAACGTGACTGCGCGCGCTTACGTGGTCTTGGGTTCTGTTGTCTCTGCTGTTGGTCCTAAGGGGAGTCAGATGGCAACATTGAGGAGCCGATTATCGAACAGTATTTATACCTGTGTTGAAGTATCTGTTTCTTGGGAGGGCTTAGTATGCCTCTATTTCTGCAGACCTTGAGACATTCGCCTGAAAGTTGTGCAATACACAATGAGAAAGTGAGGAAGGTATTCGTTGACCTTTTGAACAAAATGCCGCAGCTCACGAAGAAATATGGGATCAAGATTGTTGGTGGATGGACTTCGGTGCCGGAGCATCTGATTGTAATAGTGTATGATGCTCCTAACTTGGAAGCGCTGTTGAAGTTTTCGATGGAGCCGGAAGTCATTAGTTCGATAGGTTTCCAGATGGTTGAAACCAGACCAGTAATGACTCTTGAAGAATCGTTCGCCATGTTAAAACTGATGAAATAGAATTGAAACTTTCCCTTCTTTTTTTCTATATCGCTACTAGTTAGCGACAGATTGCGCTAAAGCATGACGCTATGCCCAGAAGAGACTTCTTTGCAGGGCTCGTTTGGAAGGGTTATCCAGATCACAGAGACTATTAAAGGAAAGTTTGCAAGAGAAAGTCCAAACGAAGAGTTTACGGGATCCTTAATAGTGTGAAAGAGGAAGCTGGTTTTCTTCTTGTGTCAAAAACCTTTAGGTAATCGGCTGCAATAGCCCAAGTTATTTATGGTTATTACCAATAGTTACCCAAGGGTTCCACCTCTCTTTTTCTAGAGCGCGCCTGCAAGAAATGTTTTATGTTTGGCTGTCCTCACTTGTATTTTGGCGCTACGAGTTACTGTTTAGTTTCCTCTTTTGGCGTATTGACGCCAAGGGCGGGCAGATGAATGCTCCCCTCGATTTGACTCGGGCGCGCGCTAGAACTAGTTTATCTGATACTGAATTCGTTTTTTCGTCTTATAAAAGAGTCTAGGTGTGTGCTATTTCCATAGATTTGTTTGAAGAGGTCGAACGGTAGAGCCTTGGATCAGATCCGATTAGATAGTCAATTCGCTGTTGGCTTGAAGACTATTTAGCAGTAGATGAAAAGAATATGCTCTCCGCTCAATTACGATAATGAAAAAAAGAAGATGGGATTTGAGTTATGTCTTTGGCTTTCTTGGGAACATCAAAATTGCAGCGAACACCGTGAGCAGCCCGCCGAGAATAGCTATGACAATTATGATAAACTCAAAGGCTGAGATGAGGGCTGGAGCAAGAATCATGGTAATGAATCCGACGAGCATCAATGCCATGCTTGAGATCAATTTCGTTTCATGTTGTTTTAAGACGTATCCCATCACTGCAAAGACTAGGATCAGGATGAAGAAAACAATTCCAATGATTCCAGTGAGTACATCCCCCACTAAGAAAGCAAGAACGGCGCCGAAAACTATCATCATTCCACCGATGAGCCCAAGAACAAGTCCTCCTATTGGGCTTATAGACGTTGACACGTGTTTTTCCCTCTCACATGTTTTAGTCCAAGGATGTGGCGACGTGCTCGCCAAGCCTTGGCTTGTTGAGATAAGTGTGTCTTTTCATATTTAAGGTTGGTTAGCTTCGATCCAGTCCAACATCTTTGGGGTTCTTAGAGTGCGGTACGTAAAGATGAGTTCTTATGTGAGGTCGATCGTTTTTTCTTCTCGTAGGTAATTGGTGAAGCTAGGTTCCATTACCGACTTCACAAAGGAACCTTTGGATTCGGCAGGGAGGTATTTTAACACATACAGACTATACAGTTTGCTCCTAGTCGTGGTGCTTATCGTTATGTTGCTGGTGCGGGTACTTCCTCATCTTCCTGATTTTTAACGCTCTCTGAAGATACTCTATACACACACTAAGAAACGACTACTAACTGTTTTTGCAGTTTAAGTTCTGTTGGCCAAACCAAATATGTAGTCACTAGATATTTTATAAGTGAACAGAAAACAATTCTGTCTAGCGCGCTACAAAGTAGCTGGTGTATCTATTGAAGAATTCTGAGTGCACAATCTACATTATATTTAAAGATAGATGGTTACAGAAGTTCAGGAAGGAAGAAGACGGTTGGAAAGAATACAGCAGGAACGGTACAGTTCGTCCATGTACCGCAGAACAATTTATCTCCCATATCCTTCCACCCTTAGCTGGAATAAAAGGACCATATGTTACCGTTAAAGTTGTGCCAGATAAAAAAGACGAGGGCTAAAAACTATTGTAGTGCGCGCTGGATCTGAGCCTCGTTCGCTATGGATTTTGTAATTCTATTTTCTAAATTGATTATTTGCACTATGGCATTCTTCTTTGTTGTTCTTGTCGTTATAGTGTGGCTGGTGTTTCTTCATCAGTGTAGTTTTCTTTTGTCCCTTGTTCAACCGATAGGCTGGACGGAAAAGATGCGAGAGTCTGCACCCATGTTAGACTAGGAGCCCAGGAATGTATCCTTACAGACCTACATCCCTCTATTTTTGACGACCAATCTCAAGTAAGAATTTCCGTTGAGACATTGCATATTCAAGTATAGATTCTCCGTCTCCCTCTATTCCGTTGCAAAATTTTGCTGCAAAGCCCAGCGTGCGCGTGCTTTCGGATTGCATCGTGCAGGAAGTAGATCAAAAAGAGAAAATGTAAAAAAGAGAGAGAAACTCTAGTCTATCCAAGTGGGCCCAACCTTCACTGGAGAAAAACAACATCTACTTGGTTGCGGGCTGCAATAGGGCTATTGTTTCTGCTACTGTAGCTACGACTTCGACCTGAACCCTGTACCCGGGGATCGCCATATACAGGCTGCGGCGTGTAAGCGCTTCCTTGATCCCATCGTTTAGTTTCGCATCTTCAACCTCGTAGATAGCTATGACTTTTATGCCCGCTTCGGTTGTAGTGGAGTATGGTGAATTTCCTACTCTCTTCAGGGTTTTTAGGGGTTTTTGTGCGATTTTCGGATAGAGTTTGGCAACCTCTACTCCTTTGTCAGGTGGAAGCCACTCGGTAACTAAAATATTCGCGCACATGTGTCTCCTTCTCCTCTCTAGTTGTTGCTGTGAGGTACAACACAATCTGCGCTATTTGAGATAACTGGGCGTTAGGCAACTGGGAAATGCGATGTCATTGCAGTTAACGCCCGCGGTGATTGAAAAAAGGAGGCTGTAGAGGAAAAGGACTCAAATGCGGTTGCGTATTGGAGTCTTTCGATTAACTGAATTTCTTGCCTGCTCCTCCCACTGTGAGTTCTTCGCCAAGAGCTAGGCGTACTAGATTGCTTAGGAGGTAGGGCTCCAGATCCTGGGCTTTGGCTCTGCTCCTTAGGCTGAGGGTACATAGTGGGCATAGGAAGACCATTGCCTCGGCTCCATGTTCCTTGCCGTCCATGATGTTCTTCATTCGCCACTTTTCAACTTCTTCTTTGGTCACGTTGGCAATTGCTCCTTGAGTTCCTCCGCAGCAGAGGGCGTACATTTTGTCGTATTTTCGGGGCACCCTTTCAACGTCTATGAGTTTGAAAAGTTCGTCGAGCATTTCATCTTTGTTGAAGGTGTATCTTGAGGCGCATGGTTGTTGGTAGGATATCTTCATGTTCAGTTTCTTTATGTCGTCTGCATGTGCTTTGCAGTAGTCTCGCATGTACTCTATGATGTGAACTGGTTTGAAGGGTACTCTTATTCCATACTCTTTGGCCTTGTTAGCTAGGAGGGCGTAGCAATCATCATGGAAGCATATTACTTCCTTGGTGCCAACGTCATTTGCCACTTTCGTGAGGTTGTTTACGAATTTTGCGGCGTTTTCCTTGACTTTGCTGGGTTTTCCTAGGTGTATCCATCCGATGTAACAGAAGTAGTCTCCACCCTTGGTGAAAGTTAAGCCGTCGAAAAGCTGACCCTCAATGACTCCGGAAAGAAAATCTCCTACTGTGCAGAGGTTCATTATTGGTTTGCCAAGTTGTCCTTTCAGGACTTTGGATGGAAGCTGTGAAGCCATGCTCATGTTGCTGAGTGCTTGATCGGTGACCTTGAATGTTCCGGTCTCTTCTTGCCTCTGGTTAATTAAGTCGAAGGGGTTTGCTCCTTCAGGGCAATATGTGTTGCATGCGCAGCATGTGATGCATTCAGTGGTCACTGGTGTGGGTTTGCCCTCGATTAATTTCTTAAACTCTATCTTAGCTTTTTTCTCAGGGTAGGCCAAGTAAGCACACTCTACTAGACAATGTCCGCAGAGGGTGCATTTTTCTTCGTCAAACATCAATGTCTCTCCTCTTTAGAACTTAAGATGCGATTATCTTCCACTTACATGTCTTTGACTTATTACCATTCTGCAACTGGAATGATAAATTTATGGCGCGCGCTACTTGTGGGAGGTTGTTGGGATCGCAGACCTCCATCTCAAAATAGAATGGAAGGAGAACGAGACTCAAATGCCGCTGAGTATTGCAGTCTTCCGGTGGGGCTCCAGAGGGGCACGTAAACCGCAAAAGCGCAAGACAAAGCTCAATGATTATTCTGACCGTTGAAGAATGGCTTTCCCGGCTTGCACACATACTTCTCAGTATCTCGTCAACAGAATACCGAGATCGGGAAGAGTTTTTAAGAGACTCTTCTCTAACTCTGGATTGGTGATCTCTACGAGTTCATCCGTCCTAAGCAAGGTAAAGGAGATCGACAGGAAAATCGACGAGCTACGCGAGTTCTTGGAAGATATCTTCTTAACGCCAGAAGAATACAGATTGCTGAGAGAAGTTGACAGCATAATCAGAGAAAGGAAACTGAGTGAGTTGACGCCTCTCGATGAAGTTCAAGGTTCTACTTCACAGAAAAGCTGAATCAGTTCTCGGGAAACTTGATGCCAACAGCAGGAAACGGATCACAGACAAACTCAGAGAACTCGAAGACTTCCCAAGCACCAAACTGGACATTGTGAAGATTGCTGGCGAAGAGGATACCTTCAGGCTGCGCATTGGAAAATACAGAGCACTATTCAAGATCTACGAAAGAGAGAACATAATAGTCGTAGCTAATCTAGGCCTTAGAAAGAAAGTCTATCGACCCTGAGAGGTCGCTAATAGCTCAAGACAGTCGCATTGACGAGTCTCAGCTAAGGTGGAACGATGAGGTTGCGACCATACGGCTTGACTTTTCTGAAACCGATTACCATAAGTCTGAAGCGCAACAACAAGCCCTCGAGTCAATAAGGAAGTTTGAGGGAGATCGAGACTCAGATGCAGCAATGTCTTGCAGCTTATTGTATCTTGAGCATCCTGAATGTGCACCTGGGAGGATTGAACTCGATGAGTTCGTAGTCGTGGGTGCAATGTGTCACGACTTCAACCATTATGGAGTCTATTTTCCCGATGACGCACTCAGTTTTTCCGCCTACCGTGTGTATGCCTTCCTGAGCCATTTGTTTGCATGCGTCGCTGAAGTGGCACTCCTCGACCTTAGCTAATGCGGAGTTCTCATCCCCGCTCACGGTGAGTTCCTCCACTTTGGTGTGCGTCATTGTTGCGAAATCTAGGTGTTTCTTCCAGGCCTCAATGGTGCTGGTCGTCTTGCCATAGAGTGATGCGGTTCCTATTTTTTCGGCTAGTCGCTTCATGGCTTCTTTGGCGGTGGTTCTTGCGCCTGATCCAATGCCGCCTTGCAGTAGTTTCTCTGCTTTTGCGATGCCGTATGGTATTGCAGCGAAGCCGTCGGAATACTTGCCGTTATTTGCTATGATGTAATCTGTGCATTGGTCAATATTCTCAATTGATGCGGCACCATTTTCGCAGATCTTCTTGGCTTCGAATTCGGCAGCGTACTTTGCAACCATCTTCGTGAAAACTAGTCCGTAGAAACTTTCCTGTTCCTTGACAGCTGACTTCAAGAAGTTTAGGAGACCTTTTGAATCAATAAGTAGACCTTTTGCCATTTCGCACGCTTCCTTAGTCGCAGGTCACGCCTTTTCTGCGGGTGTACTAGGATTTCTCACAATATGGTTTAAAGCTTGGTGATTATCTGCAACATCTGGCGGCTATGATTGCCTATTTCGCAAAAAGGTATCTTATTTGTCGCTTTAAAGAGGCAGCCGCGATTAGTGTTATGTCTTACGTTGAAGTTGTGACCGTCGCATGGCTCACTTCACCTCAAGCACTGTCGAGACGCTCGAAATGGCTTCTTTTTCCAGCTAGGCATCAACTTTAGGTAAACAGAGGTAGTCTTTATGTGAAACCGTGGAGGTACCTCGCATGCCGCGATCACTCATTACGTTCTCTTAGCGCTTTTAGAAGCGGGATTTCCTGTACTTGGTTTTCAGAGAGGAGCTTCCAGTCGATTCCCTTTGGTTTCGGAATATTCGTTTTCGTTGCAATGATCCTAGTCGGGGTAGCTATAAAGTCCACTGGCATGTCATGAGTCGGATCCATTGGTACCCAAACGACTACCTGCAAATCATGTACCGTCGTAGCTATTGGAGCCTCCTCATTTATGCAGTTGAATTCTCTAAGCAACCCGTACTCAATGTCTGAGTAGCCTCCGCCTTTGCCGACCCTTCCTCCATCAACGGTGACAGCCACTGAACCCGTGACCTTGAAATCGACCTTGATGTCAGATGGACCGACGCGGCTCCCATATCTGAAAGCTCCTGTTATAGTGGACGCTTCAGCGTAGTGTTTTGAATCGATTCGTTGAGGATCGAGCAAGATGAAGTCTTCCCTAAGGCGTGGCGAAGCCATTACAAGTGTCTTTCCTTCGTTCAGAATCATTGATCGAACCGAGCGCTGGGGAGAATCCGGGCAGCAAAAAACCGTGTTTGCGCTTCGGAAGACTTGTGTTTCGCCCAGTTTCTTGCCAGCCGTTTCAGCACCTTCAAAATTAGGTATCCTACCGTACACCGGCATCGGAAAGCGAGCGACGTGTGTTTCTTCCATTTTGGACCAAATGCGCCTGCGGATATCCTCCTTCTGTCTTATGATTAAATCATCATTGTTCATCGATATCTTCTCTCTGATGAAAATTAGTAGAACTACTATGTTGCAGTAGTCACCTTCACGAGATTCTTTGGGTTGTCGGGATCAATACCCTTCTGAACAGCTAAGTAGAAAGCGAGAATTTGAAGAGGAATTATGTAGGGTATTGGAGTTAGGTAGTAGTTGAAAGGTGGAATTCTTATAGTTGACCCTGCAAGGTCCCCGATCGAAATTGTGTTTGCGCCGGTGGTTTTGAGTTCCTCCATTAATCTGATGGTTGTCTCGTCCAACTTGTTTGAGTTTGTGAGCGCGATCACTGGCGTGCCTTGCTTGACTAGTGCCTTGGGCCCGTGCCTGAATTCTGGTGAATGAAAAGCTTCAGCGTGCACCAAGGATGCCTCTTTAAACTTCAAACTCCCTTCTGCAGCGGTAGCATAGTTCGGTCCTCGCCCCAGAAGTAAGATCTCACTGGGATCGCTTAGTTTGGCAGATATGTCTCTAACCTGTGTTTCTGAAATCTTGATGGTGTCCTCAACTATCTTGGGTGTCTTCTCTAATTCTGGGATCAACTGTTCTCCGTCTCCCAGTGAAACTGCTATACTGAACAACGCCGCTAGCAAAGCGGTATAGGTCTTTGTCATGGGGACAGCTGATTCCTTGCCAGCCTTTGTTACGATCGTTTTTTGACTTATCTCTGCGAGTGTGCTTTTTGCTTCGTTGGTGATAGATATTGTTCGACACCCGTGCTTCATTGCCTGTTTGACTGCTGTGAGCATGTCTCCTGTTTCGCCAGATTGAGACACTGCGATTACGGTGTCTCCTTTGTTCATTATCTCAAAGTCCCTGAACTCTGAGGCTGTGTAGGCTACACACGGGATCCCAGAAAAGGCTTGGATGGCGCACTTCCCTGCAATACTGGCGTAGTAAGATGTTCCGCAGCCAATTAGGAAAACCGCTCTGCGGTTGCTTGCTGTCTCCTCGATTATTTGTTTTACGGACTCTACTTGTCTAAGGGTGGAGGATATCGTATCTCGAATTGTTTGTGGTTGCTCCTTGATCTCGCGGAGCATGTTGAGCTTGTTGGGATTGATTGGCAATACTGCCGTTCCACCTTACCTGCACCATGAGATTATCAGTCCACATAACACTTTAGTAGCGTCAATCAACTCCTGGACATCGATATACTCATCTGTTTGGTGAGCAGACTTCACATCTCCGGGACCAAACATTACAGCAGGAGTGTTGTGACTGTTCAGGTGGTACATGTCGCTCCACGCTTGGAAGCCGATAACGCTGGTCGTGCGACCACCAAATAGCATTGAGTGCACACTGTTTATTGCTGATATCAAAGGGTGATCAGGTGGAATGCTTGACGGCGGCAAATCGTATAGGAACTCAACTTTAGGGGGATGCAGTTTCAGCCAAGAGTCTTTCTCAGATTCCTTGAGAACCCATTTTTCAACCTGATCTTTGACCTTTGACCCAGCGCCCTCTTCGTCAACCTCGCTTGGAAGGTACTTTACGTCGATGTCTATCGTGCACTTGGAGGGAACAATGTTGACTTGATCGCCAGCTTGGAACTTCCCAGCCAAGATGATTGGTTTATCGAGCAAAGGATGAGGTTCAACGTGGTCCCTGCGCCATCGTTCGAGTAGTGACAATTCACGGAGGATTTCAACGCCTTTGTCCAGTGCACTTACACCTTCGTATTTTTCTGAGGCATGGGCGGCTTTGCCATACACTTCTATGCGGCCTATCAGAACGCCCCTGTGGGTGCGACATATTTTCAGATTGGTGGGTTCAGCGACTATAGCTCCATCGGCAGAATACCCTTCGGCTGCGCATGCTAGGCTGCCATTGCCGCCGCCTTCTTCATCAACGGCACTCTCAAAGATTACCTTACCTTGGATCTCTTGGATTTCCCGTGCTATCCTCAATGCCATGAGCATTGCTGCTAGACCGCCTTTCATGTCGCAAGATCCTCTGCCATAGATCTTTCCGTTCTCTATTTCCGCGGAGAAGGGACCGTGTTGCCACAATTCAATCGGTCCTGTGGTTACCGTATCGATGTGACCGTTCAGTATGAGTGATCTTCCATCGCCTCTTCCAAGTACTCCAACGACATTAGGGCGTCCAGTATATCTGTCCTTCCAATCTTGCGTTGGCACATATCCTTTGAGTTTGCTCAGTTTCTCCTCATCGGGTTCTAATGTGAGTATGTCCTTGAAACCTATTTCAGCCAATTTCTTGGCGACATATTCCTGTCCTTCTTTCTCTTTTCCCACTTTGAGTGGCGGGTCATTTGTTGTTTCTATTCTGATGAGGTCTCTGCATACATTTACGATTTCGCGTCTGTTCCTTTCGACTTCCTTGAACGCTTTCAGGATCAGTTCCCTCAATCGAAGCACCGCCTTAGTCTCCCTGGTAAAATAAACAGTACAAGCAGTTTCAGCAGCGCAGATAACTAATGTTTATGCTCATTAGAATGAATCAGATTAGACCTTTTTCTCAAGGGATATATATTCTCATCTTATCCAGTCTGCTCTAAGGAGGGGAGTAGAAAAATAAGAAAAGGATTGATTAGATCTTACAACTCTGCGGGGATTTCTGCAAGCTTGGCTGTCACCTTGCCTTTCTGTCTACCGCGCACCATTGTCAAGGAGATCTCGTCATCGACGTTCTTCTCCTGCAGATATTCTACAAGTCCAGACATCGCTTTGAGTTCTTTATCGTCAACTGCTGTTATGACATCGCCTTCGGAAAGAC
>JAHPYV010000088.1 GCA_019058495.1 Promethearchaeati archaeon
CTCAACTCGTAGATTTGCAGATGCTAAACGAGTTGGAGCCAGTTAAGATATTCGCAGACATAAATGCTATCCCACCCTTGGGCATCGAGGGATTAAAACCTGAGGATGAGATGAGGGAAATCGTAAGCGGAATGTATGGAATCGGTCCAATAGCAATTGGAAAGATCAAGCACAAGGTTGAAATTGAACTCCTTAGACAAGCCAAAGAAGGTGGAAAAGGAGTATTCGACTATAATGTTGCCTTGGATATTGCAAGAAAGCAACTTTCAAAGAAGAGCGGAATACCTGACTTCACGATAACTCTGACGTATCCAGAAACCAAGGTCCCTTGATGCAACCCAGTGTTATTCAGCAATGAATAACACTACTACTTTTTCTCTTTTTTCCTGCCATTAGCTCTCAAGCAAGTTCCTCAGTTTTCTGCATGGTCTTTGTCTCTTTCTGAAGAAGAACTTTCTCTCGCCCTTCGACACGAGGACTAAGCTCATACATGCGGTCAATGGAGATCTCTGCTATATCCGCCGCAAACTCGGCCATTCTTCTAATGGCGTCGCGAATCGAGCAAATTGAGCAAACTACCATGCTGCTATTCTGCGTGTTTGCGAAAGTCTTCGACGCAATTTCTCTGCCAAGCCTCTCAATCTCCTCGTCTTGCTCTATTATCCTTTCTGACTCAGCTATGTCTCTCGCGAAATAGGCTTTAATCGCTTTGTCATACATCAGGTGAGCCCTGTTACCCACATCGGCCATAAGTCCCAATAGTTCGCTAGGTATCCTTTGCTTCTCTCCTTCCAATATAATCAAGTTTCTAACGATATTCGTCGCCTGGTCTGCCGTCTGCTCAATCCTATGCACAAGGGTTTGATAGTCTAGACAATCGATGAGGTTGAGACCAAGGTCGTTCGCCAAAGCCGGGTTCGTCGCGGCACTCCTGAGCAGTCTTATAACCAAAAAGGATAGATGATCGACGTCGTTGTCCAGTGAATAAACAACCCTTGCAAGCGAGGTGTCAAAGTTCTTAAGCGAAATCATCGTATCCCTGCACATAGACTCCGCAATTGCGTGCATTCTCTGAACTCCGGCATTTACAAAAGCTTTCGAGTCGTCCTGCAGTATCTGAATATGCACACTTTTTGTTGTGGCTTCCATGATGTTCATGAACAGCATATTGGCCGCCTTGCGTATAGCTCTCTGCTGCGATACATTCAGAATGTCGTTCGAGATGATCCTTATGCCCGAGTACCCGTTCAAGTAGCAAGCTATTATTCTTCTTATGATAGAAGCATGGCTGTCCATGGGCTTGATTTCAATTACTACTTCTCTACTGCTTTCCCTCATCCCTGAGCCAGGTAAGATCACCAATGATCGATTTTGTTGAAGTGTCAGCGACACTTCATCGCCTTTCTTCAATCCGTTGAGTTTCAGCCAGTATTTCGGCAGAGAGACAACGAGTGACCCTCTTCCAAGTGAGATTATTCGTCTCTGATCCACCACGTCCACCCAAGGCATATATACGCTATTTATTTATATATACATTTCGCGAGTCCCTAACAGAAGTTCCAGATATATAGCAAATCGAGTATCTTATAAGGGGACACTAGCGTGGTATAACCCTGTCCGCCCAGAGAAGCAACTGAAAATGTGATGCGCCTTGACCTCTCTAACAAGGATTCTTGCAATTTGAGTATTCTATCAAGTGTGGCGCTCGAAGAAGTGATATAGGTTCCAAACAACGAACGTGGGGACTATATGAACTAGCTTTTCCAGAAAAGTATTGGCGTCGAATTCATGGAAGGTAGTTTTATAACACGATCGCTGTATTCTATTCCGACGCAAACTACTACAACCACAACTTTGTAGCAGACCAGATTCTATGGATAACACGGATCAGGATGTCGACTATCATGTCCGCTTCCGAACCAGCGCTACAGCAGGATTCATGGTCATCGATAATGAGAGAGCCTGCTATAAGCAAGCTCTTGGTGAACATGGCATTCAGCGGTCTCAGCTTTGGCGTATATTATAACGTGGTCTACTTCTTCTTCATTCATTTGGATCCTATCGGATTTCGTGGCGAATATGCAATATACTATCTAGTTGCGCAGATATCCGTATCGATGGCCCTGCCGCTAGCAGGAGTCCTAACGGACAAGATCGGTCGGAAACCAATGCTGATAATGGGTGCATCGATCATTGCCTTGGGAACACTCATACTACCACTCTCCACCGTATGGTGGCAGCTGCTGTACTCATCGGCATTGCAGTCAATAGGTTCTGCATTACTCTTCACGGCTCAAAACTGCGTCATTGCTGACGTTACAAGAGGATACAAAAGAGAAAAAGGATACAGTGTAACTATGTCCTTCAGCATGATATTTGGGGTCGTCGGTACAGTAGCTCTAATTATCTATTCTCAAGTATATGAAAGTCTTTCGAACACCAACATCTACTATCAGTTGCCCCTGCTCATCTCGGCGATCCTTAGCATGATAGCTGCTATACCAATGTTTCTCGTAAGAGCACCACGTTATTCTCAGGAGAACGATCTGAACGACTCAAGATCAAAACAGGGTTCCAGATCATGCAACACAAGTGAACCAAGCGGCGATAAGCATCAGCAATCCTACGTGCCAGAATCGAGCATCATGAGGAATGGTGTCGTCCTCAAACTGATTGCTTTTCAAGCGATAATAGGCTTTGGCGCCGGCTTCCTAGTGCCGATTTTCATCTACTATTGGAACGACATATTCGTCTTGGAGCAGCCCATAATCTATACCATATCACTACTTGGAGAACTGGGAGTGGCTGTGGGAGGTCTAATAGCACCCTGGATAGCAAAGCGAGTCGCTAGACTTGGAGGAAGAGTAGGAACTACCGTGACCTGTCAGCTCGCTTCAATAGCATGTGCGGGGTACCTTGCGTTAGTCCCTGAGTTAAAACCCTACAACGTGCTGCTCTTGCCCGCAGTGATAGCGTTTATTGCGAGAATGGCTCTGATGAACATGGTCAATCCGCTCATGTCGGCCATGACCATGGATCATACACCTGAAACGAAGCGAGGAAGAGTTAACTCACTTACACAACTTGCATTCAACATACCGAATGGAATTAGCCCGAACCTCTCCGTTCCATTGATTCAAGCAGTTACTATCCCATACGGTTACACATACTCTGCCTCGGTATTGATAGTGAGTTACATAACTGCGACAGCAATGCTTTCAACAACGAGGAAAAAGGACAGACTACTAGTGATGCAGTCCAGACAAGGGAAAAAGTAACGTGGGTAAGAGTGCGTAAGCAGAGAGAGAACCATAGAATTCAATTCCACTGCATATGTGTGCAGCTCATGGTTTCTTGATGAGAACGATCGAACAGAAGATGATCCCATGCGCTTCCCCCACCCCCATTTCCATCCACATTTTCGGCAGTCTTCGTGGTCCTCGATCATAAAGGATCCTTGGATGAGTAAACTCATTATCTACCTTATCTTCAGCGGTTTATCGAGCGGGATCTACTCGATCCTCATCATGTTCTTCATAAAATATCTTGATGGGAACGTTGAGTCTCTTTACTTAGCGCACTACTCTTTATACTACTTGGTTGGCAACCTAACCCTGTCAATTCTGCTCATTCCAGCAGGGATCTTCACAGACAAGATTGGAAGAAAGCACGCCTTGGCAATCGGTGTGACACTCATAGCTATTGGTGGATTCATAGCTCCGCTGGCCAAACAGTGGTGGCACCTTCTTTTTGCTTCCGTGATCTTATCGGCAGGATCCGCCGTGACAAGCCCAGCTCAAGCGTCACTTGTAGCTGATATCTCAGCGGGTTATAGAAGAGAGAAGTCTTACAGTATCGTAGCCTTTACTAGTGTGGGATCCTTAACTGTTGGATTACTGGTTTTCATTGTTTTCTCAGCTCTTTCTACGGTAGCCGTGGCAGCCGATTTCTATTATAGGTTCTTGTTGATGCTGTCAGGTACTCTTGGACTCATAGCAGTTATACCCATTTTCCTCATGAGAAAATCTCCTTTATTCGACAAGAATCGCTTCAAAGAAAAATCAGTTGAAGATCATGGGCAACCAACTGATAGACCTGAAAGACATGAAGAATCTCTGCAACAATTGACCAAGTCTGAATCAAAATCTGTGAATTCTTATTTGGTACCAGACTTGCTCAAGAGAAATCGTATTGTCCAGAAGATTTTGTTAATAAATGTACTGATCGGGTTAGGAGCTGGCTTTATAATACCACTCTTCACATACTACTGGGGGGATGTCTTCAAGATATCTAATCTCGAGGTCGCGATGATAACAGACCTGGGATACATTGGGATGGCCTTGGGCAGCTTGGTGACGCCGTGGGTGGCGAGACGCGCGACGAAATATGGAGGAAGAGTTGGCACAATTGTGGCCTTCCAGTCCGCATCAATAGTATTCGCGGGGTATCTCGCAGTAGTCCCGTGGCAAATGAATCTATCCCTTGCAGTAATTGCATACATCGCAAGAACAGACTTCATGAATATTATTGGTCCCTTGACATCAGCGCTACTAATGGATCACTCTCCAATGAAAAGACGCGGGGTTATCAACTCTATGGTCGGCATTGCTTTCAACGTACCTAACGGCATCAGCCCGTACTTCACATCCATGATTCTGAGCGTCGTGCCAGAGCCCTATGGCTATGCTTATTCCATCTGGGCCTTAGTCTTCTTGTACTCGATCAGCTCAGTAATCTATCTCACGATAAGAAAAGCTGATAGACTCGTCCGGCTATCTCAGCACCAATAATCCAGGCGACATTATGAATTGCATATTTCGGGAGTCTGTTCACAGAGAGAAAGCATTGTTTTTTATGCTTAGAATCGGTTACCAGTAAATGGAAGTTGGTTCAGGTAATTTCTTTTGCCAGAGATTTGTGGTGAGAAAAAGATGAAACTCTGCACGCCAGAGTGGAATCAGTCCTGCTGGCTGATTGGAACGTTCGTTCAGCATCTCCTGATGAGAATAGAGGGGATCAGAATGAAGACGATGGATGACTTACGAAGAGAGGACCCCAGTCTCTCAATCGCTGACTCGATAAATCTACACCGAGACCTTTACGGCCCTAGAGTGGAGTGGGACGACAGAAAAGTCTATGTTCGCTACAAAGATATGGAATACGAAATATCTAAAGAAGCCGAGAAGATAGCTGAAAAGTGGATTGATGACAAGGAAGGATTTCAAATGGTTCACGCGTTCAATGATGCAGTCGATACGATTATAACTATGATAACTGGCGAAGAACAAGCCAATAGGTTCAAGAACCTGAGCGCGATGGAGATAGTAGCGCTGGGCTAGACTCGACGGAACTGAAAATGATATTGCTACGCTTCTTTGTCAGGCCTATGACCTTAGATCAAGGCTGGCCTTCACGATTTTTCGTATTCGTAACTTCGTTTAAATGCCAACCTGCACGGAAGCCATAGATTGTTACACTTGTTTTCGCTTTGCGTTCTTCACAGTCCCAGTTGTTACTGTTCCTCTTTAAGCAATGAATAAGTATTCACTTGCTAGAACGAGTACAGGAGATGCCTTAGCGTCAATAGGAAAGCACAGCAATGCGAGACCAGGGCAAAATGCACAACAAACACGTATTGGTTGAACGAATCCCATCTGCAGCGGAGTATCACAAGCTACGCATCGCGGTTGGTTGGGAATGCATGGACCCAGAGTCAACAGAAAAGGGACTGCGCAACTCTCTCTACTCAGTCTGCGTTTTCCACCAGAAGGAAGTTGTCGGATATGGGAGAGTGATAGGAGATGGCGCTATCTTCTTCTATATCCAAGACATCATGGTTCTGCCAGAGCATCAGAGGAAGGGGGTTGGCAGGATGATAATGCGAGCCACCATGGATTTCCTCGATGCACACGCACGCCAGTACACTTTCGTCGGTCTAATGGCAGCCAAGGGAGCTTCTGGATTCTATGACAAGTTCGGATTCGCAGCGCGCCCGCCCGATAGACCGGGGATGTTCAAGGAGTACTAGGAAACGCTGACTAGATTCAGCTTTGATCCGGCTGGAATACCGTTCTCTAACCCTAAGGATCCGCTACTTTCTGATCCAAGGAAACTAACTCTCTAGGATTGGTTTTCGAGGTAACTGCAGCTATTTTCTCAGAGTCCCGATCTATTATTGAAAACCGCATAAGATTCGAGATTATGCTCAGCTATAAAAGCAATGATTATAGGCACATGTACCTTAAACAACCCGATATGCTTTAATACTCGTTATCTCGTGAAATACAAGATGGAGCAGTGGACTGTGCACAGATCCTGCACAGGACTCTGACCACTGTTCTTGGTGACTGCATAAGGGTAAGAGGGAATCAATTCACCACCTATTTCAGTGGAGGTGAAATGCAAAAATGGCAGGCGAACTGTTCATGGTCTTGTTCGCGCTTGTATTCGCTATGGCTCTGGCCTTGGCAGGCTTTGAATGGGATCAAGCCCACCCGCTGGGATACAAAGCAAGCAAACCAAGCGCTTTAAGAGCATGGTTAAAGAGGAACTTCAAAGTCGAAATGAAGGATTAAGTAGTGCTATTGCTTACCAGCCGGCTTCGATTGTGAGACCTGCTCCAGATGCGGTAGCGCCGATGAGGGAAACTAGTTTTTTTTGATTATCGGTACCACGCGGTAGCTTTGCTAAGTCTTTTTTTCATTTTCTCATCTGGGGCAATGAAAGAACCGACTCATGGCTTATCCTAACCTAATCAAACCTAATCCTTTTTAGGCAAATCCCAAGAGATGTAAAGAGCATAGGATTAACTCTAACGGTCAGAAGGTTTGGTGAGGATTTGACTATGACTGGTAAACGGATCGTTTTAGTAGGTGCTGGAAGTGCCCAGTTTGGTCTCGGCACACTTGCTGACATTCTTATGAGTAACGTTTTGAAGGAGTGCACTATTGTTCTTCACGATATTAATCCCGATTCGCTAGAAGTGGTGCGCAAGGCTTGTCAGATGGCTATTGAAGAGAAGAAGCTGGGTGTCTCTCTCGAAGCCACCACTTCTCGTCCAGAAGCTTTCAAGGGGGCAGACTTTGTCATCATATCAATCGAAATTGGAAGCAGGTTCAAGCTATGGGAGCAAGACTATGAGATCCCTCGAAAGTATGGAAATAAGCAGATATTCGGTGAAAACGGTGGACCTGGAGGCCTATTCCACGCTCTTAGAATTATCCCCCCGATAATTGAGATTTGCAAAGATGTTGAGAAGATCTGTCCCAATGCCTGGGTTATCAACTTCAGCAACCCTATGAGCAGGATCTGCCTAGCCGCCAGGAAGAAATTTGCGAAGAAAGTGAAGTTTGTAGGTCTCTGCCATGAGATTGGCTTCGTGGAGTTGTACCTTCCGGAAATGCTTAATACATCCTACTCGAACCTGCAATTCAAGGGAGCTGGGTTAAACCACTTCGGAGTACTTCTTGAGGTAAAATACAAAGACACGGGTAAAGATGCTTACCCTGACGTAAGGAAAAAAGCTATACCCTACTTCGAAAAAGTCCGCATGTCGAACGACTTGAAATATGGAATCGACAAGTCACTTAGCTTGATAACGCAGATCCTCAGAACCTACAATTACCTGCCTTACACGCACGATACTCACTTCGGTGAGTACATACAGTGGGCATGGGAAGTCGCGGACCTCAAGGCTTGCCGCGAGTTCTACAATTACTACAAACTTGTCACACTCGACGAGCCGAAGGGGCTGAAGAGAATAATCGAAGGCAAGAAACCCGCTAAGCTCTGGCTTAGACCACCTGGAGAACGTGTCATCCCAATTATCGAGGGAATAGTAACAGATTCGAAGCAACCTGAGCTTTCAGTAAACGTACCAAACGATAGCATAATTGATAACCTTCCGCAAGACATTGTCGTAGAATGCCCTGCTACGGTCGATAAGAATGGAGTGCACGGTGTCAAGGTTGGACCGATGCCTTCTGGACTTGCAGGTTTGATGAGAAATCAGGCAACAGTTCAAGAACTGTGCGCAGAAGCAGCCATAACGGCCTCAAAGCAGAAGGCTCTTGAAGCGCTCCTCGCAGACCCAACAGTTGACAGTGTGAGTAGCGCCCAGAAGATGCTAGATGAGATTCTGAAACTCCAAAAAGAATACTTGGGCTACCTCTCTTGAAAAGAAATGGCGGACTGATTCAGAACCGGCAGCTACCTCCTCATAGTTTCCTTCGCAGAGGTCAAATCAGCTTTGATCAAGGCGAACGCCATTAATGACTCAGTTACTCAGATAAAAATGAGCAGAAGCGTTGGCGGATTGCCCCTGAGGTGGGTTTCAGCATACCTTATCGACGACCTTCTTGTTGACACAGGGTGCAACTACACAAAAATGGAACTAGTAGACTTCATGAAGAATAAAAGTCTGAGCAAGATCGTCAACACGCACCACCATGAAGACCATGTCTCAGGTAATCACCTTCTTCAATCATCCCGCGGCGTCTCGATTCTGGCGCACCCCCTCGCAGTTCCTTTGCTCAAGTTGAGACCCAAACTCTACCCGTACCAGGAATTGACTTGGGGTTATCCAGATCCGTCTGATGCCGAGCCTGTTGGGGATGTGATTGTAACTGAGAACCACGAGTTTCGTGTCATCCTTGTGCCAGGGCACTCGTTTGACCACATTGCTATAATTGAGGCTAAGGAGGGATGGGTCTTTGTCGGAGACCTGTTCATTTCAGTTAAACTTGTTGCAGCGCGCTTGGATGAGAATCAATGGCACATAATCTCCTCTCTCAAGAAGATCAGAGAGTCATCGCCGCGCATTCTATTCACGGCTGTTAATGATCCTGTGAATGATGCGATCAGTGTCCTAGATCGCTCAATATCACTTCGCCAGGAAACAGGCGACAAAATACTAAAGCTGTACAATGATGGCCTAACCAAAGCTCAGATACTGAATGAAGTGTTTGGCAGGGAAGCTACGTTCGACAGAATAGGCATGAGACTCACCTACAAAGAGTTTACGCAAGGGCAGTATTCTACCGAGAACCTCGTAGAAACTTTCATTCATGAAGAGCACCTTCTCTCAACTTCCTTTCCAGATTTGAAACTACCATCCGACCTGTTACCGGCAAAGAATAAGTAGCCTTCCATGATTCTGTAGCTTGGATGGACGTGAAGCATTTCTCCTTGGCTGCCTTCAGGTTCAAGAGGCGAGATTCCAGAAATGTCAACTCAGAAAAATGCCTACACCTATATGCTCTATCTTAAGGGTTCAAGTGCAGCAGGCTCATCCTTCAGCGCAGCCAGAACGCTTCTGGAGAAGCTTAGTGGACGGAACAAAAGTATCAGCATCAAGATAGTGGACGCTTCACTTCTGACAGAAGCCGATCAAGACAAGATTGCAGCTGACATACGAAGTATTTCGCCTCAGATCAGAGGACGTGTGGTCAGCGGAGGAGGAATGATTTTGGCGCTCTCACACACGAAGAACTTGAATTTCGACAATACGCCAATACTCATAGTCAACGACAGCCTTGACAAGGCTATCGCCGTTTTTCCACATGCGTTGGAAGAGAAAGTTGAGAGCGTAGAAGACCACTTGAAGGATGCCTTAGAGTCGGGCATCGACATAGCGTTACATCGAAAGAGGGTTCCTACTGAAGAGCTACTAACTGAACTTATTTCGATGACTCCATCAATGGTCGAGGAGGGCTTCACTGTTTTGGATCGTGAATACCCTACTTCAACTGGAACCATTGACCTACTTCTCCTCGATAAGAACGGAACTCCAGTCGTTGTCGAAGTCGAGGTTACCGCCACAGAGCAAGCCGTTGGACAGGTATGCAAACTCGCTCAGGGCTACACTGAATTGACAAAGAAGGAAGTTCGAAAGGCGATCATATGCCTCAAGACAAAGGGGATGCTTCAACAATCCTGCAAGAGCGCCAAAGTAGAACTCTATCAGCTGAAAACAGAGCGCCTTCAGTGATAACTGCTTTCTACACTTTATCTATTCCGTCCAGGAATGCTTTCACATTTATACCAAGGACCTTGTGGTTGTATCCTCCTTCGAGAGCGGCAAACTGTCTTCCCCCAGTATTGTCCTTAGCGTATTTCCCGACTACTTCCCCTATTTTTCTATAGTCCTCCGTCTTCAGCATTCCACCCCAATCCTCTACGTGCCTATCAAATCCAGCAGACACCGCTATTATGTCTCGCTCTCCGATTTCCGACAAGCAGTCCCGGATGGACTCCACAGTATTGGTGCGTGGAGCATGGTAGTACGTTACATCGGGTCTCCCATTGAAGATATTGCTCGTTCCGTCGCCGAAGTGTAAGTCAAAGTCTAATATCAAGACCCTCTTTACTCGCCCTTCTCTCAGAAGTTTCTCGATTGCAATGGCTACGCTGTTGAAGTAGCAGAAACCCCAACATGAATCACTGCTCGCATGATGTGAGGGGGGTCTGATTAACGCGAAAGCTGGCTCTCTCCCGATCGCAAGTTCAGCGGCTTTCAGAGCTCCTCCTACTGCAAGTTTAGCTATCTCATAGACTAATCCCAGGCGCTTAACATACGCGACGTGCATATCGGTATGAACAAGGCGTATATCTTTGTCAGTCGCCTCGTCAGGTTCCGCAAACGGAAAGGAATCGCCAAGCGCTTCCAATATACAC
>JAHPYV010000089.1:0-991 GCA_019058495.1 Promethearchaeati archaeon
GCTCACATTGAGTGCAGAGTTGTCAATTCATACAAGACAGGCGACCACATGTTGATAATTGGCGAGGTCTGCGCTGCTTACGCTGGAAAGGAAGTCTTCGATAAAATGTACAAGCTAGATAAGCATCATCCACTACTTCACTTAGGCGGCGACACCTTCACAACAACAGGGAAAGAAGCGAGCAGGACCTGAGCACAATTCGCCTAACATATAGAGTAAATAACTATAATCAGAGCATGATCTAGTGAGAAGGAGGAGATCGTATGGGAGAAGGAGCAACTAAAGTGGGGCTGGCCTTCGCCGTGGTCTGCAGGCTGGATCCTGGTGAAGACCTAGTTGAAGGCATAAAGAAGGCTGCTGGGAAGCATAAGGTCAAGAGCGGTTCCTTCAATGCAATAGGAGTGTTGAGACCAGCTAGAGTGGGATACTTGGACAAGTCTACGATGACGTACAAGGCGATTGAATTCAACGAGCATGTTGAACTTCTTTCATGCATTGGCCTAATTACTCAGAAAGATGGGGGAATCGATGTTCACGCTCATCTTGTCGTAGCAGACAAAGATGGAAATGCACATGGCGGGCATGCCTTGGACGGATGTCGAGTAGACGTTACGTGCGAGTTAGTGATCTACGCATTTGACCAAGCAGTGAATAAGAAACGTGTTCCAGGAACAGATAGGTATCTGCTAGATGTGTGAATAAATCAACTTCGGTTAGCGGATAGTTTCCTAGTTCAAGGTCCGCGCAACTTTCTCCTTATTTCCTCTACAGTTTTCTCGCTTTCCTCGTTGATTGGGACTAGATCTATCTCGTCAGTCGAGGAGATACCTATTTCGAGATCAGATGCTCTCGCCAACTGTTCCAGTTCCATGATCTTTCCTTTAGAAACTTCGTGGGTCGTTCCATATTTCCTGAGGACCGCAACTCCAACACCCTCGATTCCGAATCAGTCTTCTCCCTGTCTCTAATACACAACTGACCCTGCCGACGA
>JAHPYV010000089.1:1001-10207 GCA_019058495.1 Promethearchaeati archaeon
CTTCTCCTCCAACGAGAATACCAGGTTCCACGGCCGTGCCTTGATGTGGCCCCCCAGTTGTGAACGCTTTGATCCCATCCATTATGATGAAGCTAGGTTTGTATGCTAGGTTGATCTCAGCTATCATCATGCGCTGGTGTTTTGAGCTATGCAGCTCTCCCATGTACGGATAATTGTCTGTAGGGTCAATCTTAGCTATCATACCAACAGAATTCTTGAGCGACATCGTGAAGTGACCACCAAAGGCATGAGTTTTTAGGCAACAGGTTTGGATTATTCTGTCGGCCTCAAGGAAGGGTTTTGCAAATAAGAAACCTCTTTTCCAATGGCTGCCGTCGGGCTCGTTCTTAGCCCAACTCTGTTTGCCCAGTCCGTCTAGTACGACAGTTTCAAATCCTACATTGTCGGCTAGCTTAAGTACACCCCGGTTTTCAAGTACTTCCCTCGTATCACCCATTCCGCTTCTCTCAGCTAGTACTATGCTACTTGCTTCTGCTTCATCCTTTAGATACCTAAGGATGGAAGAAAGTGTATCTAGATTTGACGTAGCTGGGAACTCATCGTCACTGTTGTAGTTTGCTTTGATAGCCACGCTCTTACCGCGAAAGTCTGATGTGGAAACCATTTTGCCAATTAGAGATTTGATTCCAGTTGCTCTGTCATTTGTCTTGATTACGAATATCTTTGCAATGATTCTTCATCCCCCAAGAGACTTTGCTTCTTCATCCTTCTTTCCTTAGATCAAGCGATCCATTTGGATATGGGTTATTGAACGTTTGTGCTCACATTTTACTTCAATCGATCTCGTCGTGCGCTGCGACTCGTTTTATGAATTTTTCGACTTTTCTTGCTGATACATTGCCGACAATCTGTTTCTCTCCGAATACGAATGTTGGAGCCAACTGAATGTTGTCCCTGACTGCATCTCGCTCAGATTCTTCGAGCTTGTCGACGTATCTTTCTTTTTCGATCTCCATCTTTCGCTTGAATTCTGCGGAGTCCAACCCTGCCTTACCAACAATGCGAGATAGTGTTTGAAGTTCGCCTATGTTTTCTTCCTCATTCCACAAAGCTTTGAAAACGGCGTCGTTGTACTGCTCCGATTTGCCATGTTCGTCGGCATAGAATAACCCCATTAGAGCCAAGTGTGAATTTGGTTGTATTGGTGGAGCACGTATCCATAGGCCTACCTCCTCTGCCAATCTAGCGAGTGCGGAACTCACTGACCCAAAATCAAGAACGATCCCCTCTGCAGGCATCCCTGGTAGGATCTCCCAAGGCTTCCAGTCGAAATGGACAGTTGGATATTTCAATAGAAACCTATGAGCATTCTCATTCGCTATCAAACAATAGGGACATACATAGTCAAAATAAACCTTAATGTCTGGCAACCTTTAACCACACTCTACTATGGACCAGCAACGAACTCTACAATCATTGCAGTGCTATCTCGCCTGGCTTGGCTGTCTCCATATCAGAGTTCATACTTGTATTGCCATGCCCGAGGATCCTGTGTTACCTCTTTCTCAACTCTGTGTTGATTTTCTCTCTTAGCAACACCAACTCTCTTACTGTGAGTTTTGGCAACATGCCTTCAAATAGCTCTATTCTGGTGTGGGTTTCTACGGGGGTGAACAATCGTACTCCAGCGCGGGTTTCGGAAGGTGTGACCAATTCCCTCGCCACTTGTTTAACTACGATCTCCTCTGTCGGTCTCATTGGGATCGCTGGTCTCCTCTCTTCTATTGCTGCGGGGATTGTCTCTTTTGACAGTGTAGGTGGAGCGTAATAGAAACCTTGAGGCGTGAAACTTTGCTCAATCAATCCAGAGCGCACAAATGCCATCATCGTACCAATTACGTCAGAAATGCTCATTCCCATCTTAGCTGCAATCTGACCAGCTGATTTGCCCTTGCCTACGTCCAAGCTCTGCAGGACTGCTAGTTTAACCTCTCTTCTTATTGTCTCTTCCTTTTCAAGAACAGAATTCTTGAGTCTTCTGATCTCAGTCTTCAGTTTTTTGATTTCTTCTTCGGTTACGTTAGGTATAAAGTCCCTTAGTTTCTTGGCCGGGACGTAATAGAATTGCCCTTGAGAGATGTACTTCTGAACAACATCACCAGATTTCACTAGGGGGTCAATCAATTGCTGAATCTTGGCAGGGCTCATTCCGGTTTCTGATGCTATCTGAGCTAGACTCTTCCCCTCGCCAAGCTCAAAACCTCTCGTGGAGTCGAGATGGCGTGCCTTACCTATTGACTCCTCCTTTCGTGCAAGTTCCCCCTGCAATCTTTTCAATTCACTCTTTGACTCTGCAACCTCATCTTTCAGCTTCCTGAGTTCTTCCTCTGTATGAGTTGGAGGAACCTCCCTCTCGTAGTTGAGCGAGTAGTAAATGTCGTCTCGCCAATCTTCCGTGACTGTCCTTCGCCCTGCGAGACCAGCTCGAACGAACGGCATAAGAATGCAAACAACGTCAGAATTACTCAACTCAAACTCGCTGCCAACCTGTGAGACAGATTTACCCTTCCCGAGATCTATCAGTTTTAATGCCGAAAGTACCGACCTACTTAAGGTGGAAGCTCTTTTCATCATAACAATCCCTCCCTTTTCCTTCCAATGGCACACCATTTCAGTCTAACCACACAGAGAAAGTAAGACAACAGAATCTTCAGGCGGACATATTAGCAACTTGTTTAAGAGGTCCCTAGAATACTGATCTTTTGAAAACCTTAAATAATATGTGTCTCCAACGATGATAGTCGTTCATAAATTGTGGTCAGATGGAATAGTTCGAAGATGAAATAAAGTATGAGCAAAGTCAGCGGGTTCTACCGTTTCCCCGATGGATTCCTATGGGGTTCCTGTGTTTGCGATTATCAAGCCTTTGGTGGAGTTGACTGTGATCTTCCTCTCCGTTGGACAGCGAGACACATTGATCACTACGTTGAGGATTTCGATTTGGTATCTAAGAAGCTGAACCATAACGCATTCAGGACATCTATTGAGTGGGCCAGGATCGAACCAAAAGAAGGTAAGATCAACAAGGATGCAATCAGCTTCTATCACAAGTACTTTACCGCTTTGCGCAAAACTGGTCTGAAGACCTTCGTGACGCTCCACCATTTCAGTAACCCGAAGTGGATATACGATGACGGAGGGTGGCTTTCTAAGAATGTTGTAAAGAAGTTCTCCGAATATGTCGAACTTGTGAGCAAAGAATTCGGGAAATACATTGATTACTGCGTTGTAATCAATGAGCCATGCGTCTTTGCCTTGAATGCTTATCTCACGGAGGCGAGTCCTGATAAAGGCATGCCACCAAGCCACAACGACTTAGGGGAAGCTCTAACCTGCATAAGAAACATGACTGACGCCATTATTGCAGGATGCGACACGCTACATAAGAATAGCAAAGCTAAGGTAGGGTTTACCAACTACTGTGGCATCTTCGTGCCTCTTGACCCTAAGAACAAGTCGCACCAGCAATCAGTAGACTTGGCTAATCAGATCATGAACTATCAAGTTCCAGATTCCACAAAGAAGAAAGTCGATTACATGGGAATCGACTACTATTCCAAGTTCTACATGGCCGAAAACAACAAAACTGCACGAGCAGAAGTCTACCCGCCTGGAACCAGGCAGCTGGCGAAAGAGTACTACAAGCGTTACGGATTGCCAGTCGCTATGGTTGAGAGTGGCTATCCAACACGCGACGATGACGAGAAGATAAAATTCATGCTGGAAAACATTAAGGAACTATACGACGCAATAAACGAGGACAAAGTGAATGCCATTGGATACAATTGGTGGTGCGCGGTTCACAGCTGGGAATGGTTTTATGGGTTCAAGCCTTTCTTCGCTCTGATAGATGTCGAGGGGGAAGAAAAGGACGTTGGAGGATACGAAGATCTAGTCGGTTCCCTGAAAAGGAAGATAACCAAGGCTGGAGAATACTACGGCAAGATCTGCAAGAACAATGGATTCCAATTGAGCGAATATGAGAGATACCATTCAATGAAGAAACCGTTCAAGCAATGGCAAACATTCTAATAGACTCGGCAGGTCTTCGCGAGAACTGAAGATGTAGCTCAAAGACGTTTGTCGACAAACTGGACCAAGCTTATCTCTCATTGGTTTGTCATGTGCACTAGCTCTATTTTCTCTCTTGCATCTATCTGCAAGCTTCTCCTTCGTATAACTTTGTTTTAGTGTTCTTTGTTAGATTTACTTCTTGCACCGTTATGGCTCCATCCTCTCCGATGTCGATGACGTTGAATGAGTTCCCGAGCCTGGCTCTTGTTCTGACACATGAGAGGGTTCCGGCATTTACGAATAGAGTGTTGTTGATCTTTATTGCGCGCTGCACATGCCTATGCCCCATCAGCACAAGTTGAACATTGTTTCTCAGCAGCAGCTCCAATACATCACCTGCATCTTCAAGCACGTTTATCTCTCTACCGGAATATGGAACTGGCACTACGTGATGGTGCAAGGCGACTATCTTAAATACGTCATTCGGCAACTCCTTTGTTTTGGTTTCGAGGAACTCCTGTCTTCGTCGACCCAGTCTACCTTCGTCTCTATCTGGTTCGGGACTATTCATCACGTAGATTGCGACATTTCCTTCCCTAGCTTCATAGTCCGGCTTACTGAATAGTTCCCTAAAGAGTTCCTGACCATAATTTCTTTCATCATGATTGCCAGGAACATAGTAACACCTTGGAAGTGACTCGATCCTCTTCATGGCCAACTCGTAATCTTCGAGAATACCCCAATCCGTTAGATCTCCTGTGTGAATCAGGAAGCTAGGTTGAGGATCAAGTCTGTCGATCTCTCCAACAGCCTTGTCGAAAAAGTCTCCCTTAAATTGGCCCACCTTCGAGATATGACTATCAGAAATGTGGACAATCCTAGTCTTAATGTCTTTCAACGCGAGAACACCACCTGATTTCCTTTGGACGTCGAGTTGAGCTTAATAGAAGCTGAGGACAAATAGATAAACTTGTTCTTACAGCCACGGTTCAGAGGTCAGAGATACTGGTCGAGAAAACTTGTCACGAGGGGCACAACAATTCTTCCCTTGCCTGCGTATATGTGGTTTGCTCCATCTATAAGTTGAATAGCTTTTTGCTTGGATTTCTCTAGTGCTTTGTATATTTGTTCCGAATTTGAGTAAGGAACGGTATCGTCTGCCTTGCCATGTATCAGAAGAACAGGACTGGCTATTCTTCTGGCATAGTCAGTTACGTCTAACTTTGTCTCGAAAGGATTCACCTGAGGGCTGATTGAAACGATTGCTTTAGCGTTGACTCTCTCAGCCACAACGAGTACGAGGCTTCCACCAAATGAGTAGCCGATAAGCGCTATTCGTTCGCGATTGACGTTTCGTTGCTTGCGGATGAATTCTACGGCCTTCAATGTGTCATCCGCTTCACCTGTTCCTCCGCCATATGTTCCCGTACTCGGCGAGACCCCGCGATAGTTGAATCTGAGAGTTGTGCATCTACGCTTTGAGAATTCACGAACCATGTCTGCGAGAAGGAAGAAATCCATGGTTCCGCCAAAGTTCGGATGAGGCGCTGCTATCACGATGCCGGGTGAGTCACTTTTTCCCTCGTGCATTAGGCCATGAAGTAACACTCCACCTTCCCCAAAGTAGACTTCTTGTTCAAGATAAGGCCGCAATACAATAGTCACCTTTCACAGAGCGATTATGCAGTTACGTCAAGCACCGATAGAGCACGATTTCGTTATATTGAAAAGATGGTTCGCAGTATAAACCTTGGCATTCATTTCGACTTGTGCGGATGATGGATCACGCGTTCAAGAAGACTTATTCCACCAGCTTCAAATGTACTAGAAATCAAAACCGTGAAAACGAGACACGAGCGTACTGAATTCAATACCAGTTACGCGAAAGTCATGACGCTTTTCGTACTCGTTTGCTCTTCTTCAATCACTTCTCGACCTGCTCACGCGGAATTAGAGTTGTCCTCCGTCCTCCAAGAGTAGATAAAGGAATGCCTTTCAGCTTGCCTCGATCGCAGTAATGGTAGACTGTATCAGGCTTAATGCCCAAAGCATGAGCAGCAAGCTTCTCACTCAAGCATTCACCCGTTGACACCATCGACTCCCAATAGCTCCTACTCTTTACTATCTTAGCGTCAAGAGTTTGAGCCTCAGTTACGGGAATCAGATACCTGAAGGGACCCGTAGTTGTCGCCCGGATACGAATGTGTCTTATGTACCCTCGATCGCACCATTCCCTTATAGTCCATCGGCTAACAGCCTGCTGGAGTCTGACCGCAACTTCCGCTGGCGACAAGAATTCCGTTTTCAAGTCTGAGATCTGCCTTCTCAACTTTTCTGCTTTTTCGATCCAGTTTGAGACTTTCACAGACCATATTCCAATTCCATTGGCAATAAGAGCTTCTCTTCCTCGATCTGATATTTTTACCAGTTTACCTCTCTTCGCGCGGTTGAAATGTGCGCCTTCTGGAACCAAATGATTAATATATCGTTCGATGAAGCCCACAAGAAATGGATAACTCACTTGGAAGAATGTCCAGTGCGAATGCAAGGACCCAAAGATCGTACGTCCGTAGTCAACTCTCGCGCTAATGAATTCATCCCCGTCCAAGAGACCAGCTATGAACGGGACTCCAAGATTACCTTCCAAATGTTCGCTATTGACCCACATCTGGACGTGAGAATCGTCAAGCATCCATGAGAAAAACTCTCTTTTGTCGGGGAAACATGATCGGATGTGCACGCTATTTATGCGCACCGTGATGCATCTAGTCCGATCTGGATAACTATACACTCTGGGTCTCAAGCCCTGACGCTTAAAGAACTCAACTATTCTGTGGACAATTTCCCATTCATAGATCGCTAGCGTGAATTGTATTCCTGAGGAGAGTTTGCAGCCGTCTGCGAAATAGAGACCTAGCAAGTAGGCTCTCTCTTCACATGAAAGGTTGCCCAAGATCATATTCGTGCACCTTCGACCAATGTGAACGTGCCTAGAAGGCTAGCGACCTGACGGATCTTCATTCAACAGCGGTTGAAGCGTACACACAGTAGTCGTTGTACGAAATCATTTAAATTCCACCAAGAAGGTCATATCAACGGAAGAAAAAACAGATTGAACTCATCCTTTATGTCAAGAGTAAGAAGAAATAATCGTTAACATAAACGCGAGACATGGGGCACAAATAGTATTAAATGGTTTGATCTTAGATTCGGAAGTAGGAGCCAGAGTGTGGGTGAACTTCTTATGAATGTCGCTATCCTCGGCGGAGGGCTAACAGGGCTAACCATCGGCTATCTCTTGCAGGAGAAAGGAATAGATTTCACCATCCTTGAGAAAGAAAGCGAATGCGGAGGACTCATGCGAAGTCTGAGTGAGGACGGCTTCACTTTTGACTATGGTGGTTCTCATATCCTGTTCTCGAAAGACAAGGAAGCACTTGAATTTCTTGTGAACCTTCTTGGCGAGAACAAGGTGACGAACAGGAGAAACACGAAGATCCTCTACAAGGGGCGCTACATCAAGTATCCTTTTGAAAATGGTTTGGCTGACCTGCCCACTGAGGAGAATTTTGAATGCCTTTACGGCTTCATCCAAACACTAATCAAGAAGGAGAAAGGAGAACTAAAGAAGCCCAGTAGCCTCAACGAGTGGTTCTACTACATGTTCGGCAAGGGCATGACAGAGAAGTACATGATTCCCTATAATGAGAAGATCTGGAAGTACCCTACAAATAGGATCTCACTCGAGTGGGTGGAGAGGATTCCCAACACGCCAGTGGAAGACATCATAAAGTCTTCACTGGGGATCTCAACCGAGGGTTACGCGCATCAACTCAATTTTCAGTATCCAATTGTTGGAGGGATAGAGACAGTAATCAAAGCACTGGAGGAGAAACTTGAGAAAAATGTTCTGAAGCAGTATCTGGTGAAGGATGTGCACAAGAAAGGAGGCAAATGGATAGTCTCGGACAACAACAATGAGAAGGAGTTTGACAAGGTAATATCAACAATCCCAATACATGATCTAGTAGAAGCTCTCAAAAATGGTGGAAGCAGAATCCCTGGCGAAGTACGGACTGCTATTGGAGACCTGAAGTTCAACTCGCTTATCACAGTCATGATAGGCGTCGACGTACCGAGGCTCAATGACCTCTCATGGTTATACATACCAGACAGGAATCCACTCGCACACAGAGTCAGCTTTCCATCCAATTTCTCCCCGAAGAGTGCGCCCAAAGACAAATCTTCTGTGATGGCTGAGGTAACTTGTAACTACGGCGAGAAAGTTTGGGAGATCAAAGACGAAGATCTAATCAATAGGGTTATTAATGATCTTCATGAATTGAAGATAATCAACAAGGATACAGTCTCCTTCACTAGGTTGAAAAGATCCAAGTATGCGTATGTCATCAGCGACTTGGAATTTGAGAAGAACATGAAAACGGTCAGCGATTTTATAGACAAGATCGGAATAGATCTCGTTGGACGATTCTCTGAGTTCAGATACATGAACATGGATGCCTGCGTTAGAAGGGCAATGAACTACACATCAAGTGTCAAACTGAAAGATGCTGCAAAGTAAAGATTTATCTTTGTGGTCATAGCAAAATGAGAATTGTTAGAGAGGACAGCCTATTCCTGAAAAGGAGTTTGATTTGCTCGGAGGCGCGAATAGGACTTGGCAAAAATGCCTCAACAAGTAATGGATAAGTTCAATGATCTTACAGCTCCCAAGTTTATGGCTACAGTCGACGAAAACGGGAACCCAAATGTGGTTCCAATCACTTCTATAGTAGCTTTAGATCCTGAGACACTAATGTTTGCAGACATCATGATGTGGAAGACCAAAAGAAACCTCCTCAAAAACGGAAAAGTTGCATGCGCAGTCATAACAAAGGATAATGTCGCCTACCAGTGCAAAGGGAAATTCCAGGGCTTCCAGAAAGGTGGACCACTCTTCGACTTCATTGCGAGCGTTCCGCTACTCAGGTACAATGCGTACTGGGGACCAAAGGCTGTGGGCATAATAAAAGTAGATGAAGTCTACTCCGCTTGTCCACCGCTTCCGGGCAAGAAGATAGCTTAGAATCAGAATGTCAATCAGTATGGTGAAGACCTTGAAAGTGACTCTTCTGGGAGGAGCTGGAGCCATAGGTAGTTCAGCTGCCAAA
>JAHPYV010000090.1 GCA_019058495.1 Promethearchaeati archaeon
ATCTACCGAACTCTTTGGCAGCTTTGACAAGAGCTTTAACGTTCTCTATTTTCGTTTCATAAGGCACTTCGCAGCCAGTGCTTAGTATAAAGCCTCCACCAGGAGCAGCATCGTTGATGCATTTTCTTGATTCTGTCATGACGTCGGTAGCACTTCCCCGTAAAAGGATACCTGTCGGGTTCACGTTTCCTTGAATGCAGACTTTCGATCCAACTCTACGCTTGGCTTCCTTTAGCTCAACTTGGTAATCGAGTTCAAGTATCTTCGCACCAGTTTCCACCATTTTTTCGAGGATTGGCGTAGTCTGTCCACAGATATGCAGAGAAGGTACAGCTCCAGCCTTTGAGACTGAAGTGAAAAGGTTCTTGAGATAAGGTAGTTCGAACTGTTCAAACATTTTTGGCGAGATCATTGTTGTTGAAGCAGTTGGATCACCCGCAACTATTATGTCTGCGCCGCTCTCGATCTTCGCCAAAGCATAGGCCTTTGAGGCTTCCACGCTGAGTTTGTTCAAATCGTGAATTAATTTCGTGTTCTTGATCAGGTCCATCATGAGTGCGTCAGTTTTACGAAGTATGCCCGAAAGTGTTAGTGGACCCGGCACATAACTGAAGATTGGCACGTTCCTGTCAATAGTTTTCCTGATAATCCTCGTCGCCTCAAGATGTATTGGTAGCCTGCCGTCCTTCCTTGGGTCGGGCATCTTCACTTTGTCTATGTCGGAAGCTTGCTTCACTATATTGTCTTCTATGCTTGGAACTCCGTCTTCAGGAATTCTCATCCTGCAACCCATTGCCTCAGCCATCAAGTTGAAAGAAGACTCCCATCCAGAGTAGATGCCGTCATAGCCAATCTCTCTGTATCCTGCTATCAATGCTCTAGCCATCTTCTCCGGACTAGTCAGAGCTTCTGAGAACTTCAGTTTTACAAGCTTCCCGCAAGCATAAGTTATCTCAGGAACCACGGGTACCATGTCACCCTCGGATAGCTTTATAGCTGATCTTATTCTCTCAAATGATGACAAGACGTGCGAATCGCTATTCTGCACAGTAGCCGCCTCCTAAAAAGCAGAAGACTTTAAGGCTATACCCCTATAAATAAAGCAAGGGAGAGGATCTGCATATCTCTCCCAGATCAAAAGGACACATTTCATCTCTTTTTCTCATGTGTCATTTTTAATCCGCTAAGTATTTCACTTCTTGGGCTTCGGAAGCAACGACTCAATGAGCGGCATGAACTGCTTTATCGTTTGCTTCATGATTATGTATACAGTCACCATTCCCGCGATGAAACCCGTTATCGCCAAGACTAGAATCAAGAAGATGAGATCGGCCGCCACAGTTGCTGGCAAGAATATGAATCCGAGAATCAATCCTAGGACCACTGAAAGTATCATTACGAGTACTCCGCCCATGAGTGTCGCTTGTATGACGCCCTTCCTTATCATTTGCTGAAAACCCAAAGCTTATCCTCTTCCTCTTTTCTGATTCCTTATCAAGTACGAATAGATCTTGATTGTGTTTCGTTTCTTCACCCTTATATAAGTGACGGACGCCCAACCGCCTTCACGATGCCGATATCGAGGCATTTCAAAGCGTCTTGAGAAGAATCAATCAAAAATGAAAGTAGGGAAGCTAAGCATGGGCATCAGTCTAGCAGTATTGATTTAGCTGAATATGGAATCGAAGTTGGAGTCGGGGGTTTGCCCGCGAATGTACTTGTAAGAAATGTATTGCGTTAAGTCCGCTTTTTTCTCGTTATCTCAATGGGGCTTCTTGACTTGGAGTGGCGCAAAAAGTGAAGCTGTGAGCGGGTTGAAGATTAGCGTTCTTCTGTCCGAACTAGCCCATCCTGAGCAATCCAATATGCTTTTAAACTTGTTCTAGAATAGAAGCGATTTAGCTAACATGGAGGTGTCAAAGCCTTTGGATGTTTTTGAAGCGATCTATACCAGGAGAACAATCAGGCACTTCAAGAAAGGTGAAAGAATCCCCGACGAAATCGTTGAGAGAATAATAGATGCAGGAAGACAGGCGCCCTCACCAGAGAACATTCAACCTTGGAAATGGATAGTAATCCGTGACCAAGAGTCGAAGAAGCTTTTGGCTGACTTGGCTCAAGAGACATCCGCATTGGCTTTCGGAATGGCTAAGTATGAAATGCCAGCGGACCGCCTGTTCTACGTTGTACCCGAAGCAAGGGTAGACACTGTTGAAGGGATGTTCGACGGCTCACTCTTCAGATATCCGGAGAACGCCGATGTTGTCATCCTTTCCTGCACTTCTGACCAATACTACGATATACCATACGTTCCTTCGTCGATACACGAAATAACTGACATGGCTTTCGCAATGGCTATGCAGAACATGTGGATAGCCGCGACTGCCCTCGGAATCGGAGCAGGATGGGATAGTTTCCCATGCATAGGTGACGAACGGCGACGAGACATGGTCCTGAAACACTTCGGGATTCCCTACGGCTGGCGTCCTGTAACTGCTTTCTGCTTAGGTATTCCTGAAAGAGCGAGAGCACTTGGACCCACAAGATACCCCTTCGAAGGCGTTACGTTCTCAGAGTACTGGGGTAAACCATACGTCAGAGCTGCACTACGAAAGAAGTGAAGGAGGAAGTGAGAAAAACATGCCAGTTACATTTGAGTTAAACGCACAAGTTAAGGCGAAAATTGATGAGATGGCCAAAGCCGCCGGAATCAAACCAGAGGAATTCTGCAAGATCATACTTGAAAACTGGGTGACAGGCGGTGGACTAATAGAAGTCGGCAGAAAGAAAGGCGACATACAGAGAATTGCATTAGACTGGCCAATGGGGTTCATGATCTTCATGAAGGACACGACAGGCATAAAGAAGATTGACAAGGTGAAGGGAATCTTCACCAAATCAACAATAGACGCAGATTATGTTCTAGTAAAATAGTGAAGGAGGAATTTATCGATGAGTGAATGGCTTGGGAAAACTCGCATAACGAAAGATGATCTGTCAAAGTGGATGGTAGAACACGCATACTTTGGCAGTATGGCAAGATGGTTCCTCGACGTTAACAAGGTTCATGTTGAGCTAGTTTTGCCTGACGATGTTGTGGATAAACTTGAGAAAAAAATGACCAAGAAATACGGTAGCGTCTCTGCTGGAAACCTGCGCCGAGCATGCCTGGACGCTATCAAGGAGTATGCTGAGAAATAGCAGAGGAAAAAGGTGAGTTAAAAATGGTAGACCTACAAAAAGTTGAAACTGGATTCAAGAAGCTTGTCGAATCAATCAACAAGAACCCCAAAGCAAAGGATATCTTGAAATCATGGCTCAAAGGCTACTACGGCCGGGTCCACAACTTCCAAATCGGTGAAAAAGAATTCCACATAGTTTTCAAACCCGATGGAGCTGAGTTTGGAAGCGGACTGTATCCTGCCCCAGATCTCACATTGAAAGTCGATCCAGACGCCTGGAATGATATGATTTCAGGCAAAGCTAAACCCATAGGTAGAGGTTCGCTACTAGATCAAGGGAAACTGATGATCTACGGTGCCGGCAACGAAATAGCCTACTTCACTAAACTTGCTATTGCCGTAGGTGTGATTCCACTGGGGTAGAACCTTCGGAACCGCACGACTGGGGAACCATTCCCTAACCTTTTCTTTTTTGCATATTTCTTTTCCTTGCATTCTCAGGTTTGGTGGATTGCATCCCTCAGCATTTTCAAGTCTCGTTCCAGTAACATTCGATACCTCTTTGGCTGATATTCAAGAATGATCATTCCGTTGAATATACTTGACTTTATGGCATCTATTATCTTAGAGAAGTTGAGCTCTCCTTTGGAGCTAAAGATTGGCATATGCCGTTCGTCTCTGCAGCGGTTTGAAAAATGGAATAGAGCGATCTTCTCTACGATGCGGTTAATATCCTCGATTACTGAATCCGTATTTCCTAAAGTGTGAGAAAAGTCGAATGCTATTTGGTAAACTGGAGGCAGATCGGATATGAAGTTGTACATGTCCAATATTCCCGATGGTACTCGATTCTTCTCAGGATAGTTTTCCAATGAAAAAATAATCTTGTTTTCTTCCAGTTGACCCGAGACCCCAACAAGGATCTCCTTAAGATCTGATTCTGCCTGATCCCTATCTGCTCGAGATGAGTGACCAAGATCGAGTATTCCGGGGTGAACGACAATGCTCCTGCAATGAATTTGAGCGCAAAATGGAACGAATGTACCTAGCATCTTCACGATTCTGGTCTTGTTTATAATGTTGATGTTTGGGAGGTGCAAGGAAGTCACATTCAGATCAGTGCCTTCTATCACCTTCTCGGCGAAGTTGATCATAGATTCATATCTCGGGGATTCTTCGGGGCTCCCGCTGTAGCGGAAGAATGATAGTTCGACTGTTCCAAATCTGCTTATTCCTTCCTTAGCCCTCGTTCTGAACGACTCTGGGTCACTTTCGGGGAAAGACAACCTTGCGCCACATCGAATAGTCGATTGATGATCATTGCCCGACTTGGCGAGATGAGCGCTATGGGCTTTGTCTTGGAATTCTCCGAGTTCTTCGTGTCCCTCGATCTCACGGAGTGGGAAAGGCACTCCTTCGTCTTTGATATAGATGTCTTCTCCGCTTCTCAGCTCTCTAATGGCGCGGATTCTATGGAAGGGGATCATTGTGTCCTCTTCGATTATGAAGAAGCTTTTCTCAATTCTTCTGACGGCGCTGGCCTTAATCACTCTGAGGTCATGAGGCGCTCCCCTGTGGACGAAAATCACGGCGTAATTGCCAATATCGAACCTCTTATCCCAAGTGAGCTTGTTGAGAACGTCCCTGGCGTTCGTCATGCTGATTTGACCCTCACCGTACCAAAAGTGGCTTCTGGGAGAATGCCTCTCATACTAATCCTCGCTTCGATAATTAAAGAATATCTCTCCCAAGGACAATTATAGAGCCTTTGAGGTGCGAATAAATTCACAAGAAAAACTTGCACAAAAGCGTTTTAGTGCTCGCCGCTGGTGCGTAAAGCCAGCATTCAATTAATGCTCGCGCTTGGTTCATCTTCAAGCATGCGCTAACAAGACAAGCTATGATGCTCCAATGGGAGTGCTCTGACCTGAGCGGGGAGTCATTGGATATAGTTTTTTGCGAAGCTTTTCATAATCCCTTCGGCTTCATTCATTATCATTGCTATCAATTCTTTGCAGGTTAATTGTTCATGTAGCCGTAACGCGACCTGTCCAGCCCATATAGCCCCATCTTCAATGTTGCCTTCAGGTCCCTTAGCCCTGTACATTCCCTCGGACTCGTAAGCCCAGACATCCTGCACAGTAATCTCCTTATCCTTCATCTTCTGTGTTAGATCATACAGTTTCAAAGAATATCTATTCTTCATGTGCCTCAAAGGTCCAAATACTCCCTGCGTGACTATCGTAGCTGCTTCTTTCTGGTATTTGACAGAGGAATTCATGATAGCATCCTTGACTTTGTTGTTGAACTCGCATTCCTTCGTCACAATGAACCTAGTCCCCATGTATATTCCCAATGCTCCAAAAGCCAACATAGCAACGAGACCTTTCCCATCACACACCCCGCCCCCACCGATCACAGGGAGATTAACTTCTTTTACGACCTCTGGAACAACTACAAATGTGTGAAGAGGTTCATAAGCTACGTGTCCTCCAGCTTCATAACCTGTTACAATGAGCCCGTCGATCCCTGACTTCTCTGCTTTCTTAGCATGATAAACACTCGGAACGGTGTGAAACCGGAGCATACCTGCTTCCTGTATTGCTTTGAGATGAGGCTGTGTAGGGTCCCCGGCTGAACAGACAACCATTCTTAGCTTTTTCTGCAGATTCGGGTCTTTCTCTCGTTCAGTGATCAAAGCCTCAAGCAGGAACGGCACATCGGGCTGCTCGGGAGCAACGCGAAGATTCACACCGAAGTTTCCTTTGGCTTTTCTACCGACTTCCACGACAGCTCTAATCATTTTCTCTTTGACAGAATTGATTGCCCTCTGCTGAGCTTCTCCACCCATAACCAAGGAGAGAGCGCCCTTCTCGATTTGAGGAACAGGATGGCTGACCATTCCGAAGCCACCCGCCGAAGCCACTCCCACTGCAAGATCCTTTGTGTCGAACGGACCCATTGCCGCTTGGATAATGGGATAGTCTATTTCTAGCATGTCGCAAATTTTCGTTCTGATCATAAAACTCACTCAGGAGAATTTGTCTAGTTTCGATAAAGTTATTGTGTGCGCGCGCTAATATAACTGGACATCGAGCGGACTTCATATACCTTTCGCGGGAAGCCTAATAGTGAAGAAAAGACAACAACGCGCGCACCAAGAAAGATTGGGGGACTAATAATACTATTACCGCAGTCAACGAGATACAGATGTTGTCTTCTCTTAGTTTGATCTTTTCCCTAGGTTCCCATTGGTTTGAAGTACTTGATGTCGCTCATTGCTCCTTTTCTCTCTTCGTTCCATACGGCTTTGGCTCTTGAGCCTATAGGCATCTTCTTGTAGTCTTCCTTCTGGTTTCCCAGCGGTACTCCCCCGATAAACCATAGGAGACCTGTATCGGCACCGTCAAGCTTGACGCCTCCAATAGCATACGGCGGTTTGGGCAAGCCCGTAAACTGGACATAACATATGGTGAATGTTAAAATAACTCCAGTGTCTTTGACTTCAACCCAGTCCGTTGTCGGAACGAAGCATCTCTCGCAGAAATTCCTCGGAGGTACCAGAACCCTGTTGCACTTAGGGCACCTAGATCCCACTATCTTCTTCTCCTTTAGCTCGGTGAAGAACTTCGTGGCTGCTTTGCCAGCGGAGTGGACGTAAGGGATATTCCATCTACCTGGGAACTCTAAGAATACCTCCTTCTTTTCTTTTTCAGGTACTTTACTCCCACTACTCATAACTTCTTTCACCTCTTCTCCTAACATCTCTTGATTATTCGATTCTGGTCTGGTTATCATACTTGTTGTGTAGCCTTTTCACACGCTTTCATGGTGTTCTCCCTAAGATCATCAGCGTATGAAATGATATTGCGCCTCCCCATGCGTGAGCCAGAGCCGTCTCAACGTTAGGCACCTGCATTCGGCCTGATCTCCCCATGACTTGGCGCGCCGCCTCGGCTACTCTAATTAGCCCTGTGGCGCCTATCGGATTGGTCGCCTCGACCCCGCCTGACGGGTCTACTGGCAGACCGCCTTTCATGCCTGTGACACCACTCTCAACGAGTTTTCCTCCTTCACCTCTACCACAGAAGTGAAGTGCCTCATACTCCAGTATCTCCTGACAAGCAAAAGCTTCGTAGAGCTCAGCAACTTGAAAGTCCTTCATTGGGTCTGTTATCTTCGCCTTACGGTACACCCGTCTACCAAGTATCTCCAGCGAATCCCAGTCAGCAAAATCTGGTCGCTCTCCCATGGTATAGGTGTCAGATATTGAACCGGCACCCTTGACCCAAGCAGGCTCCCTGCAAAGTTGTTTCGCTTTCTTTTCTGAGGCAAATATCACAGCTACTGCCCCATCCGACCGTGGGCAACACATATAGAGCGTCAATGGCCAGGAGATAACCCCAGAGTTCATTACATCTTTGACAGTCATATGCAAGTGCAGATGAGCATTGGGGTTGTTGAAAGCATTCTCATGGTTCTTGGCTGCAACCATTGCAAAGTGCTCCATCTTCGTCCCATATTTCGCCATATGGGCTACGCCCTGTAGCGCTGCCACAGTTATTGCTCCAGCTCCAGTCTCCCTCTCGTAAACCGGGTCTACTGCTGTGTTGAGTACAAGCTGCGCATCCTCGCACTCACCGACTCTCTGGCAGCAGACAACAAGCACCACATCGAAAAGACCTGAGGCTACGTGGTAGTAACCCGCCTGAGCAGCTGAACCGCCAGTAGTTCCACCTGTAGATATTTTCATGTAAGGTTTGCCAAGTGGAGCACCAGTCGAGTCGGCGTCCCACCTGTCAGGAGCCTCGACTCCATCAAATGGGTCCATACAGCCGTATACAACGGCATCAATATCCTTAATCGTTATGCCTGCGTCATTCAAGGCTGCTGTCACAGCTTCATAGGTGATGTCTGGGTGCGTGACTTCCCTTCTTTTTGTGGCGGTTCTTGTCAAGCCTGTACCAATTATGGCTGCCTTATTAATTACCATTCTTTTGCTCTCCCTCCTTTACTCCCTGCTCAAAATGACTACGCCGTGTCCCGTTGATGCCGCTCCTGCGATGTGAGTTATTCCGTGAGCCAGCGCTTTCTTAGCGTCTTTAACTTGATGTCTGCCGGCGTCTCCTCTCAACTGAAGAGCTGCCTCAACTATCCTGAAGAGACCTGCTACATGGTGCGGATGCGATGAGAGAGCTCCACCCGAAGGGTTAACTGCAAGCTCACCTACACGTCCATCCTTACCCATTTCATCTATTGTCGCGCCCCCACGACCCTTATCGCAGAACTTGAGTGCTTCATACTCCATGAGCTCATGGTATGACGTTATGTCGTGGAGTTCAGCAACCTGTAGGTCTCTTAGAGGATTCTCTATTCCAGCCATCTTGTAGGCTCTCTCACAGGCCCATTGTAGCGGGAGTAGTGTTCCTGGCTCCGCGTCTTGAAAGTAATATGAACCCACGTTCCACCCTAAGCCGTCTATCCAGACTGGGTTATCTGTGATTCTTCTGACATACTCAGAGGATGCCAGAATGATTGCACATGCACCCGATGATGGTGGTGGAAGGTCAAGCTTCTTCAATGGATATGAGATCATCGGCGACCGTAAGACTTCCTCAAGAGTGACTGATTTTCTTAAGTGAGCATAGGGGTTGTTCGCACCATTCTTCCGATTCTTCACGACAACTTTGGCGGCCTGTTTCTCTGTCGCTCCAGCAACTTTCATGTAACTGTTCGCCTGCATCGCGAATGAAGTTATCCAGCTGAGCCCGAACCCTCTTGTAAACAGATGGTCAAACGCTAGGTTTGTCACAAGTTCGAAAGGTGACTCAGTGGTCCCGATACCTGTAACCATAGCCGTGTCATACAGACCTGAAGCTAGTCTCATGTAAGCATAGGCAAGAGAGAATGTTCCATCTTCAGCGCATCTGCTCTCGTCTTTCAATAATCCACCGGCAGCAGTGCAAGTGTGCATGTTTGAGATTGTGCGCCCGTCTGCGACATCATCTGAGGATTCTATGACTGTTTCAAGTTCATTTCTTTCCATTCCTGCATTCTCAAGCGCTTTTGACGTAGCTTCGTAAACGGTGTCGTAGTAGACTTCCTTCTTCTTGCTCTCGCATTTGGTCTGTCCTAATCCTACTATCGCAACCCTAGACCTGACCAAAGACCGAATCACCCTCCATCTAGACTTGACTTGCTTCTGTTTCACTGACTTACACAATCGACTTGATCTAGGCAACTACCTAGGTCCATAACTGCTGTTCTAAGTCTGACTGTGCCCCTATATATAATGATATATGTCGATGCTCCGAGTGGCTAGTGCCATCATCAACTGTTCTATCTTAAGTAAGCATACGTAGTCATTTGTCCAGTAAGCTCACGTATGGAGTTTCTTCTTAACCTTAGGGAAGCTAAGCTGATTTGGGGAGTAAGCACCAAGACTATCCAGAGGTGGGATAAGGATAAGAAGGTAGCGCGCATGCTTGTTCCTAAATTAGTTTGCGAAGTACCTTATGCTTCTGGCTTTGCTTGGTCTATTTGTGTTGAGAGCGGCTTCGGCTGTGAATAGCATAGTTATGATGCATAGCTGGACGTGGAACGTGATCTTGGCTAATCCTCTGAGGTTGTGCTGAGTCAAGCCTGCCAAGTTCTTGAGCTGGCTGAAGAAGCGCTCCACTGCCACCCTCTTCCTGTAGGCTCTCCTGTGCTCTCGCGGCCCGTGACTCTTGAACAATCTGTCAACTCTAAGAATGCCCTTAACACCCCTCTTCTGGTTTCTCGGATACGGAATCACCGATACCACTCCCCGCTCTAAGGCTACGTCCCGCAGGCTCGATGAACTGTACTGTGGATCAGCCAACAGCCTGACCACGATGGAAAACGATTCAACTGCCAGAAGAGCTGCTGAAACGCGTAGATGATCTAGTTGACAGGGCTGAGCTAGGGTATACTTCTAGAAGCGAGTTCATCAAGGAAGCGGTGCGTCTGAGGGT
>JAHPYV010000091.1 GCA_019058495.1 Promethearchaeati archaeon
GCTTGCTACTGTAGATTTGGCAGTTAATGTGAAGCATGACGACCCGCTGAAAGCCATTATGAGCAAGACGGGCGATTTGGGTGCAGATATCGTGGTTGAAGCAACTGGAAATCCAGATGCATTGAATTTGGCGTTGAGTCTAGTTCGTCATAGAGGGACAATAGCTCTGAAGAGTACGCATGGCCAGCCGATCACAGTTGATGCGACACAGGTCACCGTGAGAGAATTAACTTTACAGGGTTCACGATGCGGACCATTCGATGAAGCTATTAGAATGCTCAAGGAAGGGAAAGTCAAGGTTAAACCACTGATCTCAGCAAGATACCCGCTAGTTAGAGCTGAAGAAGCGCTCGAAGTGGCGAAGAAACCTGAAACGCTAAAGGTCGTGCTTTCTCCTTCAGCTTAGGCACAAGCCATCAGGCGCTAAGAAGACAAAACCTTAAAATAAATGGAGCACAATCATTGAAACCTATAATGCGCTTTGCATCAGTGACGACGAGTTTACGGACCACTCAACGGCGATTCACCTACGCGGAATTCGATTCATTAATTCCAGACAACCGTTCTGTGAAAAGGAGGAGGTAAGATTAGCTTGTTTGGCACTCCGATGCCTAGACGCGAGCCCACAGGGGCAAAACCAGGAATTGAGGGGATAATAACCGAAATCACTTCACTGCTCGGCGTCTCTGCTCTCCTAATCGTAGACGAGAATGGAGACGTGGAACACCAATGGTATCGGACACTGCTCGATCGATCAAGGATCGAGGTAACTGGTGTCGACATCAAGGAACTAGTGGAGTCAACAGTGCGTTTCATCAGCCGGATCGGCGGAGGCGCATTAGACAACATGATTCTGAGATCGGAGAACAGTACTATTCTGATCCAGGGAGCTTACAAGAAGACGATATTCACTTTCTCTGATAAGCGAGCAAACCTGGCCCTACTCATGATTAGGTCTAAGAGAGTTGCCCAATTGATTTCCACGCCTGGCTCGGCTTGAGTTGGATAGTGGATCATTTCTGATATGCCAAGTCCAGAGGTAGTGTCCGATGATAGATACTCTCGAGGCTACTGTTGACAAACTCATGTCTAAGCATGAGGTTGAGTACGCTGACATTAGGCTTCAGAAGATATACAGTAACACGATTGTTGTAACAACTGGAAAAGTAGAGAGGATAATTCCCTCTGTTGAACTTGCTGGAAGCGTTAGAGTACTCAAAGGAACTGTCGGTTTGTCAGTTTTCACGCGCCAAGATCAGGAAGCGATGATACAATCAGCAGAGAAAGCTGTGAAAATAGCTGAGACAGGAAGCTCAAGCACCAAAGAGAAAGTCGGACTCGCCAAATCGCCTTCCGTTCAAGACAATGTGAAGCTGGGGGACGTCACCGACCCCAGAGAAATACCTATTGATGAAAAGAAGGAAATAATCTTATCATGTGACTCTGCTGCCCGTTCCGTTGATCAGCGAGTTGTGGCAACAAATTTCCGGTACGTTGACGAGGTGTACGAACGCTTTTTTGTTAACTCAGATGGCTCAAGAATACAGGAAGCGTATCCCTATACTGAGCTGCGCACGACGATAACCGCTCGCGAGGGAGAAAGGATCTCTAGGTGCATTGGAAGAATTGCCGCAAGTGCTGGACAGGAGTTGATGGCTATGTCCGATCCATTGAGTTCCTCTGAGCAAGTTGCCAGAGATGCCGTTGAACTTCTGTCAGCTCAGGAACCTCCTTCGGGAAAACTTCCAGTAATACTTGATAACAAGTTGACTGGCCTTTTGGCCTCCAGCATAGGGTTGATGAGCTGTGCTCAATTTGCACTGATACCGGAAGGTGAGCTCGGTGGATTCGCCGGCAAACTGGGAGAGCAATTGGGTCCCGAGTCTCTAGTTGTTTACGACGATCCTACGTCGCCTGGACTACCAGTGTTCTACAAGTACGATGAAGAAGGAGTACTCGCGAAGCCAACAACGCTGATTGAGAACGGCGTTCTAAAATCCTATTTGCACAACAAGACAACTGCTTTCTTGTTTAACACAAATGTTGAAGGACATGCAAGGTGCCAGAATGCCCTATTCTCTCCTCGACCCTTCACTTCAAACACGATAGTTAAGTCTGGTGACCTTAAGTTTGAAGAGATGCTCGAAGGAGTAAAAGAAGGAATCTACTTAAAGGGATTGACCGGCGCAAGCACGACGCGCATCGTCAGCGGCAACGCAGAAAGAGGATATTTGATAAAGAATGGGCAGCTTGGCACGCCAGTCTTGTCGCCTAGCTTCACGATAGACGTAGTACAAGAGCTAGGGAATATAGATGCAATTGGTGACGATTTTGAAGTCCTTCAATTAAGAATAACCGAGGAAGAAGAATCCAATCTAGTTTCAGGAGCTGGTCCACATACAAGGTTCAACGAGCTAAGAGTAGGATAGCACCCTGAACAGTTGGAACAGCGAAAGAACAGAAGGAAGGTCTAGCAAATGGTCTCAAAGGATTTGATCTCCACAGCTGACAAGATCATGAAGACGGCCTTGAGGGAAGGCGCCGAGCAAGCAGAGGTTTTCCTCGAATCAAGAGAAAATCTTGTCATGAGGATCACAAAAGTCGGCGGAAAGGACAACTTCACGTCAAGAGATCAAGTAATGGTCGGGGCAGCCGTCCGTGTAATAAAAGGTGGTGCTTTAGGATTTGCTTATCTAAGCAATCTAGAAGACGAATCCATAAGGTCATCAGTGCGCAGCGCTCTGAAGGTCGCCGAGCCACAACCTGGGTTTGACACTTTCCTGGGAAAACCAAGCAGTTATCCACATGTATCTGGCATCTTTAACAAACATACTGCCGAGATGGATCCTAAGGATGTAATGTCGAATCTCGAAGCAATCAGAAAAAACGCCAAGCAAGTCGATGAGAAACGGATAACGGTGTACGATGCTCTTTTCGGACGGTCTAAACACGGTTTCGCAGTCGTCAACAGTCAAGGGTTAAACGTCGATGATGAAGGAAGTTTTGCAAGGGTCGCCATGGGGATATCTGCGAAGGAAAGTGAAAAAGAAACCAAGATGGAAGTCTACCAGGTTGACAGATCTTTAAAAGACTCTGGATTTGTGAGTAACTTTGCCTCTAAGTATGCGGGTAAAGTTCTGAAGTATCTCGGAACACGCAAGATTGAGCCAAAGAAGATGACTGCTATCTTTGATCCGCGCGCAGTAGCTGAACTTTTCACTTACTCATTCGCCAATGCCTTTTGCGCAGACAATGTACAGCATAAGGCCTCTCCATTAGAAGGAAAAGTTGGGGAGCAGATCGCATCTAGTGTCGTCACGCTAGTAGATGATGGGACAGTCGAGGGAGGTCTCGTGTCCTTCAAGATGGATGACGAAGGTATGCCAACCACCAGAACAAATCTGATTGAGGGAGGCACTCTCAGAGGCTTCCTCCACAGCAATCAAAGTGCAAATCTCGCATCTTCCAAGAGTACGGGTAACTGTTGTAGATGGGAGTTGCCAACTGTAGATTACTTCTATTATAGAAGTTATAGAAGGCTACCGAGAATCTATCCCACTAACCTGATCTTCAAGCCGGGGAACATATCACTTGAGACAATGATTAGCGAAGTGAAAGACGGCATTTTGATCGAAAGAACCGATCCGCCATTCACAGCTAGACCAGATGGTTCTTTCTCAGTCGTAATATTGAACGGACTTAGGATCGAGGATGGTCAACTAACCTTGCCAGTCAGTGAACTGAGGATTGCGGGAAACATCTTCGATTATGCAAAGAAGATTGATGCAGTAGGAAATGCACCTGAGAAGTTGACCTCGCAACTCTATCCTTCATGTGTCATCACGCCTCACGTTCGGATCCAAGACGTGATCATACAAACGTAGTCTCAGTTCCGAGCCATAGAGTGGAGTCTTCGGTGGCTGAAGGAGCAGCATAGCCTTAGACTAGTTGCTATAGATAGCTTGGAGGATGGTACGACGGAGCATACGAAAACGAGAAGCTACAAAATAGTTGCCCATGCTGGGGGAGCAGCGTACGAGCCAGAGAACACTATCCGAGCCATTCGGAAGTCAATAGAACTAGGCGCTGAAATGGCTGAGGTCGACGTTCATTCCACAAGAGATGGACATCTAGTGGTCATCCATGATACGGATGTAGACCGTACAACTAATGGCAAAGGCACAGTCAAACTAATGTCCCTGCAAGAAATCAGGAAGCTTGATGCAGGAAAAGGCGAGAAGATACCTACACTTGAGGAAGTTCTCAGAGTAGCCAAAAATGTGATTGGAGTAATGATTGAAGTCAAAGCGGTGGGCATCGAGAAACCAGTCGCCGAGCTCGTCCAAAGGGAGCAGGTGATAGGCCAAGTCGTTGTCACATCATTCATGTCAGACGCCATCAAGAAGATCAAGACACTTGACTCTAGGATACCGACCGGTCAAATATTCTCATGGAAGATCCCAAACGCAGCTGGGAGAGCTGTGGAACTTAAAGCCAATGTAATGGTGCCTGAATACAGGTTAGTCACAAAGAACATGATTGAAGACCTTCATAAGATATCTGTCCCTGTATTTACATGGACTGTGGATGATCGTAGCGTTGCGGAGAAACTAATCAGAATCGGTGTTGATGGCATAATAACCAACAAGCCGGATCTAGTATCTCATCAAGGATAAATGGCACCCGAAGTCCAATTCGAAAAGAGAGTTTTGAGAAACTAGCCAAGAAAAGCGATGAATAGATATACTTGCTCTTCCCACCTTCCCGCGACTGACTGACATCTGAGGAAAGCCTCTTCTACTAGTATGAAATTAGAAAGAGAATTGCTCCTAGAAGGAGAAGGAACGTCTGCGGAGGGGTCAGGGAGGTCTGATGGTCCTCCACTGGGTTAGCTAGTTTGGCTGGTCAGGATTCAACTAGATGCGAACATGCTATTCGAGGTGTCTTGTTGGCGAAACTCGGTTCAGCAAAAGATTTCTTAGCTTTAAAAAGAAATGTTGTCGTAATTTCTACGAGTAGCTCAGTAGGTGTGGGCTTTAATGCACTTTGGATGCCCTTTCTGCCAATCTTCATGAATAGCATACTCGGATTTGATGACATCGTTATAGGAAACCTGTATACGATTAATGCTTTCGCGATGGCAGTTTCAATGATTCTGGGAGGTTCCCTGTCTGATCATCTAGGCAGAAAGATCACGATAATCCTAGGCCGATGCATCTATGTCTTAGCACCAATATTGTTATTGCTTTCAATGAGATTTGGTGCTGAGTTGTCGGTTTTTGCGATGGGTTTGCTTGGGGCTGGGCTTGGTCTGTCTGGTCCTGCAACATCCGCCCTTCTCACGGAGAGTGTGAAAGCGGAGAGGAGAGGTACTGCGCTGATGGTTGCTACACGGGTCTTTCCATCGATACCTCCAATAGTGACGGCTTTGATAGGTGGTGTCCTAATTTTCCAAGGTGAATATGAACTTGTTTTCTCTCTGGCAATTCTGGGTCCAACCTTGATGTTTGTGATAGAAGTATTAGGTCTGAAGGAAACACTAAGTCAAGAAACGCGAGTTTTGAAAAAGAGCCCTAAACCAAAACTGCGCGTTGTGGATTTGTTTCTTTTGACTCTGACAGTTGCCTATGCACTCGACGAAATGTCGTCGCAAGCAATAAGCTGGTACGTTCCCCTGTACGTTACGAGCCTAGGCTTCACAGCGTTTTTTGTAGGCATTATGTACGCCGTTCTAGGTGCTGTAGTTGCCGTGTCCGCGTTAATCGGAGGAAAAATAACTGACTCGATAGGTAGGTATCAGGCCATAATCATTAGCTGGGTAGGGTTGATACCAGTACTGCTGCTTTTCACAATAACTAAAGACTACTATTTTCTGCTCATCACCTATGCTATTTGGGTTTCCTTCGACCTGATAGATATGGCCGCTCCTGTTGCTTGGATAAGCGATAATACTGAACAGAAAAATAGGGCATCGAAAATAGGATTCTTCCAGAGCACTTCCAGATTCGTATCGGTGATCGGTCCGACTTTGGGAACTCTTACACTTCTTCTTAGCCCGCAAGGTCCCTTTATAATGAAAATCATAGTGCAAATTGTTGCCTTAGTCATGGTCTTAGCTCTTGTGCTAAGAAAAAGAACCTGATGTTGGTAAACCTATAAATGAGCGCACCATCTTATTTGATATCTACAAAGAAAGAAGCGCGGCTAACTGGCACCTTCGCCTTCCTTCTACTTAGATCTCGTAATTTTCACTCCGCGTGCCAGTACGTATGGTGAAAACGTTGGCTCAGAGATTTCGTCCCACCAACGGACTTGGTGTCGCTCTCTCGTCAGTGCTTCGACGCTCTGCAGCAACCTTATAGCGTTTTCAGATACCCTGAGATTCGCAGTTGAACTCTTGATTTCTCCGTCTTTGATTATGAAGGCTCCGTCTCTAGGAACAGTTGAGAAGTCGCCTGCTGCGTAGTTCTGAAATCGGGTGTACCATGTATTCGTTAGGTATAGACCGTTCTTGACTTGTGAGAACATTTCCTCCAGTTTGTAGTCTCCCGGATCCATGAGGACCGTGAAAGGTTCTGGAACTAGAATACCAGCATTTCCTGTCGTTTCTGTCTTGAACAGTTTTGCTGTCGAAGTGTTGTGAAGGAAGGTTTTGAATACACCATGATCAATTAGCAGAGTTTCCTTAACTGGTACTCCCTCTTCGTCGAAGACTCTGTGTCCCATAGACATCGAGGATGCGTGGTCGCGGACTGTCACTTTTTCTGAGGCAACTTTTTGGCCGATTTTTCCCCCGAAAGGTGAAAGCTGCGCTAGGGCGTAAAATGCCGACGACATTTGCGCTAAGGTCCACAGTATTGCACCAAAGAAGAGTGGTTCAAAGATGATGTCATATGTTCCTTCGGCAAGCTCCTCCCTAGGATACTTCATTGCGTTATTAGCTATCTGACCTGCCTTTTTTCCCGCCTTGTCAGGATGGAAGTCTGCAAGATTATTCGAACATTCAACGCCATGCCCAGACGACTTCTCATCAGCGAATGCTCTAATGCTTAGCTCGATGTAGCTTGAGCTATCGTATCCGCTAGGGCCCTCTGAAGAAACTAGGTGGGAGTCATCATCCCCTATGTACAGTAGTCCTCCAGTGTTCTTAGCGCCTTCCGAGAATGCAGCGTCAATTGCTTTCCACACATACTTTGCGGGTTCGTCCAGTCTCCTAATGGCTTCATTCGCCTTTGGAGCTTCATATTTGAATTTGCCTTTTGCTACCCCGCCCCATAGAGGATTATCTTTTGAGGCTTTGGCGATGGATACTAACTTCTCTACCATGAAGTCTACTTTGTCAAGTCGGTTTATCTCTGATGCAACAGCTTTCTTTCCCACTGTGAGAAACACATGAATCGTGGATTCATACCAGTTTTGAGATATGTCTATCTGGTTGTTGCTGAATCTGACTTGTCTGTCCCTTGAGACCACGCCCTGAGCTATGACTTCCGTTGCGCCTAGGCTTTTGGCTTTCTCTACTACACGTTCAGTTTTCTCGATTATTTCCTCAGTCATCAGCTTTGTCACTTCAGATACACCTCCCGTAGTCTTGCAGATGCTCCGCCGGTGAAGACTGGGATTCCCTGCTCTGGGTCTCCCTTCCCGCAAGTAGCGGACGCAAATTCAAGTCTCTTTGAGACCGCGTCTACGGCACTCCAGAATTTGCGCGTCGTGGTCTCGATTACGCATCCTTTGACAGGATATTTCCGTTCACCGTTCTCAATAAGATAAGCCTCGCGTCCAACATACTTCTGGTTGAATCTTGTATCATCAATGTTCCATTCGTTGAAGGATTCCATCCAGACGCCTTTCTTGACGCCCTCAAGTAACTCGTCATCTGTGTGGTCTCCCGGTGCGAGGTATGTGTTGGCCATTCTGACTATTGGTTCACGGTTGTAGCTCACTGATCTTGAAGCAGCATTGCTTCTGTGACCCATGATTGCAGCGCTTTCTCTATTGTGCAGGAACTCATTTATTATTCCGTTCTTGTAGAGGTATCTTGGTCTGGCTTTGACCCCTTCTTCATCATAGAGGTAGAAACCAGAGCTGTTGGGTATTGTCGGGTCGTCCACTATTGTTACAGCGTCAGACCCTATTCTCTGCCCTAGCAAGTCTTTCGTGACAAAGGATTTTCCAGCCTGGCTCATTTCTCTTCCGTTTATTCTGTCTGCCTCCATTGGGTGACCACAGGATTCGTGGGATGCTATGCCAGTGACTTGCGGTCCGCAGATCAGATCCATTTTTCCCTCTGGGAGCTTCTTTCCTTCTTTCATCATGCTGTCAAGCACTTGGGCGTCGTGAGCCATTGTTTCGCCAATAGCTAGTCGCTCAAGACCCTCCCACCCACCCGTGTAACCGTAGTCCCTGTAAGCCATTTCGCTTTGCCCGTCTGCCGAGACTGTTATGTAGACTGTCGCAAAAATTCTGGGTTGTACTGATGATATCCTCGACCCTTCACTATTGCAGAAGTATTTCTCAGAGACGCCGTCCGAGACCTGGAGGATTCTTCCACTCATCTTTAGGTCCAGTGTGTTTAGGTAGTTGTCTATCTCAACTATGTCGTTTACACGCTGCTCAATAGAGAGATCCGTTAACTTCCTCTTTTGTTCGACCTCCCATTTGTCCTCGGCACTCTTTTCTTCGACGAAGGTTATTGGCGTCTTTCTGCGTGATGAGCGCGCCATCTTGTAGACTTTATCAACAATATTTCTCACGTCTTTGTTCTCAAGAGTGTTAGTGGATGCGAATCCGATTCCTTCGTTGGTAAGTACCTTGATGCATAGCCCTTCGTCTTCAGTGTAGATCAATGCGTCTATCATCGCATTCTTGATTACAACGGCGTTCCCTACATCCTTCTCAACCTTCACTTCAGCGTAGGTGACGCCGCTCTTCTTTTGAGCATAGTCGAGAGCAAGATTTGCAATATCTTCAAACATATTTTGAACACCAACCTATCTGAGACCGTACTATTCAAACTCATTCGAGTGTTTGAAACCGAATCATTAGATCCCCTTCTTCCTGTCTTCTCGATTCACGAAGCAAGCTATTAAGTATTTTGCTTATATATTGAATCACTATTGGGTGCTCGATATCTTCACCGTCAATTTGACTAGACTCCAGAGGATGCTGAAGTATGCAAAAAGGTATCAAGAACCTTGAGTCTGCAAGCATGGGCGAAGTGTTCAAAACTCTAAAGTCTTCACCAAGAGGTCTCGTTAGCTCTGAGGTTCGTCGCAGGCTATCTGAGTTCGGTTATAACGAGGTTGGCGAGAAGAGGACCAGCAGATTTCTGGAGTTTCTCAGAAGATTTTGGGGTTCAACGGCATGGATGCTTGAAGGTGTAGCCGCGATAAGTTTCCTGTTGGGCCAGATGATCAACCTATACTTGGTTCTGGCATTGCTTGTACTCAACGCAGTGATCGGTTTTTCGCAGGAAACCAGATCTGAGAAGGCAGTTGAACTTCTGAAGAAAAGGCTCTACATAAATGCCCGAGTCATGAGAGATGGAAAATGGATTGTCAAACCGGCACGCGAGCTCGTTCCTGGAGACGCTGTTTTTCTGAGGAACGGCGATGTAGTTCCAGCTGATGTTAAGCTTTTTAGCGGACAGACCTCAGTCGACCAATCAGCGCTGACAGGTGAATCCTTGCCTGTAGAGAAGGCAACGGGTAATGTTGCTTATACAGGATCCATAGTTAGAAAAGGTGAGGCGGAAGGCGTCGTGGTTGCGACAGGCCCGAACTCCTTCTACGGCAAAACAGTGACTCTCGTGGCAATGGCTAGACCTCAATCTCACGTTGAAAAACTAATTGCTGGCGTTGTCAAATACTTGTTACTTATAGTTGCGATTATTGTTGTGGGCTTGTTGTTCTATTCGATCATTCTTGGCGTAAGTCTCCCAGATATGATGAGTTTCATTCTTATGTTGCTCGTTTCATCAGTTCCCATTGCACTGCCAGCGATGTTCACCGTCACTATGGCTGTAGGGGCG
>JAHPYV010000092.1:0-1314 GCA_019058495.1 Promethearchaeati archaeon
CGCTGGAATCTTCTACTCTGTTTCTGCCCTTTTGCAGTACCTTGCTAGTTTTGCGGAACAAGGTGGTCAAGGAGCATTTAACCTCTTCTCAATCGAGAGTTGGTTAGCATTTCTACTGAATGTTCCTTTCATTGTCGGTTACGCGATCATACTGTTGGGTTTCTTCTCTTTTCAGTCGGCCATGAGTCGGGGAAGGGCCTCCATTGCATACCCAATTTCAACATCACTTGGAATAGCCATACCAGTCTTGGGCTCGGCGCTGATATTCGGCGAAATGCTAGTCGTGCCAGTAGACGGCGGCATCCAGTTCCCGTTGTCATACTTACGTCTTCTTGGTACAGTCATGGCGATAATGGGCGGCGCTCTGATTCAAACTCACTCATGGAAGATCTTCAGTAAAAAGAAAGAAAGCAAGAGTGCTGTTGATACAAATAGAAGGCGAAACAAAGAATCTCCATGAAAGAAAAATACATTCGTCTCTCTTGCTTAAGATGTTGGCTCCCCTTCTTCTACCCAGTCAAGTCTCTCGTCAGGCGAAAGACTGAAGACATTTCCTGTCTGTTCAATGTTCTTGGTTGTTACATCATAGACTGGCGGTTCAATACCTTCATGGATCGCCCGTCGACGCAGTTTGAGTATCATTCCTGGCGTGTCTATCTTTCCTGGACACTTATCGATGCAACCTCTGCACAAGGTACAGGCGAATAGTCCTGCGCGGGCTGCTTCTTTTAGCCCCTTCTGGAATGCTGTGTGAATCGTTCCGATTCCACCAAAGTTCTTGTATTTGTACCCGTAGTCAGAACCAACTGCTCTAAATGTCGGGCAATCGTAGAAGCATGACGAGCAGTGAACACAATATAGAGATTCCTCGAATCCTTCCTGTTTAGCTCGGGTTCTCCAATCATCAACAAGAACCACATGAACCTCTTTTGCGCCATGGACGCCAAGAACCTCTAAACCAGATATGTCCCTCGTTCTACTAGGTCCCGCTATGACGGATATGTATGTCCCAAGTATCCCTAAGAAATGCTCATTGGTTCTTGCGATGTGGAAGGCGTCTTCAAAAGTTGGGACAATTTTGTTGATTCCAGCGACTACTATGTGACGGTCACAGAGCCTCGTGATATTCGAGATGTTTCCCTCATTTTCGACTAGCACTATTGCGCCTTCAGCTGCAATTGCATTTGCTCCTGTGATCCCAACCTTTGCTTTGAAGAATAGATCCCTGAAACCTCTGCGAGCAGCAGCAACTATGTCATGAGGCATTGGCTTTATGGTTTCCCCGAGGTTCTTTGAAAAGGCTTCCGCTATCTT
>JAHPYV010000092.1:1414-9892 GCA_019058495.1 Promethearchaeati archaeon
CTACTCATCACGTCATTCTTGTTTGATAGTGCTTCATTAAACCTCTTCTGAAGATCTTCAAAAGGCGGTGTATCGACCATTTCAGTCTTCACCTCTCGTATTCAAAGTCCTACATTTTCAAATAATGCCAGCTTGCTTTGCAACTAGCACAGGGAGATCGTACACTGTGATATTCTTCTTGGCTGATTGAGCGCCGACCAGCAGGTTTCGAGCGCAGATTGGGCACGAGGTCGCCATAACCTGTGCCTTGGCTGAGGCAGCCTCCTCAATTCGTTCTTTACTCATAGCGACGGTTAGCTCAGCGAGTTCCTTCTCGTAAACTCGTCCACAGCATCTAGCTTCAAGTCCAGAGTGTAGGGGCTCAACGAATTGAACCCCTTTGATGCTCTTTATCACCGACCTTGGTTCCTCAGTTATATTGTAATATCTTGCGAGTTTGCACGGGTCATGATAAGTCACCTTTGCTTCCAAAGGCTTGGTGAGTTCCAGCTCTCCGCTCTTGATCTTATTATACAGAAATGAAGAAACATGTTGAACTTCCATTTCCTGTGAGACGAATTTGGGTAATGCCTGTTTCAGAGAGTGATGGCAACCTGGGCAAACAGTCAAGATCTTTGTTGCGCCCTTCTCGCGAGCGGCTTTCAAGTTGTCCAAAGCAAGTTTCTGCGCTTTCTCCGCTTCTCCCATTTCAACAAAAGGCATTCCACAACATTTCTCATCTTTCCCTAATACCGTGAAATCCACTTCAAGTTTCTGAAGTATCTTCGAAGTACACCACGCCGATTCGACAGCTCGGTATGAAGCCCAACAACCCAAATAGAGAACCCACTCGGCACGCTGAGGAAACTCCATCGTCATAATTCGCCTCTCCTCTTCAACTTCAATCATATTACTTATATGAAGATCAGTCTGCTCTTCTTCAAACAACATGACACTGCAACTAACAATCTGCCATTTCTCTCATAGTTCTTTCATTTTGTCCGTTTTTCAATGGTGTTACAGATTCTTTTTGCCTCAACATGCCTTGAAACTATTCCATGTTGATCATGGTAATAACGATTTGTGTTGCCGGATGATCGTTCAATCGCCTCAGGATGCAAAGGAATCCTTATATCCACTCCCAAATCAATTACGGGGCGAAGATCAGTTCGCCCTTATTCTACAGAATTCACAATGAAGGAGCGTCATCCTATCATGAGTGAGAAGCTTGACATCATCGTTGTCGGAGCTGGCGTATTCGGCCTAGCATCGGCATACCACTTGCAGAAAAAAAACCCCAGCAAAAAGATCCTTTTGATCGACAGATTGGCTGACGCCGGTCAAGCCAATACTGCGATGAGCGCAGCAGCGGTCAGGAACACATTCTCGTCAAGGACAAACCAGATCCTGACCGACACCACAATAGACTTCTACATCGACGTCCAGGAGAATCTGAAGTTCGATCTAGATCTTCAGTTAGTAGGTTACCTGTGGCTCCTCACTGAGAAGCAACTTGCAGATCCCTTGAATAAGAAATGGATGGAGAAGATGGATGCCAACAAGATCAAGTACGAACTCTATGAAGGAGAGAATTTGAAGAGGAAGCTTCCAGAGCTAAGCATGAAAGTTTCAGATAATGAAGAAGCTAGAATAATGAATTTGGAAGACATCAAAGCAGGACTATTCGGCGTCAAGTGTGGAATCCTTGACCCAAGCAAACTGGTTTCGTTCTATAAGAATGAGTTTGCAAGGATCTCAAAAGTGAAACCCATGTTCAACACCGAAGTTGAGGAACTGATTCTGGAGCCACCTAACAAGCTTGGTGTTCCAGGGGAACCCTTTATCTGGCAGGATCCAAGTGTCGTCGGTGTGAAAACCGCTGACGGCGAGATCAGAGGCGACACAGTTGTCATGGCGGCCGGAACCTGGGTAAATAAGTTAACGGATCCGACTGGTATCGACGGACGTGTGAAAGTCAAGAAGCGCCAACTCTTTAGAGTATCAACTGAAGGAAGCCAGTCTTTGAAGTCAATTCTTAACGTTAAAAGTTTCAACAAGTTCAATTCGCTTCCATTCACAGTCCTGCCTAGAGGAGTCTACCTTCGACCAGTAAGACAAGAGGAGTCATTCTGGGTTGGATGCGCAGATAAACTGAATAGACCATTTAAGTACGTGCAGACTGAAGATGATTGGAAGAGCGAGCAAAACTACTTCGAACAAAGCATGTACCCTGTACTCTCCGCATATCTCCCAGCATTCAAGGATGTGCGACCAGCAAGCGGCTGGGCTGGGGCATACGCATACAGCTACGATGCCGTTCCATACGTATACAAGGAAGCAGGCATGATCTTCGCAACTGGCGATAGCGGATCCGGAATCATGAAAGCAGATGCAGTTGGAAGAATGGTAGATGCATTGTACAGGGGCGAGAAGACAACGACATTGCATGGCGGCGTCAAGATTGACACCGGCACCCTAAGCATAGGCAACCGCAAGGTCGAGAAAGAAGAAGTCCTAATATGATAAAAAGTGAGAGAAAGGATTTTCATCAAGTATAACAACAAGAGTTCGAAGTGGTTTACGGCGCTGGGCTCTTGGTCGCCTTGGCCCAATCGCCTACTCCAATTACATTATTCTTGTCGTCGATCTTGACGTAGCCATCTTGCTGGAGTTCTTGGCTATACCTTTTCGCTATTGCGAAGGGCTGACCTATTGCCCGGGCTATTTCGTTAACGTCAAGAGTGCCCACATCTTTCAGTATTGTGAGTATCTTGTATTTGGGCTCCTTTGACATCACTTTCAATACTCTCGCGACTTCCAACCTCTTCGCTTCAAGTCTGTCTTCCGTCTCCTCGATTATGCCCTTCAGGTCTTGTACCTCTTGCTTCCCTCTATTGTAAGCTGCCTCGAGTTCTATTGCCCTGTCCTTTGCCTTGATCGCATCGGCGCTTTGAGTTCTCAACTTTTCAAGTTCTTGTTTAAGGGATTTGCTCTGCGACTCGTAGTCGCCAGCTCTGACTTCCACCTCAGCGAGTTTCCCTTCGACATCCATGAGTCTGGAGTTCTGCTCATCTAGCTTCTGCCTCTTTTCCACAACCTCGTCTTCATATGCCTTCAGCTTAGCTTTGATTTCACTTGTCTCAACTATCTGCGATCTAAGCCTTTCTATTGTAGTTTGTTGACTTTGAACTCTCGCCCTTAGCTCAGTTAGTTCCATTAGACCGGTTTTTGGTGTGCCCGCCATCTCACTTAATTCTTTTTCTAACCTGACAATATTGCTTTCAAGCTCGCTTATGGTAGCACGTTGCTCGGATTCGACCATTTCTCGCTTCGCAACATCTTGCCTAAGCTCCCTGATCTGCTTCTCGGTTATGCTTAACTCATCTTCCAGACTTCTTCCATGAGCTCCGTAGATCTCGGCTTGCTCTTTAATAGACGCAAGTAGCCTATACTTTGAATTAGTCAGTTCCTCTCTGAAGCCTCTGAACTTTCCCACTAGCTCTTTGGAAAAAGATTCAAGGAGATTCTCTTCAAGCTTCTTGACTTCGGTTACGACTACTTCGGAAATGGCATTTTCAACGAGGGGGGCAAAGGCTTTCATCCTAAGTCTTTCAGTCAGCTTCCTGGCGATTTCAGTTCTAAGGTCAACAAGCTCTCGGCGGAACTCGAGTAACTGCGCAGAAAGACCTGCAGCTATTCCTCGTTCAAGTGTCACGACCGTGCTAGCCATTTCATCTAACTTCTTGAACATACCCTCGATGCCAGGTGATGTGAGTGGTATTTCACGCTCTTCCGCCTCTGATGACGCAGCCTCTTCAGGTATCGGTTGTGGTGGTCGCTCTGATTGCTGAGGCAGCTTTAGTTCTGGTCGTCTTGCCTCAGCTGGAGCTTCCTCTTCAGCTACTTCACGGCTACCTGAGTCACCTGCAGCACCACCAGATGTAGTCAGAATCGTATCTACTTCCTTATCGGTGAGCCCCATTTCACCGAGCAGGTTCTTGACAACTTTTTCCTGTTCATCTCTTAATTCGTCCGCAACTTTCTTTGACTTATCATCCTTGGACGACAACTTCAAGTCACCATCAACTAGTGGGTAGAAAATGCGTTTACATCAGGATAACATATCGGCGTAGACTAGCCTTGCCCCTATATAATATTCTTATTGGTTTTCCTTATCAACCTTTTCTAGTGTCCCTTGGGTCTCGGGTGGTTCATACTCTTCCACTGAGGACAGATCAGAGACCTATCTCCAATCCGTCTCTTGCTAGAATTACTTGCTTCGTGAATACTTTCTTCGCTTGGTTAACTAGCTGCTGCTCTTTGCCTTCATTGACGTTGCTCCAGTGAAATAGAACGAGTATATCCACTCCTGCCTCTTTTGCTATCCTAGCCGCGTCCACTGAGGTTGAATGGTTGCTCTTCTTGGCCTTCTCAGCTAGCTCCTCAGGAAAAGCTGAATCATGTATCAGCAGCTTGCAGCTGGTAGCCAACTTCGCAATGGCTTTGGATGGCGCCGTGTCACCAGTGTAGCAGAATGAAACACTATCTCTCTCAAACCTATACGCTATACACGTAGGGCTATGGGTTGACTGCGCAGTCCAGACTACACCGTTGTAACTGCTTCCTGGAGTTATTTCCTTGAACTCTAGAGGGACAGTAACCTCATCAAGAGGCGTATTAACGGTCCTAAGCAGAGTCATAACCGCATCCTTGGTTTTCTCGGGACCAATAAACGTAATGGGTTCTGTTCTTCTCTCTCTGAGCCACATTGCCCATATGAGAGATATGAGACCTGAGACATGGTCGCCATGGAGATGCGTAATGAAGACCAGCTTTAATGAGTTCAGCGACCCCATCCTTCTGAGAAGAGATTGCGTCGTCCCCTCACCACAATCAAAAAGCACATCATCATCAACCAAGATGGCAGGCAAGGAACGGTCAGGGGAGATAGCGCTTCCACCCGAGCCTATCAGGACCACCTTCAACACTGATTATCCTCCCAAGTATTTAGTATGAAGCGATAACACTCTCAAGACGACCGTGACATTAGATTCTTCATATACTTCTAATCAACCTTTCGTCAAACAGTACCGCGGTCAAGATAAGACCAGCATTAATATATACCAATCAAATGAACCGTCTTAATCTATAAGATATGTTCTCAACTTGCTTGGTCTGCCGCTCGTCTCTCACTGGAAGAAGGGACCCACGGAATGACAAGACATAGGAGAAACATAGACAAAGAGACCTCACTCGTCGTCGGGTTCAACGCCAGACCTATTGCTGGCTCAGCAAAGAGAGCTGGATTCAGAGTTCTTGCAGTTGATTACTGGGGTGATACTGATCTAGAAAAATCGGCAGATGATACCGAGACTGTTCTTAAGCAAACTGCCGGAGAAAGACCAAGAAGAGAATTGAACAGACCAGCATCTGATCTCCTAATTGACCGCGCCGAAACAATTTCCTCGAGACACCATGGTGAAGTTGACCTCGTTCTAGTAGGCAGCGGGCTTGACGACCGACCAGATCTTTGGAGAAAGCTTGGAGAAATAGCTCCCATCCTAGGCAACTCCAAAGAGACCTTGGAGGTCGTAAGAAACCGTTTCAAACTCTATGAAACAGCTTCCAAACTAGGCATACCTTCACCCGAAACCATGAGGTGTTCAAGCATCAACGAGTCTCTCGGCGCAGCCAGAGAAATAGGTTTTCCCATTGTATTGAAGCCCCCAGGAGGGGGCGGAGGAGTAGGTATAAGACTGGCAAATACCGAATCCGATTTGAGAAGCATCTACGTGAATGAGTTAAAACCAAACTTCGGCGACACGATCTTTGTTCAGGAGTATATTAGAGGAGAAAATGTTAGTGCATCAATAATGGGAGACGGAGAAAAGTGCGTCGTTGTTAGCGTGAATGAGCAGCTGATAGGCCTAGAGGAGCTTGGAGCAAGAACGCCCTTTGTCTGGTGCGGAAACGTTGTCCCGATTCAGATGGCTAAGAATGGCAAGAGCACAAAGAGAATCGGTGCTGCCGCTAAAGCTCTTGGAGATGAACTGGAGTTGATCGGGTCAAATGGTTTCGACTTTGTTCTCCGGAGTCGAGACAAAGTCCCAGTCATAATTGAATGTAACCCGCGATTCCAAGGCACGCTTGAATGCATCGAGATGGCCACTGGCATTAATCTCGCAAGCGAACATGTGAATGCTTGCAGAAGCGGGATGAAAAGGAGATTCCCAGAAGCCAGAAGATATGTCACCAAGATGATTCCGTTTGCAAAGGAGAGATGCACCACGGGTGACCTTTCAGGAATCCAGGGTGTACGCGACGTATCCCCAACTGGAGTTGTCTTGGAGCAAGGTGACCCTATCTGCACAGTTCACAGAATAGGCAACACCAGGAAACAGTCCATGCAAAATGCGAGAGAGTCTGTCGCCGAGATTCATAGAAGATTGACTCCGAATGTGGGTTCTATTTCCTGACGAATTCAACAAAAGAAGATGTGGATGAGAAATTCAAAGCAGTCTCATCATGCAGACACTCTTACATCGGTGAACCTGATTGACGGAGATACTGTAACCCTATGTCTTAATTCATCTTCGTAAGTTGTGACATCATTGGCTACCCCAGATACCTTGCCCAGAAGTTGAGCCAAGCTTCCGCCAATCATAGCTTCCTTGACAGGGTAAGCTATCTCCCCATGTTCGATCCTAAACACCGTCTGACCCGCGATTGAAAATGCACCAGAAGCCGCATTAGATGTATGAGCTCCTATGATACTGTACACAAGTATTCCCTCGTCAACCTCAGACACCATTTGCTCGAAGTCTCTATCCCCAGGCTTAACCACGACATTAGTGGTATCGATTGTTGGCTCCGAACTATAAGTTCTTAGCCCAGTAACGTCTTTCCTGCTTGAATTGCCTGTACTCTCGATGCCAGCTTTGTTGGCCCAAAGGGAATCATAAAGGAACGATTCAACGACTCCTTCCTTGATAAGCGGCGTGTTCCTCCTCGCTATCCCCTCGTCGTCGAAAGATTGAGAGGCATACCCTTTCTCAATGACTCCATTGTCATCAATTGATATGAGTTCCGAAGCAACCTTCTCCCCCAACTTACCTGCGAAGGGAGTCCTATTGCGTTGAAGATTGTCTCCCAAGAACGCAGGGTGAAGGGTGTGCGACAAGAGTTCGCCGACAGCATGGGGATGTAGCACTAGATCCACGGTTTTAGTTTGTATCGGTTTTCTCCGAAGTTGTTCAACGGCTAGTCTTGAAACAGTTTTACCGACTTGTTCAACATCGACATCACTTGCGTGTCTGGCCAGCTCCAAGTAATCTACACCTGAAACATCGCCATTGTCCTTTGCCATAGATGATACTCGCACGTCAACAACTGTGTCACTTTCTTCAAGGTCTAAACCGTAGCTATTCGAAATGGCCCTGTTGTAAGTGATATATGTGAGCATGCCGCTTCCTGATTGGATCCTTTTGTCATAGGTTCTCATGACTTCGGCAAGAGACCTTCCACTATCGATCAATTCTTCTATCTGGGCTTCTCTTATTTGCTTGTCGAGGATGCCTGGAACCTTCTGGTACTTACTCCTTGACGGAAAAGACTTGAATCTTGGATCCTCCTCTCTTGCGCGAGCTATCTTGAGCGCTTTCTCAATGGTTTCCTTTATTGATTGCTCGGAAGCACTTGAGGTACACGAGAATCCAACCTTTCTATCTAGGGCTACACGGATCCCCATCCCTGCCTGAACTTTTCTTTGCGCAAACGTGACTTCAAGTTTCTCAATAGAACATGTGAAAATGACTCTGCGTAATGCATAGACTTCCGCTTGACTAGCCCCCATCTTCTCTGCAATAGTCACAGCTTTGAAAGCTGGTGAAATCAGGCTGGTGTCCGTATACGGATCATCTTCTCCATTAACATCAGTCTTAGCTTTGCTGCGCTTCATATTGCACTAGGCGCCCCCTACAACAACGTTCCTCACCCTCACGCTCGGACCTCCATTCCCAACAGGCAGATTGTTCTGTTCACCAATCGTCCCGCGCCTCTCAGCAATCTTGAGCTAGAAAGTTTTACCTATCGCAGTAGCATCAGGATACGTAGACATAAGTTGTCATATATAGGTTAGGTTTGTATGCTCAAGTGTCTCTCGGACAATACAAGCGCGCATAGGTGTGAAAAATCCTGTTTTATGTCGCAGGAATGCCTTTCTGTGCCATGGGCGAGTCAAGACTGTCCACCTCGTGGTTGTTACGAATGCGCATACCCAGGAAGCCTCTTTCCGCCAAAAGTTCTCGACTCTTCCCGTCTTAGAACACGCTCAACGCCCAACCATTGATCACTTACACAAAGCCAGACGAAAAACAGGAAAGAGAATCATTCATTCGTTACGCACACTATCAATAAAGATATATTAAAATCATTGCAGATGTACCTTTAACTCAGCTACGGGGGAGCGGAATTAGGTCCACCTAGAAATCCCCTCCCCCC
>JAHPYV010000093.1 GCA_019058495.1 Promethearchaeati archaeon
GTATAGTTCTCTACCCCATGCAATATTATCCGCGATACTCTATGGAGATTAAAGTGCGATGAATATGCGAACTTGAAAGTCCAGCGGAGGAACAAGAGTTCACAATTCGGGGAGCTTCCGTCTTAGGAGAGTCCTCATCACGAAGATTAGTGTGCAAAATAAGGATTAAAAAATTGTGCTATTAACCTAGGCGAGGTGCCACGCTGGCACTCCATACTTGCTTCTGTTAACCATAGCCGACTACACTAGCTTGGTTGACTTCATGCGGGCGTAAAACTGACTATGACTATCGAAGAGTTCTGCAGGTGAATGTTAATCCTATACCACCCCTCAGGATAGTTAAAACTCAAATTGACAGCGATCGGATATTCTTTGTTGACCGTTTTCCTCATTGTAGTTGAGTTAAGATGAAAGGTGACTTGATTCAACGTCGAATTTACTGTCACGCCATGTGGTATATAGAGGTCTTTTTGAAAACTGACTTGCCCAGTACCATTTGCAACATTGTTTATCCCAGAGTCAAGGGAGCTAACCAAGTCCTCAAACTGTGAGTAGGCATACTGATCAGAGATCTGCGACACTCCATTCTCGATAAGGGGTATACAAATCATTGAAGCAAAACAAAGGCCAATAACGATCAGCATAACCTTCTCTAAAGTGACTTCCAACCCATTCCTTACCCCACTGAAATCCGCAATTCGATGTGTCTTCTGGGGGTAGTCTTCTAAAATGATATTTAAACAGCAATAGCTAACTCACGTTCCTTGTAACGCAAAGCATCAGTGACAAGAGCCCGGTTTGCTTAGTTTAGAATCAATCAGTGATAGGTTCACGAGCCACAAAAGACTTAAAAGTAAGTAGACGCATTTTTCATCTCCGCAGTGGAGGAACAGATCCATTTGCCTGAGAAAGAACTAATACCAACTCCGCGCTCACGCTTCTTGAGAGTGAAGTGCCTGGACTGTGGGAACGAGCAAATCATATTCGGATCTTGTTCTACACCAGCTAAGTGCGAAGTGTGCAATAGGTCTCTAGTCCAATTAACAGGCGGGAAATCAAAGGTACTGGCAAAGATACTGGAAGTCTTGACGTAAGAAGCTGGATCAACCACTTCAGTGATGAAAGGACATAATCATCTTACGGAGGATCATGAATGATGCGTGTGCCAAGCACGATGCGAGTTTTCTGTCCAAGGTGCAAAACACACACTGAGCACTCAGTGAGCCTCTACAAGAAGGGACGTGAAAGAACCATGTCCATAGGCAGAAGAAGGTACAACAGGAAACTAAGGGGATATGGTTCACAGCCAAAGCCAGAACAAAAGAAATTCGCTAAGACAACCAAGAAACAGACTATGGTTCTGAAGTGCAAGAAATGCGGTTATACTCTGATGAAGTATGGAATCCGACTCAAGAAACTTGAAATCGCCACTTAGACCCATGATAGAAAACGGACTGAGGAACGGTATACTGTCAAGAGTTAACCAATTCTTTATTTCATTTTGTCCCAGCGGGTTTTTGTGAAACCTTCTCGAGAGTCCATCTAACGGTAGTTGTGATCTGCTTCAACCTATTCTCATCTCTATAATTCAAGACGACCAACTCTTTGAGAGTTCCATTGCTGTTCTTTTCGATTAGGTACTTCATTTTATCCTTCTCGCTTAGTTTCCCTAGCTTGACCTGATCCTCATCTTTCTCAATCATGTTATTCAATATCTTCCTGATGAAGAAAGTGTTGAAGGTGCCAGAATCGACGGGGATCCTTGTATTTTCGGCTGGGGTTATTGTGACTGAAGTCTTTGATATAACCATCAAACCCAGCTTACTTCCATCGGCTCTCGAAACTAGGTCGCTATTTTGAGCACCTGCAGTCTCCTTGACCACCTCACGTTCAATCGGTTTTCCTCTAGCTGTCCCCGGAGTCTCTTTCAGTAATTCAGCGGCCACCTTGAAACTTGATCGAGTCAATACGCTGTCAACTGCACTCACGTATTCTTTGTAAAGCTCCACTTTGCTCTCAAGTGCAGCAAGCCGCTTCTCCAGATAACTCTTTAGAGCTGCTAGGCGTTCGACATCGGTCTCCTTATCCAAGACATCTTACCCCCAATTAGATCAAGAGACATCACATAATAAACTTATGAGCCTCGCTTCGATTGACGAACGGAGTACGAGTGATCTGCATCGTAACTAAAGATAAACAATGCTCCTTAAGAGGGACTCTCCGAAGCATTTAAAGATGGTTAGGTTTATCTAAGTTATTGCACTTTGTGTTTGGGAATTCGGATTTTGAGCTGCCAGACAGGTTTCCAGATGATGTAAGATGGTTAGGAAAAGAGAAGAATGGCCAGAAATCGGAGAATGCGTAGTAGCAACTGTCAGAGAGATCGCTCCCCATGGCGTCTATGTTCAGTTGGACGAGTACAAAGAAAAAGAGGGGTACATACACATAGGCGAACTTTCGACTACATGGGTCAAGAACATCAGAGACTTCGTCAGAGAAAAACAGAAAATCGTCACTCGGGTCATGAGAATAGACCAGTCAAAGGGACACATCGACCTAACGCTGAAGAGAGTAACAGACCAAGCTAGACGACAGAAGATCCATGAATGGAAAAGATCTCAAAAGGCTGAGAACCTTCTCTCCATGGCAGCCCAAAAAATAGGGAAAACAGTTGACCAAGCTTACGAAGAAGCAGGGTGGAAAATGGAGGACGCCTTCGACGAGATCTACCAAGGATTTGAAAAAGTTATTGAACTAGGTGAAGGTGCCCTAATTAACGTTGGAGTACCAGAAGAATGGGCCAAGGCCATAAAGTCATGTGCAGAGCAGTACATTCAAATCCGCAAGGTCAAAGTGGAACGTGTTGTCGAATTCAAGTGTTTCAAACCCGATGGGATAGAAGCTATAAAGAAATCCCTCTTGAAAGCACTAAGTGAAAGCAACTCAGACGATATTAAAGTGAACATCAGCCTGATTGGAACTCCACGTTACAGAATAACTGTTACAGCAAAGGATTACAAAATCGCTGAGAAGGAAATTGAGAAAACGGTTTCAGTAGCCCTCGACGAAATCAAAACCAACGGGGGAGAAGGATCGCTAGTAAAACCTTAGATACTCTCTGGAGGGATACGCTGCTGCCCAAACTTCTCAGAAAATGTATTAGCTGCGGGAAATACACGCTCAAAACGGATGCGTGTCCCTATTGTAGGGGAAAGTTGATCATGCCCTACCCGCCAAGGTTCTCGCCTATAGACAAATACGGAGACTATCGCAGAAAATTCAAGATGGAGAAAGCAGCAGAACTAGCTGAGCAGAAAAGAACTGAGGCTCCGAAAGGACGGAGCTAGGAAGCTTTACTGAAGTTAGTCATAGGCTTCTCAGACAAATAAATAGGTCAAAAGCGGGGAAGGATTGAACAGTTTTACTTCTTTTCGCCTGCTTCTTTGACTATCTTTGCATACGCCTTGGAATTAAGCAATTTTGCCTTGTCTGCGTCTATGCTGGAGGCCTTGATCTTAATAATCCAGCCTTCACCATAGGGATCCTCGTTAACGCGTTCTGGAGAATTCTCAAGTTCACTGTTGACTTCCTCTATCACACCCGACACTGGTGCATAGAGCTCGGATACAGCCTTGACTGATTCTATTGAGCCAAATTCAGATCCTTGCGTTACTTCGCTTCCTTTCTTGGGAAGTTCCACGTACACTATGTCTCTCAAAGACTTCTGAGCATAGTCAGTAATCCCAATCTTTACAAGATCTTCATTCTCAATCTGAGCATATTCGTGATCCTTAGTGTATAGCAACTCATCCGGTATGTTGAAGTCACCAACCTTAACCATCAGGACAACACTCCTTAGGCATTTTCATCAATTATATCTCATCAGCGTTTCTTGTTTGCCAATAAGCGTAGCTGAAATATATAAGTATTAGCTTTCCACACCTCTAACATGGGCACCATTCACTGACTCGCCGGATTGGATTGCATAAGTTGACTCTTTAGGAACTCTATCAACTCTTCAACCTTAATCTCCTTTTCTTCCCTCTTCTCCATCGATTTGAGTTTGACAGTGCCCGTACTTACTTCAGTCTGTCCCACGATGACTGCATAAGGGATGCCAAGGGTATCCGCATATTTCAGTTGCTTCGTTATCTTCCTCTCTCCCATAACTTCTGTACGAACAGGTATTCCTGCTCTTCTAAGTTTCTGGGCTATTCTGAAAGCCTCCATGATAGTGCTGTCGTCAATGGAGGTTACAATGGCTACTGTCTTAGTCTTTAGAGGGGAAACCATTCGAAGTTCTTTCATTACATCAATAATCCGTTCGAGTCCAAATGATACACCTGTTGCTGGAATGTCAACGCCAGCAAAGCATCCGATCAACTTGTCGTATCTTCCTCCTCCTGCCAAACTGCCAATCTTGGCATCAGTCGCAACGATTTCGAAGATTGGTCCTGTATAGTAGTCTAACCCCCTCGCCAAACCAAGATCGATACCTAGTGATTTTTCGTTAACTCCGAGTTCGGCTAATATACGCATTATCTCCCTAAGTTCTTCAATTCCCTCTAACCCCTGTTTATAACTCGACAGTCTTTCAGACGCAGAATCCAGTTTCTCGCCTGACGTTCCCCTAATTTGGATGAATTCGAGCACCTTCTGAATGCACTCATTCTGGAAGTCTTTCTGTTTCAAGGTTTCCGCAAAACCTTCGGCTCCTGCCTTGTCAATTTTATCCAAGCTTCTAAGGGCTTCTACTTTCATGTTTTCCTCGATCCCCGCGTAGCTGCACATGGCGTCCAGTACCTTCCTATTATTGATCCTAATCTGGAAGCGCCTAAATCCCAGCGTATTGAAGACGTCAACTGCCAACAGTATTATCTCAGCATCTGCCAGCATGTTTTTTGAGCCTACGATATCGACATCGCATTGCCAGAACTCTCTGTACCTACCTCTCTGAGGATTATCGTATCGCCAAACCCTCGAAATGTGATATCTCTTGAAGGGCTTTGGTAGATGGGGATTTGCGGCCATGACTCTGGAAAGCGGGACCGTTAAGTCATATCTCAGGGCGAGATCTCTTCCTCCTCTATCCTTAAATTCGTAGATTAGTTTCTCTTCTTCACCATACTTACCTTTCAGTACTTCACTAAACTCTATCACAGGAGTCTCCATCCGATCGTAACCATATTCCTCAAAAACCTTCTTTATCACCCCTATTACATGTTCTCTCAAAATCATGTCTTCCGGCAGGAAATCTCTTGTTCCAATGGGAGTCCTGAGTGTAATGCTCTTCTTTCGTTCCCCAAGATTGCTATCTTCCATGGAAAAACTCCACCTAGCGGCAACGCGATAATGCTATGAAACGCCCAGAAAACAAGGGATCTGAGAAGCAGAGGCTCTCTTTCCTTCCGATATAATTAATTCTGAACACAACTGAGATAAGTGTTTCCTCCCTTCTAAAACCTGTGGGAAAATAGTTGCAAAAACACTTTGCATCAACACATAGCTACCCCTTGAAACTATAACCTATGAGGTAAAATATCCAATGAATCGGAAATTTGTTGTTGACACATCGGCCATAATTAGCGGAATGCTCTCAGACATGATTAGGAACGGGGGATTGACTGAGCAATCCAATGAACCCCCAGAAATCCTTGTCCCAAAAACCGTTCTTGCGGATATAGAGCACCAATCCAACATGGGAAAAGCGTCGGGTCCTGTTGGTCTCAGCGAATTGAAGAAGCTACGAGAACTGTCGAACCAAGGTAAGATAAGTCTGCTCTTAGTAGGCGAGAGACCAACCCTCGAGCAGATCAGAGCGAGTGGAGCGGGAGAGTTGGACGAAGCCGTTCGAAACCAAGCCCGCCTTAACAATGCAACCCTTATTACAAGTGACCCTGTCCAAGCCTCGATGGCTGAAGTAGAGGGAATGCCCATCCACTATATAGAACCCACATGTGCAACCAAACTCGCCATCGAAGATTACTTCTCATCCGATACCATGTCAGTTCACCTGAAAGAGAATGCCGCACCTCTGGCAAAAAGGGGAAAACCAGGCAACTGGAAGCTAGTCAAGGTTTCAGAGGAAAAAATGACGAAAGATCAACTCGAAGACATAGCCCTCGAAACCATCGACAGGGCTCGGTCAGCCCGTAACTGCTTTGTGGAAATAGATGAACCTGGCGCAACAGTAATCCAAGCTGGCGAATATCGGATCGCCATTGCGAGACCACCCTTTTCCGATGGATTTGAAATCACAGCAGTTCACCCACTGCTCAGAGTAAGCTTTGACGACTATGCTCTGCCGGAGCAACTTAAACAGAGACTAGAAAAACGGGCTGAGGGTGTCCTAGTATCAGGACCACCGGGTGCCGGCAAAACGACTTTTGCAAGTGCACTCGCAGAGTTCTACTGGAAAAAAGGAAAGATTGTCAAGACGATCGAGAAGCCAAGAGACCTGCAGGTACCAGACGAGGTTACACAATATACTGCCCTAGATGGCAAAATAGAAAAAACCGCGAACCTTCTCCTCTTAGTTAGACCAGACTACTGCATCTACGATGAGCTGAGGAACGAAGAGGACTTCAAAATCTATGTTGATCTGAGATTAGCTGGCGTTGGAATGGTTGGCGTCGTCCACTCATCCAGTGCCATAGACGCAATACAAAGGATTCTGAACAGGGTAAGCTTGGGCCAATTGTGCCAAGTAGTCGATACAGCCATTTTCATAAAAGATGGCGGAATTAACAAAGTCTATAGCACACAAATCAGAGTGCGCGTCCCATCAGGCATGAGAGAGGCCGACCTAGCACGACCTGTAGTTGAAATAAAGGACTTCCTAACGAATTCAATAGAGTATGAGATCTACACCTTCAGCGACCAAGTTATAGTTGTGCCAATCAAGCCAAAAGAGCAAAGCGCATATCCCGACAGGAGATTTCCGCAGAGAACGTTCGACAGAAGAAGAGGCACTGACCGCAAATTCAGTCGAGACGAAATGATCGCTGGCGTTGCGGAAGGTTACAAGATCCCCACTCAAGTAAGATTCACCAGCAACCGCATTACTATCGCAGTTGAACCAGTGTTCTCGAATAAAAACCTGAAAATCTACGCAGATGGGAAGCTTCTATTCTCAAGCGAGACCGACAGTGAAGGATCCATAAACATAAGAAAAGACGTACCAACTGGGGAAAAGCTACTGAAGGCCCTCAGAGAGAACGCCAACATTTATGCAATGCTATAGAACATGAAACTGAACCGAAGACAATAAGATTAAAATCCATTAATCGACCTTTCTAAACTCAGTAACCATCGGCTATGTCGCTGTCGGGCCCGTGGCCTAGTCAGGATAGGGCGCCAGCCTCCTAACCCAACTTTTTTAGCAAAGAGGAGCAAGCTGGTGGTCGAGGGTTCAATTCCCTCCGGGCCCGCCATGGTGTTAGGGACCTAGACTTTTCTCTTCCGCTCTTTCTATAGAACACCTTTTGCTTTGCTGCCTCAAGTCGCGAACATCAATGCAGGAACTAGCCCTCAGCATCTTCCGTTTCGCCTTGTAAACGATGCACCAGTGATCCTGTGAACCGAAAGCCACACAAGGAGCCTGACAATAATCTGGCCAAAATCAGTCAAAAACCACTAGTTGAGTTAAAATAGCAACACTTGAACGAAGCATACGGAACTCCAACACGGGCTGACGCAGGATCGCATAGAGGAGAGTGAAAAGAGACCTAACACAAAAACAGCCCAGTTACGATGCGAAGCACAGCCTCAGCCAGTTCAACGGCGACAAGACAATGGCGAAGTGGTATAACCAATGGAAAAGGCACACAGTCCATCCCAATCTGAGAATCAACTTCTTCGAGACAATCAACACTAAAGAGAAAGCCTATTGGCTCGGATTCCTCTACGCAGACGGCTACCTGGTAGAATACCCCAATAGGGCGGAAATCCGACTAAAGCTCGCCATAAAAGACGAAGACATCATCAACAAGTTCTGCGAAATCCTACAGCTCAACAGAAGCAAGAAGGAATACCTGACCGACGAAGCAGGAAACAGACAAGTAATGATCAGGTTCACCTGCGGTAAGATGAGCAACGACCTAATCGAACACGGCATGAAATTCCGAAAATCAAAAACCATCCAGTACCCAAAACTACCCAGCAGTGCATTGGAGCTCGCATTCTTACTAGGGTACTATGACGGCGACGGAAGACGAAACACGACAATGATCTCCTCAGGTAGTATAAGATTCCTAAAACAAGCCAAGAGAAGATTCAGACTTCCCTACAAGATCTACGTGGACAAACGCCGCAAAGAAATCTACGGCAGAAAGCTAAACGGAATCAACTACATGTTGCACCTGGGTCCAGAGCTATTCAACAACATGATGAAGAACTACACAAATAGTATGCCGAGGAAACGATGGTTCCCTTGTGAAAGGAAAGAGATCCCCCAAAGAATCAGTGAAGCTTGCACACTAGAAAAAGTTCGGAAACGGAGGGTACTGCAGCGTGGATGGAGAGACATCAGGAAAGAGGAACTGGAAAAGCTAGTTAAGGAAATGCCGCTAAAGCAAATCGCAGCCAAATACAACGTCAACCGGATCCCCAACATAAGTCGTAAATGCAAGAAGTATGGGATTCCCATACCCGCGCGCGGTTACTGGACAAAGGTCTATTGGGCGAGGGTCAGATTCTCAGAATGGAATGAGAAGGAAACCCGATAGGATAATTCGAAAAGTAACCAAAACAAGATATCGTTCCCAGCCATTTCGTTGATTCATCGGACAGTGGATAACGTCTGATGAAAACGATTCCACAAAAGGAGCGCCCTGGGCGGGAGGATCGAGGATCATCGCGTGCCGTTTTTGGGCTTTTGGGTGGTCCTTCTCGAACCCGCGTCCTAGGTTTTGTCCCTCTACGGTAGGTGTGACAGACCTAGATGTTAACCGCTTTGTGGTCGTCTCACTTTGTGTGAGGTGACTTGCACCACCAGGGCACTATGGTTGGTATTAGTATTAGGTGTGGGTGGCTTTTTATCTTTTTTGGGATTGGTGTTCTTCGTGCTGACCAGTACTCCGGTTTGGGTCATCCACTTAGTTGAGTTTGCATATAGTCTTACTGCAAATACTAATGAAATATGTTTATTATAGAAAGTGCTCATGACTGTATTATCTGTTCTTCAAGGTGCACCTGTTGACCTTTTTTTCGAATTCTGTTGATATTCTTCTTCTTGTGTTTTCTATGGGTCTTTGTAGGTTTTTATCTGGTTCTCTGTGGGATGGGCGTCGATCTCCAGAACTTCCTTGGGCGATTTCGAATAGATTAGTACGTCGTCACGAAGGACTATTGAAGAGACACGTCCTGAGGCGATTGGGTTTATCCTGAATGTAGCTTCGCCGCTGTTTTTGTCTTCGTCTACTATTTCATGGCGTCCTCTTCTTTTCTCAATTTGCTCTTTCGATGCGAATTTGATGAGACTAGGCCCGACTCTTCGAAATGGAGATCCTTCATACAGTTCGTATGCAACCTTGAAATCGCTTGGAAGACAATATAACGTGTATTTCCATCCTTGGTCCTTGGAGCCTCCGATGAGAAGAGAGTCGTTCTTGTCTTCAGCGAAATCGACGTAGATTATCCTTAACTCATTCGTGTCTATCTCAACAACTGCCTTCACGATTACAGACCTGAAACGAGTGCGGTGTTCCCATGCCTCAATCTCCTTCACTGAAGGTAGCTTGGTAAACTCAAGATGCAGGTGATTATTAATATTCCAGCCTCTTCCTCCTTTCTCTCCAATGAAGCCACTGAAAATACGCACATTCATTGAGTCTCTTACATCGGGAGTTAGGTTTTCGAACCTATTATCGTCTCGGTTT
>JAHPYV010000094.1 GCA_019058495.1 Promethearchaeati archaeon
ACATTTATGTGCGATGTCCTCTATACATGTTTCTCGCTTCATTAGGGCATAGGTTACATATAAATGAGTAGCCTATTCATTCATGACTTTGCTGAAGAGGTGCATGTAAGGTTGAGTGATCTACCGGAACTTATCAAGGCGCTAGTCGAAGCAATAGGAGTCTCTGGTTTCGAAGGAGAGGTGAGGGAAAAGATCCACGGACTTATTCCTAAGGGTGTGGAATGTAAGGTAGACTCCATAGGTAACTTGATTGCCTCGATTGGAAGCGGTGAGCCACACATCATACTCATCGCTCATATGGATGAGCTGGGCTTCCTGGTTTCAAACATAGAAGAGAACGGATACGTTAGGCTGAGAAAAGTTGGTTCCTTTGATGATAGATACATTCCAGGGAAAGTCTTCCAAATTCACACCAAACAGGGTCCCGTAGAGGGAGTAGTAGGTTTGACGCCACCGCATTTGACAGTTGACCCAGAAACAATGAAAAAGGTTCTCCAGTCGCACGAACTGTACCTGGATGTAGGTACAAGATCCAAAGACGAGACATCTGACCTCGGCGTAAAGTTGCTTGACCCAGTAACCGTCAGGAAGGAGTTCAGGGTGGTAAATGGAGACTATTTCTGCTGCAGAAGTATCGATGACAGATTTGGCTGCTTAGCTCTTATTGAGACTCTGAAGAAACTCCACAGCACTGATCTCAAAAGAAAAATGACGTTTGTCTGGAGCGTTCGGGAGGAAACGGGGTTGGAGGGAGCCAGAGTCATAGCAAACACGATACAGGCTGATAAAGCAATTGTGGTTGACTCATATCCCTCCGCAGATGCTCCTTTGATGCCTTTCCACCTTGCTCCTGCAAGGTTGGGAGATGGACCTGTGTTGAGGGTTACGGATAACGGGGCAACTGCTAATCCTGAATTAGTTGATAGGGCGATGGATATAGCAGAGAAACATGGAATCCCGCTGGGCGCTGGTGCAACCGGAGGAATGACCGATGGGCTGCCCCTCCAAGAGAAAGGCATCCCTATGGTTCCTATCACGATCCCGATTAGGTACATGCATTCACCTGTCGAGATGTGTCACCGGCTCGATCTTGAGAAACTTATCCAACTGCTTGCTTTCGCCGCCACAGAAATATGAATGGATCCTGCAGTCTTACTGTATTGAAACAGAATGAGACGAGTACGGCTGCTCCGAGTCTCAGCCAGGTTGCGTGTGGTTCATGCCCATTCTTGTAACAAAGTCAGACGGATCGAAACAAGCATTTCAGAAGGACAAAATCATTGATACTTGCTTACGAATGGGCGCCACGCGCGAAGTTGCAGAAGGCGTAGCGGAGAGAATTGAACGAAGAATATATGACGGCATTGATAGCAAGAGAATCCTCGGCATGATTTTCAGGCAACTGGGCAGATACAACCCGACAGTAAAACACCACATTGATCTACGCATGGCACTTGCTATGATGGAGCCGAAACCAGATTTCGAGCAGTACGTACGTGAACTATTGAAGCAACAAGGCTATCAAGTGACGCCTAACATGATCCTGCGAGGCAAGTGCGTTGAACATGAAATTGACGCGATAGCAAAGAAGGACGAGAAGACATACATCGTGGAGGTTAAGCATCACTCCAACCATCATACACTATCTGGACTAGATGTTGACCGCATTTCTAGGGCGACCTTTGAAGACATCACTGAAGGATTCGAACTTGGACTAAACTCAATCAAAGTGGACAAAGCTATGATAGTTTGCAATGTCAAAATCTCAGATCATGCTAAGAGATACGCGGATTGCAGGAAAATTGAACATATTGGCTGGAGGTATCCTCCAAACCGTGGAATAGACAGGATGATAGAAGAAAAGAAACTCTATCCCATAAGTTATCTGAAGAATCTGGATCCAGCTAATATGAGAAAACTAACTGGCGGAGGCGTACTTTTGCTCAAGCAACTAGTGGAATCTAGTCCTGAGACTCTTGGCGAAAAAACGAGGATTCCCAGCAAAAGAATTAAGGCGATTCAGCAACAGGCTAGGATGATTCTCTCAGACGGGTACTGACAGTCTATGCAGGGGTTACTTGGGAAGACGAAATTCACTCGCCAGACTTACAAGATGTTGCCGAGAAAAGTTCGCATAGGTTCTTTGAGGAAAATCGAAGGGAGATCCGTATTCAAGTTTCTTCAACCTGTGAGATGCGATCACAATGGTCAAACATGTAGTTATTGATCGTTCGGTTATAGATAGCATTCTGACCTATGCGAAGATCCAATATCCGAGAGAAGGAATACTCGTCTTTAGAGGATCAATGGATAGAAATGAAATTCATATTAATGAGGTCGTCGTACCTCCCCAAGCAGTCCACGGGCATGGTTTCTCAGGATTCCCCTTACACATGCTCCCTATGGATTTCTCGCTAATGGGCACGGCTCACTCCCACCCTTCTGGGGTTCTCCGACCATCTGTCGCAGGCCTAAATCACTTCTATGGCAGAATACTTGTCATAACAGCGTATCCATACGATTCTGAGAAGCAGATTGCCGTTTACGACAGGGAAGGAAACGCAATAAAATACGAGATAGTAAACGAAGAATAGCCTTATCACTCGGGACGGGCAGGACAGCGGATTTTGCAAGAGCGTTAAAAGTCGGCAATTCCCTCTTGCAAGATGAACATGTAGAACCCCGCCAATAGCACAAAAAGCATCTCAAAAACAGAAAAGTGGAATTATTCACGTCTCATGCTTGCTCAGCGAATTCAGTCTGTCTCTGAAGACCTCTACGCGCTCCCGATCTGTGAGCGCATAGACGAAATCTCCCTCCCTAAGTTGAAAACTGTCCTTCATGTCAAAAATGGTTTCACCACTTCTAGAAACCATCAGGACAGGACAGATTTCTTTAAGGTCTCCATACGTGATTCCGGAGGCTCCTATTTTGAACTCAGCAACATACTTCGATCTCAAATCATCTGAAAAGAAGACGCCGGCTATTTCCTTTGAAATAGAGGACGTTGCTAGCATCTGCCCCATAATCTCGAAATATGGGATAACTATATCCGCGCCCGCCTTTCTCAGCCCTTCCACTAACTCTCTGTCGTTCGCTATGGAGATAGTTTTGATTTTGTCATTAAGTTTTTTTGCAGTTTGAACTGTCAGCATATTCTCACCGTCATTGTCCAAAGTAGATATCAGGGTGGATGCTTTCCCAACGTTTGCCTCTTTAAGTGCCTCATAAACGTGGGTTACTGGCGCGTATAAGGCTGGGATGTTACGCGACCTTAGGACTTCGAGCCGCCCCCTGCTTCTAGTGATAACCGCGAATTCGATCTTGAGTTTCAGTAGATTCTCAACCACGTATTTCCCTAATAAGCTGTAACCAACCACAATCACGTGGTTCTCCATACTCTTCGACATTTTCCAGACCAACTCCTCTATGGAAGACCCACAGCTTGACCCTAACTCTTTGAGAGAACTCTTGGTGCGCGATGTCTACTGTATTATTTAAGGCTTAGATCGCTTTTTAGCCGCAGGTGTGCCAAAAGACCTTAGTTTATCTTTGAAGGCTTTGATAGACTCGTGATCCACGAGAACGTAGGCAGAATCACCTTCCTTAAGCTGAAACTCGTCGTCCATGTCATAAATGAACTTACCACCTTTAGAAACCATCAAGATGGGGCAGATTCCCTTTAGGTCCCCATACGTGATTCCAGAGGTCTCTATTTTGAACTGGACGACATCTCTGGACTTCAGATTGTCTGTGAATAGGATCCCAGTTGCTTCCTTCGAAATAGAAGACAGTGCAAGCATCTCCCCTACAATCTCGGAGTACGGAATAACTGCATCCGCACCAGCATTCTTCACTCCTTCCACTAATCTATTGTCGCTCACTATGGAAATGGCTTTAATGTTGTTATTGATCCTCTTTGCAGCTAAAACCGTCAGCATATTCTCGCCGTCATTGTCCAGAGTAGATATCAAGGTGGATGCTTTCCCAACGTTTGTTTCCTCAAGTGCCTCATGAATGTGGGTTACCGGCGCGCATAAGGCTGGGATGATATGCGACCTTAGAACGTCGAGCTGGCTCTGATCTTTGGTTATGACGACGAATTCGATCTGAAGTGCCTGCAAATTTTCCACTACGTATTTCCCTAGGAACTTGTAGCCGACCACAATCACGTGGTTCTCCATCCTCTTCGCCATTCTCCGAACCAGATCGTCGGTCTGAAACCCGCTCTTAACAGAAGCAGAGACAATCCCTTGAACGAGAGAGGCGGCTAAACCAACGCTTACTATGATGACGAATATCAAGAGGATCTTCTCTCCGCTGTCTATTACCTGTATGTTCGGGTTATAGAGGCCGATGGTTGTGATTGTGGAGACAGCAGCTAATAGGGCGGTCAGAAAGTCCAGACCCTGATACCACATGAATATCAATGCATTGACTAGAAACATTGATCCCAGTAGGATCAGCCGAGACCGTACTTGTTTAAGGATGTAATACGGCGCGTAAACCGCGAGTTCAAGCCTTCTTCTTAGCTTCTTAGTAGTCAACTCTTTCTTGATCTTCGACTCTTCACGCTTCAGCTTCTCACGCATCAAGTTCTCACGCTTCAGGTTAATTTCTTGGGATCAAGAATGGGATTCTTCGACGAGTTTTCACGGAGGTAGTGCTCTCACGCCGATCTGTGTATTCTTCAAAGAAGTAGAATTAGCGACCTGTAGTACGAGAAACTCTATCCCTATAAGGTTTGTTGCAATAATTGTTATGTCTCTAATCCAGTGCAGAGAGCGCACCCACCGACGCCGCTTTCCACTTCAACCCTCCTCTAAGGTAGACGGTGCGCGGTGCAGAACCGAAGCTCCATGAATGCAGGGAATAAATCTTCCTTACTTCAGTAACTTGATTGCCTCAAGCGTGTGCGATGACACCCACCATTTATCGGGTTCTCCTCGAATGCAAGAGCGATGTTGATCAAGGCACATAGAGAAGACGCCTCTCCAGCGCGCGCTCTCCTGCGCGGTACAGGTCACGAAGTTCCCTTGGGGCCTCGAGATGTGGTAAAGCTCGAGTAAAGAAGTGTAGAAAGTGGACAACTAAGTCTCCTCTGTCCAGCTCTCCGCGTTCTCCTCCCGCTCACCTAGCACAGCTACGGTTGTTTTGGTCTCCCTTGGCTTGAGCATAACCCAGATGGACCTCCCCTACAGGTAGCAACCCCTCAATGTGGTGCCCATGGAAGAAAGGTCAAATTCGGTCTCCCGACGCCATCATAGAAGTGATTCGGTACGCCAAGAGCAAGGGCTTAACAATTGATCCTAATGCGTTCACCAGAATTATCGATCCTGGGCGCGAGAACTTCACAGCTAGTTAAGTCCATAGCTATACAGGTTGCAGAATTGCAAGTCAAGTGAGGGAAAATTGGAATATCACAGAAAGGTACGACATGAAAAGTGATTTCATACAAAACTGCTATGTTCCAAATCCCTCAGATCCTCTTTTTTTGGTTCTACTAGAAACTGGGAATAAGTCGATAGCCAACTAGAGCGCGCCAAGGCGTAGTGAAATACTCCAAACGAGACCTTGCCTATCTGTCTACCAGATGGTTTCGACTATTCCCGATTCTCTGATCAGCTTGTCCTTTGTGATGAGCTTGGCATTCAGTATCTTTGAGGTGGCTACAATTATCCTGTCGTGAAGCTCAGACAACCTTATCTCAGGCAGAAGTCTCAGAACTTGAAGATTGAAGGACGTAGGTACGAAATTTCGACTTGTTTGTATCCGATTCAACAATTCGTTAAAGTCTATGTCTATTTTCTTATTCTCTACTAGGTAAAGACATTCTGCCAGAACAATCGTCGGGATGAATGCGGTCGACTCTCCACTTTCTACATCTTGGAAAACCTTGTCAACTCTAGCAGGAAGCGTTCCAACCGTATATCCGACGAGTGCATGGGTATCAGTGACGTATGACATCTTCAGCACCCTTTGAACAGTGACTTCCTTGCTTGACCTATCGACTCCTCTAATTCCTTCTCAGGGACCAAGAGCTTGCCCATGCCTCTTAGTGATACCAGCTTCTTCTCGAGCAAGGCATCCTCCCTAAATAGCACCAAGCTCCTGAGGTTACGGATCTCTTTTTCCAGCTCGTCCATTTTCCTTGTTGCCACCATTTCCCTTCGACTCCATTGTATTTATCCAGTCCGAGACTAAAAAACTTGTCTACGCGGACTGAGTCGGTGGATCTTTGCTTTTCTTTTCCAGTAAACATGCGATACTCATTTGGTCACAATTGCCAGAGTTCCGTTGGGACACCATTTCCATGGCGCCCTCATTCTTTTTCGGTTCGCGTCGTCGCGACCTTAGTGAACTTGATCTTCTTTCATCGTTGTATTTTCTTGTAGCTGATTCTCTTGTCCATAGTCCTATCTATGGTCTTCAATAGGTAACTCAGCTTTAGCGCGCTAGAGTAAAAAGTTATATCCTACTGTACAACTTGTTTATCACTACATCAGATTCTCACGCCAAGAGAATCTGGTTTAGAAAGAAAAGGGTGGATCACGGCTTGAGCGAGCAGCTTCTAGGTTGGTTCACAAAGAGGCGCGAAAGCCTAGTTCTCAGAATGATCAAAGAAAACGCTGAGAGAGCTGAGATGGTAGCTTCCGAGTTCAATGAAGCTGTTAAGAGCAAATCTAGAGAAGAAGTTGAACGTCATGGAGACGTGCTTCATAAATACGACGATGAGGCGGACCGAGCTCGGAAGAAGATCGAAGGAGAACTGACCAAAGGAGACTTACCCCCAAAAATCAGGGAGGATCTACTTCACCTAACCAGAAGGTTGGACGCTACAATGTTCCATTGCAAGGACGCATCAAAAGACCTAGAGATTCTGACGCAGGGTCGCGTGAAAGCTCCAGAAGGGTTATGGTCATATTACAAGAAGCTCGGCGCGAAACTTCTCGAATGCGTCGCAGCTATGAAGAAAATGATAATCTCATTGATACAAGCCAACACGGAACAAACCGAACAAGAAGTCTTGGAAGTTGAGAAGACCGAACATGAGATTGATGAACTGCATGTCAAAACGAAGTTGGCCTTCAGCGACTATGACGAGGCGATTCCGACGTCAGTATTCCTGACTCTTTACGACCTCTTGAAAGAAATAGAAGAAGCAGCAGATAGCTGTGAATATACTGCCGACCAAGTTAGAATGGTCCTCATAAGGGGAATATGAGAGCAGACCGCTCTGATCCTGACCTAGACCGCCTCCACGCGATCATTCGTTCCTGCATGCGAGTCCATTTTCGTGAAACTCAATACCCCCTTCTGAGATAGTGATGCTTGCAAAGTCCGCAACGCGAGCTCTTTTTCTAGCTATATATCTCAGAATATCTGTGTCTGCTTGGACAGTATCTCAAATAAAGCTATTGAACTGGCAGGATATTCGTCTTTCACGTGTCATTGAGGGAGAAATTTAAATATGAGTTTACCAAGATTCTCAATGTGTGGAGCTACTTCACCTGAGGGGGAATGCATCACCAGCGCACAGGACGGAAGTTGAAACGAGGAACACGAACATGTCTCATAAGGTTGACGCAGATCCTGAAGAAAAGGGGATGAGGATCCACAACGTCTACATTATCGTAGATGGTGTCGTCGTTTTCCATAGGATGTACGGTAGCATTGAGAAGGACTCCGCACTCGTCAGCAGTTTCTTGGGCGCCATGGCTTCATTGTCGAGGGATATTTCAGAACGCGGCACATTGAAGTCAATAGAAATGCCTCCGATGAAGATTGGTGCCATGCAAATCATGGATTCACCTCAAGTCTTAATCGCCGCAGCGACAAGCCAAGATTTCTCTGAGCTAGCTATGAACAAGGTCTTAGGCAATATCGCTGAGGTCTTCCTGAACAGGTACGCAGACAAGATACTCACTGTCGGTGTGAGAGACCTCACAGGTGTCCTGAAGAACGATGTCCACAACGCAGTAGTAACAGGGATCAAAGAAGCATCTGCACCAACGGACCCATGCGTCAGAAAGCACAGGATCAGAGCACTTCTGAAAAATCACACTTCACCTAAGTATTCATGCCCTCATTACGACTTGAAACTAAGTAGCAAATGCAAATTGGATCCAAATACTGTGCGAGTATCGGACTGTGAGGGTATTGCCTTTTGCAAGGGTCTTGCATGCAACTACGCTTCCATGGTCGAAGAAGGAATAGAAGAGCAGATCCAAGGAACCTAGGAATCTGTTTTTGAACGTTAATCCTTTGGTGAACCTTAGTAACCTCTTTGCGCTTTTCAAGAAGATACACTTCCCTGCATTTCCGAATTTCCGGTGTCGGAGATTTCGACATCTTTTTTAGCAACCTGCTTCAGATTCACTTAGAAAGAGGCAAGGTGAGTTTTCTGGATGATAATTGGTGCTGAAGTAGGCAGTCTGGCTGACGTCGTTGCCACGGTTCAGATGGATAAGAGAAGCGAAGAGGGAATTAACTTCGATGCCCTGCGCCTAACCAAACATGCCAAGCGATTAATTGAAGCAGGTTTCCGCCACATTGAGCTGACAATGGATACGAGGTTCATGGTTCAGCAGGCTGCAGACGACTCTGTGATAGATGAGCTATTAGAGCTAAAGAAAACCAGGGGATTAACTTACTCAGTTCATCTTCCCATCATGGACACAAGCTTCATGAGCCTAAACGAGAGAATCAGAGAAGCAACACTGAATTGCCTCAAAGAGTCAATCACAGCAACTGAATCCCTTGGCATAACCGGGTACGTTCTCCACCCGACTCGCTTTGTCGAATATGAGATAGCTGGTCTCCCATTAGCAGCTTCAACAAAAAGAGAAATCTACAAGTACATCAGAGAGAAAGGAAGCCGAGGATTATCGGAGTTAACAAAAGCCGCTGGAGACCCAAGGAGAATCCTTCTTGAGCCTGATGTCGCCATACCGTTCGATGCCATTATTGATCCACTCCTCGAACAATACGATACGGGGGTCTGCTTTGACTATGGGCACCACGTCATGGCTAAACTCAATCCGTTTGACTTCTACGAAAACTACAAGGATAGGATCAGAGAAATCCATTTCCATGATGTGGCGGTCAAATACAAGATAGATCATATACCACTTGGAGCGGGAACAACTCATTGGGAGGACTTCATCAGATATATCACTCTGGAAAAGAGATTCGACGGTGTACTTCTCCTTGAGATGATGGAGTCCGCCGCAATATCATCCCTTCCGAAACTGTTGAAAGCAATCGGGGTATAGAAACGGTTGAATAGTACCTCGTTTTCTCTTCTGAGCGCACGCCGACGATTAATCTGCTATTGTGGTTCCGCTCGTGTAGTCTTCATAGTCTCTTATGACTTGATCTAGCTTAGGAGAGTTGAATATCTTTGAACTCGTAAACTCGTTCGCCACCGACGTATACAGGTCTCTGATTATTCTCTTCAACCTTGGATCTATCTTCTGGGGTTTGAGTCTGCAGAGAGTTTTCCAGTCTTCAATCCCTTTCACATTTGCTTCCTTCTTTGCTTTTTCAACGTCATTGTACCACTCGGTCTTCTTATAGAATTGCCTTGCGACTTCCTTGCTCACGTGCAGTCCCTTGTATGTGAATCTGCATTCGTCTAGCGTTCCTATCACGTCGACCACCACGATGTCTCTCTTAGGGTTGAATGCTAACTCGATTTTCCCATCTTCGTTCTT
>JAHPYV010000095.1 GCA_019058495.1 Promethearchaeati archaeon
TCAGATCAGCTACTCCTGTCCTCGCCATTCCATCCATGGAAAACACAGCTCTCCGAGTGAAAGACGTAGTCAGGACAAGTTAAAAAACTGTCCATATACTGAACGATACAGTACTATCCTAATCTATTCCTTGCCAAGTAAATGATAAGCACCAGTTCAACTACGATATTTCCGAAAGCGAAGAGGGTGTTGGAACCCATATTGATGGAGACGACACAGAGGAAGAGAAGATATAGCAAGACCCAAACAAAAAGTAAAATTGCTTCTGAGTTCCCCTTTTCCCATTCTCCTGATACGCTCTTCTCCGTCTGCCCCTGCTGTTAATATAAAGAAAGATGGCAACCATCGTCAAGAACACAATACTGGCACTAGTGCTGACAACGCTGCTTCAAAGAGAGCCATGCGCTTGAGTTTTTCTGATGATTTTATTTTAATCTATAACTTTCTTGCCTTGAAGTTTACATTCAAGAATCAGCGCAATTAGGTTCTAAGATCACTTGTCTTTTTGATCAGCCTCATCCTTGCTAACCAAGCAGTGAAGATCTAAACGCTTAATAACTGATGATTTAATCACTCATTTCCAAGGGTACAGAGATTTTGTGGTGGGCAAGAAACTTGGTGAGAGCCATTCTTATGAACCCTAAGGATAATGTCGCAACTCTGCTCGCTGATGTCGAGGCGGGGGGCATAGTCACGGTGGCACTCACGAGCGGAGAAGTGCAAGGTGAAGTCAGAGCCACACAACACATACCTTTTGGACACAAGATCTCAATCAATAATATTGAAGCAGGCGAGAAGATACTCAAATATGGTGAGGTGATCGGAGAAGCTGTGCTGCCAATTACCAGAGGGGATCATGTTCACATTCATAACATAAGAAGCATGACATGGGGGAAATTCGGATGAGTTTCATGGGATACAGGCGTCCAGACGGATCTGTTGGCATCCGCAACCACGTTGCAGTAATCTCTACTGTCTGGTGTGCGAATGAGGTTGCGCTAAAAATCGTGGAGCGCGTCAAGGGTACTGCACCGATCACCCATAACATGGGCTGCGGAGAATACGCATTAACTCCGTATTATCCGCTCGCTGGGCTAGGAAAGAATCCCAACGTGGCTGCTGTTCTTGTAATTGGTCTCGGATGTGAATTGGTAAATCCAAAGGTTCTGGCTGGTGATATCGCGAAGACGGGCAAACCCGTCGAGTACCTAGTAATCCAGGAGTCGGGAGGCTGGGCCAAAACTATTGAACAGGGCGTCACAATAGTGCAGAGGATGGTGAAGGAAGCAGCTCAGCTCAAAAGAGAGCAGGCTGACCTCAGTAACTTGACTCTAGCTTTGAAATGTGGTGGCTCAGACACAACGTCAGGCATCGCAGCGAACCCATCATTAGGGAAAGCAGCCGACAAGATAGTGGCTGCTGGAGGCACAGTAATCATGGCCGAAACACTCGAACTCGTAGGCGCACAACATTTGTTGGCAAGAAGAGCCGTGGACGAGAAAGCAGCGCACCAAGTGCTGAAAATCATCGGCGAGATGGAAGTAAGAATGACAAAAGCCTTCCCATATCCAGTTCCTCTCATTGCCCCGGGCAATATCCAAGGTGGTCTTACAACCGTAGAAGAGAAGTCGCTCGGGGATAGTTTCAAGTCAGGATCGTCTCCAATCCAAGGGATGCTTGAGTATGCTCAGAAGCCTAAGAGAAACGGACTATGGATCATGGACGAAGTTGGCTACGACCCAGAGTCCCTCACTGGCATGGTTGCAGCGGGCGCACAGATAGTAACATTCACTACTGGTCGGGGCACACCAAGCACATATCCTGTAGCGCCAGTCATAATGATCACTGGAAATCCAGAAACGTACAAGAAGCTGGATGGCGACATCGACATAAATGCTGGGACAATCATAGACGGAAAGGAAGCCATTGACGATGTTGGAATGCACATATATGACAAAATCCAGGTCGTGGCATCAGGTGGAACAACGAAGACCGAGCCTCTGGGACACAGAGGTCCGATCGCGATCTATTGGTCATGGCCTATTCCAAAGCAGAAATACGGCAAATGAAATAGCACCGAGTCTCCCAGAGAATTCTTAAGTCCCTACACGCATAGCAAGAACAGAGAAGCTAAAGATAAAAGCCGCCCGACAGCCAAAGCTGTTTTCAAGCTGAGAGAGGCTTATTCATGGATCCTGAGAAGATAACTGAGGGCGTCCCAGAGTCACCCGGAGTTTACCTCATGAAAGATGTTCTGGGACACGTAATCTATGTTGGCAAAGCAGTCAATATTCGGAAGAGAGTACTCTCCCACTTTCACAATTCTGAGAGCTTAAAGGACTCGGCGCTCTCGTCGATCACAGAGAACGTTGAGTTCGTCGTAACCCCAACTGAGACCGAAGCCTTGCTCCTAGAAAACAATCTCATCAAGAAGCTTAAACCTCGATATAATATTCGACTGAGAGACGACAAGACCTACCCGTTCATCAAACTCTCACTAGCCGAGAAATTTCCCTGCGTAAGTATAGTCAGAAGAATAGTCGATGACAGCTCAATATACTTTGGTCCTATGGGCGATGTAGGTGGAGCAAGAACAACCCTGAAGATAGTCAGGAGACTATTCCCCGTCAGAAACTGCACTAAGACAATACTCAAAGACGGAAAGAAGGAGAGACCCTGCCTAGAGTACCAGCTTAGACAGTGCTCGGCACCTTGTGCGGGGCTAATCTCGGAAGAAGATTATCGAGGGCTAATCGATGGATTTCGCAAAGTTCTTGGCGGTGAACAGGATGAACTGATGAATGAATTCAAAATAAAAATGAAAGAAGCCTCAGAACGCCTTGAATTCGAGAAAGCAGCTTCATACAGAGACAGAATAAGAGACCTCGAAAGAACTACACTAAAACAAGTCATGGTACTCCATTCAAAACTATCCAGAGATGTACTTGCTGTAGCCAAGAACAAAAACGATGCTTGTATTCAACTCCTCATGATCCGAGGAGGTAAACTTATCGATGAGGCACACTATTTACTGGAAGGGGTTGGAGGTAGCTCTGATAAGGAAGTGTTCCCAGCTTTCATAAACCAGCACTACCATCACGATGCCCCGTCATCTATCCCTGCAGAGATAATGGTGCCTGAGGCTCTTGAAGACAAAATACTCCTGGAAGGCTTGTTGAGTGAGGGAAGAAGAAGAATACCAGAGTATGCTGACAGCGCAGAAGTCAAACTCATTACCCCGCTTAACGACGAAGACTTGAAACTGATGCATATGGCAAAGCACAATGCTGAAGTTCAACTCGAAAGAGATCTCGCTCAAGAAGAAAAGCGAAAAGTGAGGGTCGAACAAGCACTAGCTGAACTCAAAACCATTCTGAAGTTACCAACGCTACCAAGAAGACTGGAAGCCTTTGACGTATCTAACATACGGGGAGAAGCCGCAGTAGGCTCCATGGTCGCGCTAACAGATGGAGAGCCAGCTAAGTCAATGTACCGACGGTTCAAAATCAAAACCGTCGAAGGACAAGACGACTTCGCAATGATGAAGGAGATCGTCAAAAGAAGGTACAAGAGACTCAAGGAGCAGGCTGCCGAAGCCAAAGAGAAGATACCTGTTCCTGACTTGATTCTGGTCGATGGAGGCAAAGGACAACTGAACGCCGCACTTGAAGCCCAGAAAGAAATAGGCGTCTCAATACCAACAATAGGACTTGCCAAGGAATTTGAGGACGTCTACGTCCCACATCAACCAAATCCAGTGGATATACCCAAAGACTCGAAAGCCATGCTGCTTCTAAAAAGAGCGAGAGACGAGGCCCACAGATTCGCTGTGTCCTATCACAGGAAAAGAATGATAGAAAAATCACTAAGCTCAATTCTAGATAGCGTACCCGGAATAGGTTCGAAACGCAAACAGATCCTACTACAGAAATACAACTCTCTCGAAGAAATAAAAAACACTGACGACGACACATTATCCAAGGTACTCAGAATAAACAAGGAAAACGCCAAGAAACTCAGAGAATGCGTCGCGGTCTTAACTACAAAAAATAGCGCCAATCCAGGAACGTGACCATTTCATACGACTTTGTAAATGTCAGGAAACAATATTTGAAACTCCGGGATGCTGTCGCTGTTGATTATCACCATACTTCTCTTGCATGCTAAGCAGACCGTTAGTTTATCATTCTTCACCGTCAGAAATGTCAGCTTATTCTCAGAACAGAACGGGCACTCGCCTCCAGACACGAGCAGTTTGCCCACGATGTCACCGCTGTGATGGAATTTCACCCTCACTTTGTCGGAATCAGTCATTTGCGCATCTTTCACTATATCTTTTACTAGAATCATGCTTCTCTCTTGAAGGTGATACTCGTGCTGACTAGTCACATCTGAAACCAAGTTCTTGGCAACGCCTTTCATCTTATCCCACATTGAATTCGGGCAGACTAGCAGGTGGCTGTTCACAGGAATAAGATGGTAAGCTTTTTTCATGAGTTCAACTATTCGGTCAGGAAGTGAAGGCTCAATCTCAACGATCCGCATCTAGTTCATCTCTTGAGCTATGTAATTTGTCTACAGGTCACATATTAAACTGTTGATCACAACGCGTATTGATTGGCAAATCCGTAATAAACCAAACTACTCCATCTCCGCGGAAGAGAACTGGACTATTCCATCGCTCACTTTGCTCTTGCTTTCAAAGTGTAATTAAAGTAGTGCTGTGGCAACCACAAATATCAACCAACCATTGCGACAATAATAGAATGAAAAATAAGGAGAGCCATTAGCTGGCCCATTCATTCCTAAATCTGTGGCGCGTCTTTTCCTTCATACTTGAGGTGGAAACCGGTATCCTTGCCAGCGCATTCTTTGATTATGGCGCTGCCTGAAACGATCCTCTGAACTTCATTTGTTCCTTCGTAGATTTGCAGTAGTTTCGCTCCACGAAGTATCTGTTCTAGTGGGTACTCCTTCATGTACCCGTATCCACCCATTATCTGAATGGCGTCTACAGCGTTTTGCATAGCTGAATCGCTTGCAAACGTCTTGGCAAAAGCTGACTCTTTGGCGTTGGGCAACTTGTGATCCGCTAGCCAAGCAGCGCACCGCGTTAGATGTCTAGCGGCCTCTGCTCTGCAACCCATATCAGCTAACTTGAAACTTATGCCCTGGAAATTCGCGATCTGCTGCCCAAACTGCTTTCTAACACTGGCGAACTTAGCTGCTTCGTCAACAGCTCGCTGGGCAACCCCTGTGGCTATAGCTGCGATACCAGCTCTTGTCTTATCCAGAGTCATCATAGCGAGTTTGAAGCCCGTACCTTGTTCACCCACTAGGCAATCCTCGGGAATCCTGACATCTTCAAAAATCACTTCACTTTGAACCGAAGCTTTCTGACCCAACTTGTGCTCAATGTGCCCTATTTCAACACCTGGTGCATCAGCTGGAACCATGAAGACAGAGATACCTTTGTGCTTCAGCTCGGGGTTTGTTGTAGCGAAAACTGAGAAAAGTGACGCAATGGGAGCACTTGTGATAAAACATTTCATTCCATTAAGAACCCACTCATCTCTATCTTTGACAGCCCTCATCTGAACACTGGCCGCGTCAGATCCGGACATTCGCTCAGTCAAACAAAAACCGGCTAGCTTCACTTCTTTCCCTGTAACTAAGGGCTTAATATACTTCTTCAACTGATCCATGGTTGCACCAAGCAGGATTGGTGCAAAGGCAAGGTTGTTGCACGCAACTGAGGTGGCCACACCTGCATCCCCATATCCTACTGCCTCAGTTACAAGAGTTTCTTCGAGAAGATTCCTCTCTGGTCCACCAGCTGCTTTTGGCACGTGAAGGTTCATTAATCCCATTTCATAGGCTTTCTGGATCACATCCATCGGAAACTCATCTTTGTCGTCCAGTTCTTGAGCCCTCGGGGTGACATACTTGTAAGTGAACTCCTCAGCTTTCTTTTTGATTTCTAGCTCCTCCTTATTTAAGGCGAAATCCACCAACCGATGACCAACCTCCATGCAAGTACTTTCATAGAAAAATAATCTGCAGTCAATCTCTACAGTATTGTTAGGCCCCATTATTCCATGATTCGATTTCGTTTCATCTTACTTTTAAGCGTTTACCATGCATAGGGACGAGTTGTCCATACTTAGAATTAGGTGGAGCATTTGGGCAATGTGAGTTCCCTGGTCAATGTACTTGTTGTAGACTTGAATAACAGGTGCTCCAGTATTTTCCTACTAGGATAATTCACTGAGTCAACAGTAACTGAAAAATGGCAAGCACTGCTCCTTGCACCTCATTTATCGAACGCGAGCCATCCAATTCTTTCAGAAGTTTTCTCTTGGAGTAGAAATTCAAGACTGGTGTCGTTTCGTCAGCATAAATCTTCAGTCTCTTCTTGACAACTTCTTCCTTGTCGTCATCTCGTTGGTAGAGTTCACCGCCGCACACATCACACTTTCCTTTTACCTTGGGCGGATTAACTAGAAGGTTATAGATCGCGTTGCACGATCTGCATACTCGTCTAGATGTTAAACGTTTGATAATCTCCTTGTCGCTGATCTTGAGGTTTATTACTTGTGTTAGTGGAGTTCCTCTTTTTTGAAGAAGCTTTTCCAATTTTTCTGTCTGAGCTATTGTTCTGGGAAAGCCATCTAGTATGAACCCGTTAGAACAGTCTTTGTCTTTGATTCTCTCCTCGACTATTCCAACCATAACTTCATCAGGGACAAGCGCACCCCTACTCATGTACGACTGCGCCTGTGCGCCTAACGAGGTTCCCTTCTTCACGGCTTCTCTAAGGATGTCACCTGTCGAGATCTGGGGGATATTAAATTTGTCAGAGAGGAACTTCGCTTGTGTTCCCTTTCCTGCGCCCGGTGGACCAAAGATAACTATTATTCTCTGCAAAGGCAACACCTTTCGATTTCGTACGCAAGGCAGTAGAATGGATGATTGATATAAAGCTTGATGCTTCTGCCATGTCCATGCTTCTGAAAGCTCCCGGAATTCCTCTTCTCCACCTGCGGTTGCGTCGACTTTCTTATATCCTAGCCGCTCATAATGTCTAGTGAGGTTGATTAATCTTGGCAGAAGAAGAGGAATTGTTGAGCAAACACATAGAATCACTGTGCAAACGTCTAACTAGCACGATATCGCCAGTTAAGGTTGCCATTATGCCCGACTTCTTTTTCGACCACATTGTGGATTACGATGGCTCATTCAAATCCTTGCAAGAAAGGATCGAGGAAGTTGCCAATCAGGGCGGGGGAAATATACCTTTTACAACGCAGCGGGTCATGCGAGGAGGTAACTCGGTTAATTGTATCTCAGCGCTCTCGGCTTTAGGCGCCAATGTGTTTTTCACAGGTCGCACAAGCGCCCTCGGAGTACATCTCCTCAAATACTTTTTTCCGTATGAGAACGTTGACCTGTCAGGCGTGAAAACCGACGGAGAACTAGCCCTAACCGTTGCGCTCGAGGCGAAAGTCGGTGGACGAAAATCAAACGTCATGCTGAACTACCCAGCCTCAGTTTCAGACTTCGGCCCTGATTCACTCACTAGCGAAGACTGGAAGAAGATACTCAGCGCGGATATGGTATGCTGCTTCAACTGGCTGCAAAACAAAAAAGGAACAAAGCTCGCTGAAACAGTGTTCAGGAAGGTCAAAGCTGAAGGAGCTGGGAAAACGTATTTCGACACCTGCGACCCATCGTCGAGACGCAACGAAGTTGACGACGTAGTCAACATATTAAAAAAACCATTCGTAGACATCTTCGGGGTCAACGAGAACGAAGCATGTTGGTACGCAGGATCCCTCGACAAGACATTCAGCAGAAGAAGAAAGACGGAGAACCTAAACAAACTCGCCTTGGAAGCTGCAATGTTACTACACGAGAAACTGAAGGTTAGAATAGACCTTCACACAATAGACTACTCAGCATCGTTTTCACAAGAGAATAGGTTCGTTGCCGCTGGCTTCGACGTCAAACTCAACCGAGTAACTGGGGCAGGAGACGCCTGGAACGCCGGAAACATCTTCGGCGAGCTAGCAAGCCTACCACCAACTGAGCGACTCATCCTAGCAAATGCGGCTGCTGCATTTTACCTTCAGAGCGAGGAAGGCAAACACGCAACAAGAGAAGACTTGGTGAACTTCCTACAGGTGGCAAAGGGAAAAGCGATATCTGTGAGCGACAAAATTGAAAGCGGGCAAACAGCCCTGGGCTGAAGACCAATATTGAACTGCGTTTCTTCCTGCAGGAGAGAGGACAGCAACTCATGCGGTTTACTCTACATGAGCACAAAGCCAAGAAGGCCGGTCTACACTACGACTTGAGACTGGAATGGCATGACGGTAAGGTGATGTCGTTCGCAATGCGTTACCAGCCTCCGACGACGTACGGATTCAAGAGGCTTGCGATCGAGCAGCCTCCCCACACCAAGGAGAGCCTCGACTTTGAGGGAGTGATTGAAGAGGGATATGGAGCAGGAGAGCTGAGAAAAATCGACTCGGGAGAATATGACCTCGTCAAAGAATCGCCAAAAGAATTGATACTAGTTTTCAAAGGTGCAACTCTGAAGGGCACATACTTCATGCTGAACACTGGAGAACACAAGTGGCTGACTTTCAAGAAGAAAGAATAGAGAAAGAGTGAAAAGTTACCTCAGTCATGCTTTCGTGACAAAGGCGCTAGCCATTGCAATAGCCCCTGTGTACTCACTCACAGGTCCAGCGCGCGAAGTGTCTATTATGGGTTTGGGAAGTCCAAGGTAGGTGGCCCCGTATGAAGTTCCGCTTCCCAAGTGGATCAATGTGCGATAAATCAGGTTTCCTGATATTCCGCCTGGGGCAATTATCAGATTGGCTTTCTCGGCGATCGCATCTTCGATTAATATCTCGTAGTGTTTTATGTCCAAACCCTCAAACTCACGCTGAGCATCCTTTACGACGTCCTCTGCTTCCCTCAGGGTGTTATCAACTCCCTTGTCTCTACCAACGTCACTGAATCTTCCGCCCGAAAGCACCGCCACTTTCGGAGTGCACCCCAGCGAACGGACTAGTTTCATTCCTTCCCTGATGAAAAATAGCTTCTCCCTCACGTTTCTCCCTTCATCTATTCCGACTGGACCAAAGAAGAATGCCTGTTTCGCAACTGTTTCCAGGAGGGCGAGGCGCGCAATGAATGGAAGCTTAAGTCTGGATTTTACTATCGGCAGCACCTTACTGGCACTTAGAGACCCACGCACTATAGCGTTCACCTGCCCATCGAGAAGTTTAACCAAATCGCTCTCAGGATCATCGGTGACAATAGTTTCAAGCGATGCATCGACAGCTTCAAGCTCATCAAATGCCTCAGCTGAACCAACGAGAAAAATACGTTTCACATAACCATTCCACAGGGCTCGTAGCGCCGCGTCAACTGTTCTCCTGGCGCTTTCAATTGGCGTGGAGATGCCGACTCCTATCGTAGCTGGCAAGTTCTGAGCCATTCTGATGAGGCTATCTATCACTGTCAAGCACCTCAATGAAGATGATAATTGGGCAAGGCAAAGAT
>JAHPYV010000096.1 GCA_019058495.1 Promethearchaeati archaeon
ACCGCGCACCATTGTCAATGATATCTCGTCATCGACATTCTTCTCCTGCAGATATTCCACAAGTCCAGACATCGCTTTGAGTTCCTTATCGTCGACTGCTGTTATGACATCACCTTCAGAGAGACCAGCCTCGTGCGCTGGGCTGCCTCGGATCACTCTTATAACCAGTACCCCTTTCGAGACGGCTAGCCTGTAGTAATTTGCTATGCTAGGAGTAACGTCTACACCTACGAGACCCAACCAAGGTCTAACGTATGACCCATACTTCAACACTTTATCAAGGACCCTTTTTGCCGCATTAATGGGTATGGCAAACCCTATACCTTGAGCGAAGGGGATAATCGCAGTGTTAATGGCTATTACTCTCGCATTAAGATCTATTAGCGGTCCTCCACTGTTTCCTGGATTTATCGCAGCGTCGGTTTGAACAAGGTTCTCGAGGCTTCCCGTGTCAGACTGAATTGTCCTATTCACAGCGCTTATGACTCCTTTCGTTACCGTAGCTCCTCCAGTCAATCGGAATGGAACTCCAACGGCAATGACTGTCTGCCCGATCTTTAGCTTGTCCGAATCACCTAACTCGGCAGCGGGCAACCCTCTGGAATCGATTTTCAATATGGCACTATCAATTGCCGCGTCTTCCCCAACAACTTTGGCATCCAAAACTTTTCCGTCTTGGAGCATTACCTGAATTCTCCTGGCGGTGCTGACAACATGTCTGCTTGTAATTATGTATCCTTTTGAGTCGGCTATCAGACCTGAGCCTACGCCCTCAACTGGATGAGCCCTGTAGAAATAATCTTCAACAAGTTGAACCGTACTCACCATCACAGCACTTGGCAGAATTTTCTCACATGCCTTGACTACGGTATCATCTTCTGACAATTTTCAGCTCACTCCTCGCCTTCAACAGACGCATAAGTTGACCTGTTACATTTGCGTGATTCTCTCTCGTGTTCCACATAATAAATGTTTCTCGAAGATAAAGCGTCCGCATTGGTTCGGCAAGTCATAACTGGAAGCTGAGATGCCACAAAAACCATCCACAGTTGTGATAACAATTCTGTTGAGAGATGCATATATATTTGAATGCAATCACATAACTAAACGCTGAAATATGTTATGTCATAGATTAGGCGGCAGGATACTACAAGTATTCCTGATTGAGGTTTTCAAGGTGAAACAATCTTGTTGTACAGCCAGAAAGTAATGGATCATTTCAGAAACCCACGCAACGTAGGAGAAATCAAAGATGCCGACGGAATCGGCAAAGTAGGAAACCCAGTATGCCTTCTGGGTGACGAGAAGATCAGTCTAAATGATACGCTCATGGCTATTAGTCGCATCCCCAAAGAAGAAAGAGTTCTGAGCCATAATGGCGAATATAGCAACATTCTCAGCAAGTTCAGAAGAAAGTACGACGGAGAGATACTAACCCTGAGAAACAAACTCGGATCAGTTTCTTTGACGCCAGACCACCTTGTTCTGGCCGTGAAGCTCCCGAAGGGAGACAAGTTTCTCAGGACAAGTGGCAAAAAGGCTCTATATCATGATTGGTATCATGCAAGCGAGTTAAAGAAAGGAGACATAGCTATTTACCCGATCCTAAAGGAGACAAGGGATGTTAACACCATCGAAGTGGACGTACCAAAATCAGAACATGATTTCAAGAGCAAAGAGATCCCGGGAAGAATCCCAATTAACGGGGACTTCCTTAGACTTAGCGGATTCTTCTTATCTGAAGGCCACATAAAAGACATCCCTTCCAAGACTTACATCGGCTTCACACTGAACCTCAAGGAAAAAGAGATTTCTGAAGATATCAAGAATATTGCAAAAAGGCTTTGGGACATTGAACCGAAGACCAAAGAAAGAGCGAGAAGTCTTGAAGTCTTCATATACAATGCTGCTCTAGCAAGATACTTCAAGAAACTATTTGGAGTCTATGCGGAACATAAGAAGATACCTCAGTTCATGATGCTATTGCCCCCAGAGAAGCAAAGGGAATTAATAAGGGGGCTATGGCTTGGCGACGGTTACGTGAGGCTCGATGGAGTGAGACCTCGGGCAGGTTACTCTACGATATCATACCAATTGGCGCAGCAACTGAAGACATTGTTGATGAGACAGAGAATCACCCATTCTCTCTATCTCGAAGCGGAGAAAACGAGGAGCGGCGTCAGGCACAAAAAGGCCTATAGAATTCACATAGGTGATAAGGAATCATTAAGAAAGCTCTGCGAAATCCTTGCAAGAGAGTTCATTTAAACTAGACCAGAAAAGGTGCATTCATGGTTTGACGACAACTACTACTACACTCCAATAACCCACATTGGAAAGAAAAATGTTGTTACGAGCATTTACAATCTTGAGGTTGAGAACAGTCACTCGTTCACAGGCGAGGCGTTCTGTCTTCACAATTGTGGTGACTTGATGTGGATTTACATCAAGGTTAGCAAGGATGCTGACGGTGTTGAGAGGTTATCTGATATAAAGTTCAAGACTTTTGGGTGTGGCGCTGCTATAGCGACGAGCAGCATGATAACTGAACTCGCCAAGGGAAAAACCTTGGAGGAAGGAATGAAAATCTCACGTGAGGATGTCGCAACAAGCCTAGATGGACTTCCTCCGATTAAAATGCATTGTAGCAACCTTGCATCAGATGGACTCAAAGCTGCTATTGAAGACTACTTGAAGAAAAGGAAAGCGAAACAGAAAGAGTCTTAATGCTCACGACAAGGATAGGCGTTCGTTTCCACTTCACAGTCATTCAATAATGGCAGGAAGAACCATTTAGTTTGCCTCTTCGAGCATCTTTGTGATCTCGTCGTAGATTCGCTGTGCTTTCTCTGCGTTTTCTACACCTTTGATGAGCATGTTGCCACCTTTCATTAGGCTAACTGATACTTTTTCGCTGACGCTTAGTGTGACGCCGTAACTTGCCAATATCTTCACCTTGTATTTCTTGGCTAAGATCTTGCCAGCGTTTGCTACATTTATCGTAACGTCTTGATTAGGAGTTACCATGAAGGATTCCTTTCCACAGAGTTCGCTTACACTTCCTCCTTTCTCTGATGGTCCCCCAAGCTTAGCTTCATCTCTTTGAGCCAATATCGAAGCGGTTCCGCAGACGGAGCAGTCTTTGCGTCTGGTCACATTGAAAACATCGAAACTCAGCGAATTGAGGTCGCAATACATGATCTTGTTCGCAAGTAGAGGCTTCTCTTTCAGAATCAGCCTTATTGCTTCGTTGACTTGGATGCTTGCGATTATGTTTATTATTGGTGGTATTACGCCTACCCTCTCGCATGTTGGAATTTCCGAGTCATCAGCGTTATGAAATAAGCATTCGAGGCAAGGAGTTTCGCCTGGAATTATAGTCGTAGCATTCCCGTATGCCTCAATTGCTCCGCCAAATAGGTATGGTGTCTTAAATTTGATGCAAGCTTTGTTAATGGCGAACCTCGGAGCGAATCTGTCGAGAGCATCGACCACGACGTCTACGCCTTTCACGAGACTCTCGGCGTTCTCTTCGCCAATAGATGTGGCTATCGGATCAACTTTCACTCTAGGATTGAGGTCATTGAGTTTCTTCGCTGCAACCTCAACCTTCGGATATCCAATTGAACTGACGTTATAGATTAGCTGTCTTTGGAGGTTTGTCAGATCTACGACGTCCCTATCAATTATCCTTAGATAACCCACTCCGATCCCTGCGAGTTGGAGAGACGAAACTGATCCGAGCCCCCCAACTCCAAGTACGCAGACCTTTGCGGACTTGATCTTGAGTTGCCCCTCGACACCGAAGTCTCGTAGGACTATTTGACGCGAGTAGCGGTCAAGTTCTTCTTTGCTTAATGACAAGTCCTTTTCACCTACACGCTTGCGTTACATCACTTCCATCTTTCAAAGAGTTTGTGCTCAATTCCCAAGATGTCAAGTACCTTTCCTATCGTATAATTGATTACTTCATCGATTGTCTTTGGCTCATAGTAGAATGCGGGCACCGGAGGTAGTATGACAGCTCCAGCCTTAGAAAGCGTTAACATGTTTCTTAGGTGGATTGTGCTTAGAGGCGTCTCTCTTGGCACAACAACGAGTTTCCTTCGCTCTTTCAATATGACATCTGCTGCTCGGGCTATCAAGTTGTCTGAATACCCTGTAGCTATTGCTGCAAGAGTCTTCATTGAGCATGGGATTATTATCATCCCGTCGGTTAGGAATGAGCCGCTGGCAACTGGGGCTGCCATGTTTTCTGGTTCAAAACTCCATGTGGCTTTCTTGGAAAGTGCCTCATATGTAGTTGAGGTCTCAATGGTTAGAAGTTTTTTGGCTACGTCGCTTATCACAAGAAACGTCTCGACGTCCTCGTGATAATCGTGCAGGTATTCAACCATCTTGACTCCATAGATTACTCCAGTGGTACCCGTTATGCCGATTATCAGTTTCTTGACCGCCATTTTGCGCATGCCTCCAAATATGTCCTAGTTGGGATATTGTTGCCCCGCTGCCTCACTCCGTTTGCCATTCGAAGCCTCCGTGCTTCTTAAAGTGGGCCACAAGTCCACCCTCTTCAAATATCTTCTTAAGGAAGGCAGGAATCGGTTTAACCGACCACAAATCACTCGTTCTTGGGTTCTTTATAGTTCCTGCAGATGCGTCGATAATCAATGTGTCGCCCTCGAGAGTTCCGTCGTAAGCTTCATGACATTCAAAGATTGGAAAGGCAATATTGATCGAGTTCCTGTAGAATATTCTTGCAAAGGATCTTGCGACCACCGACGCGATACCGAACTCTTTTAGGATGTGAGGAGCCTGTTCTCTGCTAGAACCGCAACCGAAGTTCCTCCCTGCGACGATTATGTCACCTGGCTTGGCTTTCTTGGCAAAATTCGGGTCGACACCTTCCATAGCGTGTTCTGACAATCCAGCCATGTCCAAGGTTCCCAGTTTATATTTGCCGGGGATTATGTCGTCGGTGTTGATGTTGTCTCCGAATTTCCATACCTTCCCCTTGATTGTATCTGATGGCAAACTCACTTCATACCTCTTGGATCAGTTATTTTGCCTGTTAGAGCTGATGCCGCGGCAGTCGCTGGGGAACATAAGTAAATTGAAGCATCAGCGCATCCCATGCGACCTTTGAAGTTTCTGTTTGAAGTTGAGAGGCAAACTTCTCCGGGAGCTAGCACTCCCATATGACCTCCAATGCAAGGCCCGCATCCAGGGTTGCACACGGTACACCCTGCTTCAACAAATAACCCTAGCAGCCCTCTCTCAGCGGCTTGCAAGTAGATTTCACTCGTAGCAGGAATGACGAGTACCCTGACGCCTTTCTTCACCTTCTTTCCTCTAATAATCTTTGCAGCGACCTCCAAATCTTCGATTGAACCATTTGTGCACGAACCTAGGAAGACCTGATCAATTTCCACATCTCCAAATTCGGAGATCGGTTTGACGTTATCGACGCTATGAGGGCAAGAAATCTGAGGCTCGAGTTTAGCCAGCTCAAACTCCTTGACGTCTCGATACTCTGCATCTCTATCGCTAGTTACAGGTTCAGCGTCGTCTCCTCGCAAATGATTCTTCAGATAACTGAGAGTGATCTTGTCAGGTGCGACTAGACCTGTTTTCGCGCCCATCTCAACTGCCATATTGCACAGGGTTGCCCTTCCATCGACGCTTATTGTCGAAACATAGTTGCCAGTGAACTCGATTGCCTGATATGTTGCGCCGTCTGCCCCTATCTTTCCAGCTATGTGAAGGATGATGTCTTTGGGCAAGACCATCTTGTGTGGACTTCCAGTCAAGTTGAACTTCACAGATTCGGGTACTCTAAACCACAGCTTCCCAGAGATCATTGCGGCAGCTGCCTCTGTTGAGCCTATGCCTGTTGAGAATGCACCTAAGGCGCCGTAGGTAGTCGTATGGGAATCCGCACCCACGATAAGCATACCTGATGAAGCATGTCTCTCCAACATAACTCTGTGACATATTCCACTTCCAACATCGTAGAAGTTTGTTATGTTCTGCTCAGCCGCGAATTTCCTGATGAGGTTATGTGTCGCCGAGATCTCCTCATTATAACTCGGAGTGGCATGATCGATGAAAAGAACAACTTTTTCTGGGTTCCAAACCTTTCTTCCACCCATCTCTTGAAAGAACTTGATCGCAAGCGGAGCAGTGCCATCATTTGCCATAATATAGTCAATGTTCGCTACGACGACATCTCCAACTGAGACGTTTTGCCCTGAAGCTCTTTCAAGTATCTTCTCAGACATCGTTTTTCCCAAGCCATTCACCTGCCGCGTGCCACGATACGATCATAATAATGTGATAATAGTTATAATATGTATGAGAGCGCTAGTTGCACGATAGCTTATCCGAGCTTTCTCAGCACAGCTCTGACAAGACCCATAGTTCCAGTCATCATGACGTCACCAGCAGGCGAGGCGTAGTGAATTGGCAGGTTCACGCTGTTTGCAATGGATCTATTTGGACCTGTTACTGCAATTATCTCGATGTCTTCAAGGGAGAGGTTTCGATTCTTCTCGTTATTTTTCAAGTAGAAAGCCCCGTGTCCTCCATCCTCGAAGATGTCTTCACCTTTGATTCTACCGTTCGCGAATGCAATTAGGAGATGCTTCAGTTTATTCGGATTATCGCGCAGCATATCAGTGTGGTGCTCCATAAGTCCAGCTACATTGCCCCCATGCACTATCGCCGCTATTGTGTGACCATTCCCAGCGTTCACAACGAGGACGCGACTCTTTTTTCCGACCTCAGGATCTTCTAAGCAGCCTAGTACAGCACATGGAGATGTGTCCATGACTATGATTTTCGAGTTCGGCATCTGCCTCTTGCAGGCTTCAACCGCTGAACGCATCCTTAGAAAGAACTGGGGGACTTCATCTTCCTTGAAGGCTAGCGCTTCCAGTGTCGGGTTTGGTCTCAATAGTTCCTCCATTTTCTTGATTCGGAAAGCCCTGTTGCTCTCGCCTGCCGGCGAAACCCCATGATCTTGCACTCCCACCGCGACGACATCCGCATCATCTGTCTTTACACCCATTCCATCTAGGAATTCTAAGATCTTAGATAAGTTAATCTCCTCAAGATTGATCAGAGCCCCGCCGAATCTGGGCAACTGGGATTCGTTTTTCACAATTTCTATGCCCATCGAGCGAACTTGCTCCAGGTTGTTTCTGATGGTGAGTGACGCTTTCTCCGTCATGACAACCTTCAGACCTTTCTTCAGATGTTCTCTTATCGCACCTGCAATCGCTCCCCCACCAATAGTGTCACCTTTCACAAGCAGATTCAGACGATTACTCGTTAATCTCTTGATTTCAGCGGAGTATACTAAGGTTGGCGAAGACAGAACCATCTTGACACAGTTCTCAATTGACTTTGAGCTATCGTACAGGAGGATATCCTCCGTCCCCGCTCCAATATCTATCGAAAGTATCTTCAGAGTTGAATCCCTCGCAACACAGACAGTTCAAGAAGCGGCCCATTCAGGAAGATGCTCAAATAGTGACGAGGCTCAGAGCTTTCCTTGATGTACCAGATCTGACAGTTTTCTTCTGGGTGTGGCCCTAGGTGACTGGTTTGGATAGCCAATTGGCAAAACTGCTTCGGGCATAAAGCCTCCGTCTATATTCGCCCCAACCACGCTCGCTACGCCATTATCGTCAAACGCTCCAACCCAGCACGAGGCTAGTCCTAAGGCCGTAGCAGCTAACTGCATGTAAGATGTAGCTATCGTCGCATCCTGTACCGCGTATAGTTTGGCACCTCTCTCACGATACCTCTGTGCTGATCTCTTCTGGTTGGCCACAACAACTAGAACTATAGGAGCCTGAGAAATGAAGTGCTGGTTTGCTGCATGGCTCAGTACTTCCTTTTGCTTCTGATCCCTGACTACGACTATCTCGTAGCCTTGAAGATCGCCTGCGGACGGAGCTGAATTTCCAGCTTCAAGTATCTTCTGAAGTTTGTCTTCTTCAACCTCTTTGCCGAGGTAGGCCCTTACTGACCTTCGATTGGCAACGACATCAAAGAAATCCATTTTTCTCATCTTCTTATGACTTTCATGATTGGAAGAATCGTTTCAAAATAAAAGGATATTCCTCGCTAAGCGAGGAAAGAGTAGTTTATTGGCAGTTTTCTCTGGCCAAGAGAAGCCGTCTGCAGATGAACCAATAGAGACAACTCGCTCTACTTCTTCACCTTGGCAGGCTTCGCTGCCTTCTTCTTCCTCGGGAACTTAATCTCGGCTTGTGCTGCGGCCAGTCTAGCTATTGGAACTCTAAACGGCGAACAGCTCACGTAGTCCAGACCTATTGTGTGGCATAGCTCTACTGAGTTTGGTTCTCCTCCGTGCTCGCCGCATATCCCCACTTTGAGTTCTGGTCTTGTCTTTCGACCTAGCTCGACTGCCATAGCCATCAACTTGCCGACACCGTCCCTATCCAAGACTTCGAATGGGTTATTGACCAGCAGTTTCTCTTCGAGGTATTTGGTTATGAACTTGGCTTCTGCATCTTCTCTGCTGAAACTGAATGTTCCTTGTGTCAAATCGTTTGTGCCGAAGCTGAAGAACTCAGCGTATTGTGCTATCTTGTCGGCTACGAGGCATGATCTGACGACTTCCATCATTGTTCCTATATGGTATCTCACTTTGGTGCCAGATTTGTCCATGACCTCGCGAACAATTTTCTCCACTTTTTCTCTGACAAATCGCATCTCTTCGGCGCTGCCTACGTTGGGCAGCATTATCTCGGGTCTAACGTCCACGCCTTCCTTTGTGAGTTCGGTTGCCGCTTCGATTATTGCTCTTGTTTGCATCTCGTATATCTCAGGCATCATGATGCCTACCCGTACTCCTCGCTGTCCCATCATTGGGTTAACTTCTGTTAGTTGCCTTACTCTGCGGAGTACTTTTTCATTGTCAGCGATTCTTGACGGGTCGGCATGCTCAGTCTTGAGCTCATACCTTTCTTCAAGAAGTTGCTCGATTCCTGGTAGGAATTCGTGCAGTGGTGGATCAAGTAGTCTGATTGTTACATCCAGTCCTTCCATCACTTTGAGAATGTCTCTGAAGTCCTTCTTTTGCATCGGCATCAATTGTTCAAGATATTTCTTACGTTCGTCAAGTGTGTCGGCGAGAATCATTTTGTGCATTATCGTTAGGCGGTCAGGAGCGTTGAACATCCTTTCTGTTCTGCATAGACCAATCCCTTCTGCACCGAATTCCCTCGCTCTCTTAGAGTTTACCGGTTCATCAGCATTAGCTCTAACTCCGAGGGTTCTTATCTCGTCTGC
>JAHPYV010000097.1 GCA_019058495.1 Promethearchaeati archaeon
TTCAGCCCGCTCCTGTCTATTATGGCGTGAACCCTGTTCTTCACCATGCTTCTCACCTTGACTATGGACAGCCTGTGCCTCACCAGGGACCTTATCTCCCTCATGTCTCTGCTTGGAACGTAGCTTTCCGGGATCAGGTTTGCCCTGAGAAGGTGCGCCAGTATCCTGGCATCTACCTTGTCGCTCTTTATCCTCGCAGACGCTATGGCCTTTGTCTTCAAAGGGTTCGCCAGCACCACCGGTACGTGCGCATGCTCCAGGTGGTTATACAGGTTTAGCCAGTACGCCCCTGTGGACTCCATGACGACCTTGTCGTCCATGGTGAGCATCGAAGCAAGGTGGGATATTCCCTCCTGATCATTGTTGAAGCTGAACTCGTTTATTACGGTGCCTTCTCTATTCATCATCGCAGTTCTGCATCTACTCTTCCCAACATCCACTCCTACGTACATCATCTCTCTTTCATCCACCTCCTTTCCAGCTGGCATCAGGCTGCATTCACTCATCCGGGCGCAAGGCCCAAATCTTTAGCAGCTCAGGATTCGCCCAGTCAGAACCACGGTCGCGAAGACCATGTTAACTTACGAGCATGCCAGCCCATTAGGTATAGAAGGCGCCTATCATAAAGTCAGAACCATAGACCGCAACACATAAGCATTCAATGGGATGTAAACGTATTCTCTTGCCCTGATTGGCAATCTAAGGTTGCCGTTGGTTATCTTGAAACCATAGCAATCGGTAAGCATGAGCCTACTCGCATAAGGCTTCTTGACTTTCGGTTGCTTCCTTAGCATATGCCTATAATTCCGAAGGATGCCAGCGGCTTTACTAATCGCAGTCAAATAGTAGTAAGTTTGTGTACCATATCCCGCAAGTTCGTGGTAAGCCTTCTTTGAAAGAGCCTTCATAGACGTAACATTCTCAGCCAAGCCAATGCGTATACAATCGTTCACCATCTCCCTAAACTCGTCTAAAAGGTTGAGTAATTCAGGAGATGGCGTATAGATTTGCTAGACCGCATTGAATGCTTGCATGCCTAAACTAAGCCCCCTTTCCCTATGAAAACACATCAACCGCGAAGGTAACAGCACCAGTGACTACATTAAGGTCCCTGTTTCAGATCCAGAAGTCGGCCTCGAGACACATCAGTGCTCTTTCGATATCCCCTTAATTCTTAGAGGGTTGACCTTTCGAACAGCGGAGCCTTCTCTGATGAATCACCTCATAATCTGGATGTATGAAGGTCATACTAGCAGTATTATGATCTTACTATAAGTAAGATTCTTATACTTGCATGCTTACTATATTGTGAGGTGTTTAGAGTGGTTGACGCTTATCATAGTCGCATTGGTCCCAAGGGTCAGGTTACAGTTCCTAAGACGCTCAGGGAAAAATACCATCTTAAGGAGGGGGAGGACGTTGTCATTTTGCCCGGCGAGGATGGGCTTCTCCTGAAACATGCGACCACATCGCCGCTGAGGGGAAGGCTGAAAGGTAAGCTTGACATAAAAGGAATAGAGGAAGACATCAAGGAACTGAGAAAGCAATGGAGGCTTTAGCGAATACTTGAGGCAAGAAGCGAAATCGCCGTCCTTGATTTATATAATTGACACGATCGCTCTTGTGAAATACTTCGAAGATGACCTTCCTCCAAGAGCAAACTCCATCTTCAAGTCAGCGGAGGAGGGCAGAGCGAAACTCCTCGTGCCTTCAATAGTAGTTGGGGAGTTCATATACACTGCGCTAAAGGGGAGGCTTAGAGCACAAGATCCTCTAGCCGCAATCACCGAGCTAATCTCAGATATGGAGTCATCGAGCTACCTGATCTCGGTGGATATGGGGATCGCCGACTGGAAGATATTTCTTGAGTTGAAGGTTCCTGAGTTGCATGACAGAATGATATGTGCAACGTCACTACGTCACTCAGCGAAATGCATCATCACAAACGACCCGGAAATTCAGAAAGAGGGTAGAATAACAACTGTATGGTAAGGATGGACTCTAAGATTGGAGTTAAGTTTATTTCGGTCGTCCTTTTACTGGACTAAGGAAGCTAGGTGACTGGAACGATTGACTAAAGCGGGTCTTGAACTGATAGTTGATGAATCGCGGAGGGTGTTCATCGCTGAATTGGTACGTTTGCTAAGAGAAGAATTGAAGAACGCCCTTGTGAGTGTAGTGATTTTTGGATCCGTAGCGAGGAACCAAGCCAAGACAGATAGTGACACTGATGTTCTTATTGTTAGCTCAGCCTTTGAGAAAGGCATGACAAGTAGGATGGAGCGCCTTGTCAAAGTGATTGGGCAGCTGGAACTTACAGAGCCCTTCACAAATTTGGAGAGACGAGGCATAAACACATGGGTACAGTTTCATCCGCTGACCAAAGACGAAGCGAAGACAAATAGAGCGATATATCTTGATATGACTGAGGACGCTGTAATCGTCTTTGACGAAGACAACTTCATGAAAAACATCCTTGAGAATCTAAGAAAAAAACTCAGGTTAATAGGAGCAAAGAGGGTTTTTCTTGAAGACGGCTCATGGTACTGGGATCTTAAGCCTGGCATTAAGAGAGGGGAGGTTGTTGAATTGTGAATACAGAAGACATGGCACTAAGCCTTTTTGTAGACGCAGAATACTCTCTGAAGGAGGCAGAAAATGCGCTTCAAACCAAGAGCTACCATCGCGCAGTTCGAAGGGCTCAAGAGACAGTTGAGTTATGCCTAAAGTCAGCTCTCCGCCTGCTAGGTGTCGAGTATCCCAAGAAACATGATGTGAGCGCCGTGCTCAAGCGTGCTATTATTGGCAAGCATATCCCACAGTGGTTTAGCGAGAACATCCCGAGATTTGCACTTGCAAGCAAGAGACTCGCCGAGGATAGGGGCCCATCGTTTTATGGCGACGAGACACTTGCTAAGCCACCTGCTAGCCTCTATAGCCAAAAGGATGCAGAATCGGCAGTAGAAGATGCAAGATTCGTGGCGGAAGCTACTAAGAAGCTCATGGATTGGTGGAAAAAGCGTGATGCATGACCGCAGAGAGTGAGTGGGATAGAGTGTCTTATTGGAAGCACCAACCCTCAGGAGAGAGCTAATTTGCGTCGAAAAAGGGAGTAGAGTGTCTTAAACTTGATGTGCTTTATTCTCGTCTCTCGGTATCCATACGATTTTACAATGTTTGAATTTTCCGAGAAGCGTTCTGGCGTCAATTACTAGGTCTTGGTTCTCGTTGACTTTCCAACCCTTATTAATATGACCATCTACCAACTGGCTATCAGTTAGAACTGTCAACTCCTGTATTCCCTTTTTGCTGGCTGTCTTGAGGGCTAGTACCAAAGCCTGGTACTCTGCCCTGTTATTAGTCGTCATGCCGAGGTCTTTCATAATCTTCTCTCCATCTTCGAATACAACACTTGCCCTCGCAGGACCAGGATTACCCTTTGAGCTACCATCAATCCAAACCTTCAATGTGTAGTCATCCTCCTAGCAGTGACCAGCCTCATGCATCATATAAACAGTATTGCTTAAGCACTAGACTGAAATACTCTTAAGATCCACTACCGACATATTATCTCAAAAATCATTAATAAATGAAAGAAGGAGAATCGGTATCAGATACGACTAGTGAACTTGTCTATTAGCGCGCATATCTGGCTGCTCTAAGCGGAGGATGACCGTGTTTTGGCATCAGACAGCAAGAAGAACAAAAACCTAATGGAGAAGATAAGCGACGTAGCTGCAAGGAGAGGCATATTCTTTCCAACAGCTGAAATCTATGGGGGGACAGCAGGCTTCTATGACTGGGGACCTATTGGGTCACTTCTAAGGCGAAAAATAATTGAGACTTGGAGAAACTTCTTCGTGAAATCCGAGGACAACGTTTACGAGATTGACGGCTCAGCAATCCTTCCATATGGCGTTTTGAAGGCTTCAGGGCACGTTGACCACTTCACGGACCCAAAGGTTGAATGCAAAAAATGTTCAAAGGTTTTCAGAGCAGACCACTTGATTCAAGAGGCTATAGGTCGGAACGTTGAAAGAGCATCCGTGGAAGAGATGAGCAAGATAATCAAAGACGAAAAAATCAAATGCCCTAAGTGCGAGGGAGAGCTATCCGACGTCAAACCATTCCCCCTAATGTTTAGCATTGGAATCGGCGCCGAGAAGGCTCAAGGCTTCCTTCGGCCAGAGACGGCGCAGAACATATTCACCGCCTTCAAACGCGTTTTCTCAACGATGAGAGGAACCTTACCGTTTGGGTTAGCTCAGACAGGAAGGGTGTACAGGAATGAGATATCTCCAAGGCAAGGAGTCATCAGGCTTCGCGAGTTTACTCAAATGGAGGTCGAGTTCTTCGTTGACCCGCGACAACTGAACAATCACCCAAGGTTCAATGAAATCAAAGATATCAGCATCAGAATCTTCTCACGAGAGGCACAAGAAAGAGGAAAGGGATCAGATGCTACGGAGGGTGTTGTTGACGTTACGGCGCAAGAAGCATTCGATAGAAAACTCGTGCCTAATCAATGTGTTGCATACTATCTTGCAAGGGAAACACTATTCTACACCACCCTAGGAATACCGCGCGAGAAACTGAGATTCAGGTACATGATGCCCGAAGAGACGCCTCACTACTCAGGTGGAAACCTTGATTTAGAGGTCGAACTTAGCCTAGGGTGGAAAGAGGTCATAGGAAACGCTTACAGAACAGATTACGACTTGAAGAGCCACAGCAAAGCTAGCGGACAAGACTTATCCGTTAGTCCTCTTGGAGAAGGAGAACGAGTAATCCCACATGTAATCGAACCATCATTCGGAGTTGAACGGGCAACCTACTGCGTCCTTGAGCACTGCTACAGGGAAGGAGACAGAGACTGGGCTTGGTTCCAATTCCCTCCGAAGATAGCTCCAATTGAAGTCATCGTAATTCCGTTAATGAGAAAAGACAAGTTGCCAGAGAAAGCCAAGGAGATCTATGGAACCTTGAAGGAGGAGGGATTCGACACGATGTACGATGAGAAAGGATCCGTCGGAAAAATATATGCAAGGGCAGATGAAATCGGTATTCCCTACGCCGTCACCATTGACTACAAAACGCTGGAGGACGGTACTGTGACGATCAGGGACAGAGACACAGTAGAACAAGTGCGAGCCAAAGTAGGAGAACTGCCCTTAACACTGAGAAAACTAATTGAAGGAGAAATCAAGTTCAAAGAAGCAGGAACTCCTCAAAAACGCTAGGCGCTTCCTGCTTAGATTAAGGCAGGTCATGCAACATGTCAAATGAGTCGAAAAAGATCACCGTAGTGGGCCTAGGCTATGTTGGACTGACCACAGCACTATGCTTCGCGAGCAGAGGCTTCAACGTGGTCGGCGTGGATATAGACGCAAACAAGATAGACGCAATCAACAACAAACGACTACCAATACATGAACCAGGGCTGGACAGAATTCTAACGGAATCACTCGGAAAAGGTTTTACGCCTACCAGCGAAATCCCACACTCCGACATCTACTTCATAACAGTCGGAACTCCCAGCAAAAAGGATGGAAGCGTCGATCTGCAATACATAGAGAAAGCCTCTGAAGATATCGGCAGCGCCATAGAAGCAGGCGGGGCCGACACCCATCCTCTGATGATAGTCAAGAGCACTGTTCCCCCTGGGACCACTAGAAACGTGGTCAAAGCAAGAGTTGAGCGCAAATCCGGTAAGAATGTTGGAGTTGACATAGATCTGTGTTCTAACCCGGAATTCCTAAGAGAAGGCTCAGCTGTGGAGGACACGCTCAATCCTGACAGAATCATAATCGGCGAGTACGACAAAAGATCAGGCGACACTCTAGAAAACTTGTACCAAGGCTTCTACGGAACCGACAAGTCGCCACCTCTGATCAGAACATCAGTTGAGAACGCTGAGCTGACGAAATACGCTAACAACGCATTCCTTGCCATGAAGGTTAGTTTCATCAACGAAATCGCACATATGTGTGAAATAATACCTGGAGCCGATGTCAATGTTGTGGCAAAGGGAATCGGCTTAGACAAGAGAATCGGAGAAAGATTCCTAAATGCCGGTCTAGGTTGGGGAGGCTCATGCTTCCCAAAGGACGTCAAAGCCTTGATAGCCCATTCCAAAAGCCTCGGATACCGACCACTTATAGCGAGTAGTACCCTCGAAGTCAATGACCAACAGCCTCACAGAGCCATCGACATCGCCAAGAGCGCCCTAGGGAAACTGAGACACAGGCGTATAGCTCTGCTCGGCTTGGCATTCAAACCTGACACAGATGACATAAGAGAAGCAGTCTCCCTCAAGATTATTAGTAAGCTGCTTGAAGAGGGCGCGAACGTTACAGCATACGATCCTGCCGCAATACCAAATGTCCAGAAGGTGCTCGGAGAGAAAATATCTTATTCAGCTTCAGCATTGGAATGCATCAAAGACGCAGATTGTTGCATTATAGTCACAGAGTGGAACGAATTCAAGGAACTCACTCCGGATGACTTCCTTCGCAGCATGAAGAATCCAGTTGTCGTGGACGGCAGAAGGATATTTAGGCCAAGCGACTTCGCTAACAAAGGAGTCGCATTCCGCGCAATAGGACTCGGGAAGGAACCCGACGAGACTTCACACTAACCATGCAAGACATTCTGACTAAGTGGTGGTTAAATCTTGGTAAAAGCGAGCACGACTATGAGAGCTATCCTCACAGCTGCAGGTCTGGGAACAAGGCTGCTTCCCTACTCAAAGGAGATACCCAAAGAAATGTCTCCCATATTCACGGGAAATTCTAAAAACGATATCCTAGTGAAACCCATCCTCCAGGCAATCTTCGAGCAGCTATACGACTTTGGACTAAGGGACTACGTATTCGTCGTCGGTAGGGGAAAACGATCTATAGAGGATCATTTCACGCCAGACAGTAGCTTCATCAGCCTGCTGTCGAACAAAGGCAAAACATCAAGCGAGCTAACAGATTTCTACGATAAGGTAAATTCATCAAATATGAGCTTCGTCAATCAGCCAGAACCTAAAGGATTCGGAGACGCGGTCCTCAGGGCGAGACCCTACATACGCGGAGTAACGCTAGTTCATGCAGGGGACACCTACATAATATCCAGAAACCATGACCACTTGAATAGGCTAGTCGACAAATTCAACGAACATGAGGCTGAAGCCGCGATACTCTTCCAAGAGGTCGAGGACCCGAGACCCTTCGGCGTAGCAATAACCGAGACAGCAGCAGACAATACACTGATCGTTAAGAAGGTAGTAGAGAAACCCGAGAAACCGATCAGCAACCTGATCATACTCCCAATATATATATTTAAAGAAAAGATATTCGGCATGCTCGAGGAAGTACGCCCAGGCAAAGGCGGAGAAATACAGCTAACCGACGGCATACAGATGCTCCTAGATAAGGGCTATAAAGTCGTTGGAACGAAGTTGAAAAAAGATGAGATACGATTAGACATTGGAACCCCCTCGACACTCATCGAAGCACTTCAACTGTCACTACAGTATCTTAACCAACCAAAGAAACAGTGAAAAAAGGATCTTTTCTGAAACCGTGGGCTTCAGCAGATGATGCAAAATGACTCAGGGCAAAGAAATGCCTTGAAGTCCAATCAGAATTCTATGCCTAGCCTACCAGAGATTCCCTTATTGTACCAGTGTTTTACCTCGGCCATGTCGGTTACCAGGTCAGCAATCTCAATGATCTCCTTGGGTGCGTTGCGCCCAGTGAAAACCAACTCGATGTTAGAAGGTTTATTTCTAATCAACTTCAAGACCTCGTCAACGCTGATTAACCCGAGATCCATAGCGGGGTTAATTTCGTCTAAAACCACGATGTCAAACTCCTCGCTTTGAATCACTTTCTTAGCCAACTCAAAGGCAGACTTCGCTAACTCGTAGTCCTTCGGCAGTGGCTTAGTATCAACCCAGATAAATCCAGGTCGACCAGCCTGGTAGATAACCAACTTACCCTGCAAGTACTTCTTAGCGGACAGGCACTCTCCAGACACATTCTTCTTGAACCAGCACACAAAGCAGACCTTGAATCCTCTGCCAATAGCTCTTATAGCAAGACCAAGCGCAGCGCTAGTCTTCCCCTTGCCGTTGCCGGTGTAAACCTCAACAAGGCCTCTGTCAAGCTTCGGACTCAAAAGTAGAGGTTCCCCCTAAGGGCTCCATAAGATCGCATTTGCCATCTTCCCATTAACTTGGAGAGCGGATATCATTTTGCTAGGAGAAAGGTCGACATATCTCTTCTCTCTGGTAATTGAGGAGATCAAGGTCTTTCCGTAATCATATATCGCTTTCCATCTCCGCAACGTTTAAGTGTTTCCAATTCAGTGGGACTATTGGTGGGATAATAGTGGTTGAAGAGAGCGTAATAGATGATAAGGGTAGAGTCGCCATTCCAAAGCGACTGCGTGAAAAGTTAGATCTGCGGGAAGGATCCAAGGTTAAGATGATCTCAGAAAACGGAAAAATAGTCATAATGAAACCTCTGACTCCCAACGATTTCATCCGTGAAATGGAAGGATTCATTAAAGAAGGATCCGCCGTCCAAAAAGCTAACCCACTGAAGCTCAAGGAGATCTGGGAAAGACAATGATCTACATAGACGCCAACTTCTGGATCTATTGGTTTGACCAACGCCTATCAGAGCACAAGTATGTTCTCGAGACCATGAGAGAAGCTATACGCGAAGGTATTGTTCTGAATGTTGTCACACTCGTCGAAGTCGCCCACTATCTACGCAATCTGTCAGTCCAGGAATTCCGTGACAAGCTAGATAAGATACAAAGTCTAACCACTTTGAAACTGATCAACTTGGACATCGAGTTAGCCAAGCAAGCCTTCGAACAACTTATGAAGTACTCGAAGGCTGGGATCGGCGCCCGAGACAGTGTTATCCTGGCGACGATGGAAGCGACGGCTACAAAGAGAATCGCTACTCACGACAAAGGTTTCACAAAGATCAAAGGCTTAGAAGTCATCGACCCGATCCCGAAAACCCTCTCATAGTAAAAGGTATCTCAAGTATCTAGGATTCTCGAAATATATAATACCAACTGAACGTACTTTATCTATTCCATAACCCGCCATGTTGCGTTTACATCATGGACATTCTTCATAGCTCACCAGAGTCGCTCAAGAGTAGTCTGAGGAACGGCAACATTATGATAACAGTTTACGGTCTTGGTCATCTGAGATTAGAAGCGGATTGAGCAAGAAACCCAACACGCTTCAGCGGTTGGATGAATTGCGTACCAGCC
>JAHPYV010000098.1 GCA_019058495.1 Promethearchaeati archaeon
GGGTTGATGGTGCCACCCGAAATAGAAATACGAATAGCCACGAATGAAGCAACGAAGCGTGTTCACTGTCGTGACAACTCTGGGATCGCAGTTTCTGGGCAGTTGAATGGAAGATAGGCTCGTTGCGTTGAAACGTCGATGCGGAAGGTATACATTGACATTTGGCAATATGGAGGTTTGGTGATAAATCCTGTCGTTGAGGGTCCAAGTTAGTCAAGAGGTTGAACGCAAGTTCAGAGAACTCGCAATGAGAAGGTTCGGCTATGGAAAAGGTGCCCTGAGTAAGGCTGCGGAAGAAGCTATCATGAAATGGATCTTATCGAACGAAAAAGAGAACCCAGAATTTGAAGGAGATCCTGTAGAAGCCATAGTCGGGCTTCTTTCTGGCGTTGACATCGGCTCTGTTGAACTTCAACATGAAACGAAGAAAACGTGGAGCCAGAAGGTGCTTAAGAATGCTATTAATTGATACGAACATATTCCTAGAAGTGCTCCTATCCAGAGCCCGGACAGAGGAATCGAAAGAACTACTCGTATCTCTGAGGGACGGAAAAAGGAATGGCATGATCACAGATTTTACGGTTCATTCGATAATTGCAATCATGGAGAGGTTTGGCAAGCTAAGCGAGCTCAAAACCTTCCTCTCCAGCCTTCTAGCTTATAAAGGATTGTTCGTGTATTCCACAACCATCGCGGACGAGATCAGATCCGCCGAATTTGCTTTGAAGCGAAAGCTTGACATGGACGATGCTATTCAATACTCGTCGGCTCTCTCGGTGAAAGCAAGCGCAATTGTGTCATTCGACAAGCATTTTGATGGTCTGGACGTGCCGAGACTTGAGCCTCCTTTGTAGAAAGCTCGTGCACATTTTATATGTTGGAACTTGGTCCTGAGCTTGGCAGCAAAACTCTCTTTGTCTTTGAGAAAGCTGGTTCGACGAGGAATATGGCAAGGGGTTACCTTCGAAGGTCAGACGAGAAAATTCACGATTAAGGGCTCATTCGGGTTTCAGCGCAAGCAGCCATGATAAATGAGAACAGCATGGATAGTCTAAAGTGGGGCAACGGAAAGCACAGGACGTTTGCTCGATGTCTTAATCTAGAGATTGAATGTCGTTCCGACGACACCGAGAGTTGCCTTATCTGACATTTTTGCCAAGAGCTTTGTGTTGAAGTTGAAGCCGGTGCAGTGCATTCCACATATGATATCGGGGTCGATTTTGTTGAAATAGTCTAGAACCTTTTCCAGATGCTCGTCTGAAGAAGATTGTAGATGGAATCCCCCTATTACTGCATAGATTCTGTCTTCTCCAGAGAGTTTCTGGCCTTGTTTAATTGTATTGATTATCCCCGAGTGTCCGCATCCTGTTAGGACTACAAGTCCTTTGTCTTTGACTTTTATGTAGATGGCGATTTCATCACGGAAAGTTTCGTCCTCGAAGGTCGTCTTGTCTACTTTCAAAAACAGATTAGGAGTCATTTCGCTTCTGTCAGCCAATTCAATTTCGCCTGACGTCCAGATAGCGGAGGCCAGCTTTACAGGAGTTCGCGTTTCGACCAGGGTCTGTTTGTTGTCAGTGACCAGTTTTTGCAGTAGGGCTTTGCTTATGCCTGGCAGTTCTTGGATCTTGTTTGCCTTCTTGAAGGCTTCATAGTTCTGTTTCAGGGCGGAAGCATCCATTATTTCGCCTGGCGAGCCCAGATATGCTATTTTCTGCTTATAGATGTCGGGCGATACGATGATTTCCTTGGCAGGTCCCAGTAGAGGCAGGAGTTTCATAAGACTTCCAAAATGGTCAAAATGTCCGTGGGATAGCACGGTCTTACGAAAGATCTTTGGGTCTATTTGCAGTACTTCGAAGTTCTTTAGTATGGCAAATCCTAGTCCGCCAAAGTCATACAGTATATTCGCTCCATTTGCTTCTATGCTCATTGCTAGTCCGTGTTCTGCGATCGCATTCACTGCCTTCCTCATCGGTTGTATTACTTTTCCTTTGAATTTAGGGTCAGTCTGCTGTAAAATATCCGTTGTGTTGTTAGTCAAGACTGTGACCTTTGTTTTGTCTACTCCTTCTCCAAAATCCAGAATAGTTTTCGTCCCTCCCTAATCCGTATTAACGCCTGTGTAGCTAAATGCTCAGACCGGGACTATTAAGCTTATCTGGCGCTATGCAGAGGCAGCAAGAAAGAGCTTTCAAATTCAGAACTGGAACATGAGACTAGAAAGTGGGTGTGCCAGAAAGCGGTGCGCGCTAAGGGCTGGAGGTGAGAACATGTTTGTTCGGGGTGCTTCTGCTCTGTCGTTCTTGGGAAATGAGTGAGTCGCCTCATTCCGCAGATTTCTCGTCATGCGCGTTGTGACTGAGTAAGACTTTCGGTTGCAGAGCGTTTCCTTTACGTCAGGCGTGAAGAGGGGCGGGTTCCTAGCCGAAGAGTTCAGTTCTCGCCTGTGAAGGGTCGAGGATCCTTGCATATTTGGAGAAAGCGTCAACTACATCTTTTCGGAGGAGGTGCTTCATGTCAGTTGTGATAAATGCAGAGGCTGATGATGCCTTCGCCGTGGCCAGATGGAACAAGTCAGCTGTCGGTATCTCGTATCTTCTCTTGAGTTCTCTAAGTTCGATCATGAGTTCTATGGCATCTTCAATGAAAGGTTCGAATGGAAGGAATGTGATGTGGTACTTTTCCTGGAATACTCCAACTACTCTCCTTATCGCTTGCTCTGAGAGATTTGTGGAACTGGCTAGTCCGCCGGGTACCTCAATTACTGCGAGAGACGATGCAATTCCCTCGTTAGAACCCATGTTCTCCATAATGAACGTGGCATCCATGTGGTGTTTCTCGTTCTTTTTGAGCGCCGCGATCAAGAAGCTTGAGTCAAGACAGATGATCAAGTGTTCACTCCCTTATGGATAGGTCATTGTTCTTTCGTCTCTCTCTGTCGATAATCTGCTCTGATGTGGACTCATCGAGCCACTTATTTGCCAGCTGATTTGACAACTCGGCGAGATCTGGGAGTTGTTCTCCTCTTGGGAATCGCAATCTGATCGCCTTTCTCTCAATCCAGAAAATGCTCTGCCTCCCCTTCCTGGCATAACTTATTCTCTTAGGGTTCTGCGCAAGGAGCTTGAATAGGTGGATTTGAGCGGTGGTCCAACTTATACCTAACTTCTTGGCCACTTCTTGGGGAGTCAGGGGCTCAGATGCGGAGTATAGTAGGTCAGATATTTCTCTTTCAACGTCGGACGCCATATGAATCACATACTGTATATTGTGATACATCGCAATATACGTTTTTCGCTAGAGCTGATCATTTACGGAATCAATACCTGTTGGAAAAGACCCGATGGAAAAAGATCTAACTCTCTCGAAACGTTTCCAAAACACAATGCTAGAACGCCGAAAAAAGCATCGGCTTCTGGGGATTGAAGTAGTATCACCCCGCAAAACTTGAGAAGAACGCGATGTCAATTAGTCCTCATGAGGACGAGGAAAGCACGGAGATTTCCCAAGTCTTACGCCTCACCAGGAGGCATCTTGAACCCAGTTATGGTGGGGCACAAGTCCCGTTTCTACGCGCTCATCATACTGGGTCTTGGGCTGCTCGTTATTTTCTTGCTGCTCTTCTTCTATCATTACCTCACGTGACCACTTTGACTCCCTGCGCGAGTCACTCGTCACCCTCATAGAGCAGGGCGCATTTCTGTTTGGGATGGTTGATGGAATATCGAAACCGATGAGTCGTTATGCTAGAACTGTTGTACTAGCTTCTTGATTAGTGCCGTTACTTTCTGCTTGTCGCTCTCACTGTATTTTGAGGTTCCAAAGATGCCTCTCCAGCTGCTGATGAAAGTGGGTTTCTCCAATTCTGGTAGGACTTTTTGTACCAGTTTTGCCTTGAAAACTTCTGCGTGGGGCAGGATCTGAGTGATTCTTTTTTCCAGTCCCGTGGGAATGCCATTTTCGCTTACTAACGAAGTTACATCTCTGATGTCTGAAGCCCTTGATGAAACTACCTTCATTATAAAGTAGTCGATGTAGTCTGGCACGGCAATCCTTATGGGCTCTCCGGCTAGTGGGATTGCAACTGTTTTCCGTCTCTCCATTAGTGCCTCATCTATAACGATGATGTCGCTTGGGCTCCTTCCTCTTATTTCTCCTTCCATGAAATCCATTGAAATCTTGGTTTCTGCGCGACCCATTCGTAGTCTCTTAGCGCATCTCAGGAAGCCATAACTTCCAAGCTTCTCTTCTTCCTTGATCAGGTAACCTTGTGGAAGCATAGCCTTCAGATCGTCCATAGTCCATCCGTTCTTCTTTGTTAGCACGAACTCGCAATCCCTAGTGAATCTAGACAGCGGGATATATGCTCTCAGCGCGTACCCTCCAATGACAGCAATCCTTGGATTGGTGAAGCCCTCTGTTCGCTCTGATAAGTGAAGCAGAGCCGCTCTGATCTCCTGCTCTCTTCTTTTCATCATGTCTACTGCCTTAGGCAAACTCAACCACCTTTTCTATTGCTTCTCTCGTCAATTCCTCAAGTTCATTAGGCACTGAGGCAGTTTCTCTTATTTTGCACACTGATCTTCTCTGTTGCTTGTTCAGCAACCCACACCCAAATGTAATGATCTGCCAAGCTCTAGTAGCCGTCTTGGAGACCCTCCTCCATCTTGCTGATTCCCTCAACTTTTGAAAGTCGACTTCGCGCCTTCTATAGTACAATGTGGCGAAGGCGTCGGTGAAAGCCCAGTCAGCTATGCAGTCTACTATGCATGTCTCGAGCGTCTGCACGAGTAGTCCGTCAATATTCACGTATTTGTAGGGTATCTTGTCATGGTACTCCACTTCGAAGTCCCATCCCATCTTACCCGCAAAGCCTTCTAGTGCATTCTTGTATGATTGTTCCGCGACAGCCAGGTGGATGATGTCTCGATGGATGAAGTCATAGTTCCATACACTTGCTGCTGACTGCTTTATGACCACCTTAAAGCCTTTGTCCTTCACCAAGAATTCCCACGGATCTTCTTTTTCAGGTAGGTAGTACCATCCCCAGTGTACCCTTGTCACTTCTCCAGATTTATTCAGCCTGTGCAAGTATTCCTTCGCTCTTTGGTTCATTCGCAAGGCGCTGCGTACGGTGAACAAGCTACCGGCCCACTCCTGTTTCAGCGCAGACTTGAAGTCCTGCAGGTACGTGTTGGTCACCTTTTGGGTAATAATGGCACAGTTAACTATTTAACTTTTCCATCCGCTCCACAACGAAATTCCAGTTGTTGTCTGAGCGACGATCACTGCCGACGTTGCTGTCAGGAATATGAGATGAACTGTAGTGGAAGAACCGGGCTGAGAATTCGAAGAAGAATGGAATCTTCCGAACCTCACGAAGGTGAAGGAGAGCAGAAACAGGACTCGCATGGGAAAGATACGACAGGGCATGCCCCTAACTCCAATAGATGTGTTGTGTCCAGGTACCACTTTTTTGACAGAAGAAGCAGCTTCTTAGGTATTTTGCACCAATATTTAGTAGGTGATCCAGATGGCCTACGAAGTCAAAATGACAAGACAAGGACGGACCATGATACCGAAGCCCCTGAGAGAGAAATATGATATCAAGGAGGGAGACAAGGTAACCTACATTGATCTTGGCGATCACATCGCCGTCCTCTCTGTGCCTGGCGACGCAATCAAGGTCATGGAGAGTCTGGGAATCGAAGCGAAAGACTCAGTACATGAGATGAAGAAGGAATCACTGGAATTGGCTCAGCAACTCGTCGAAAAAAAGCTCAGAGGGTGATTCCTTTTCTAATCGGGTCTGACTTGTTGCTGGGTTCCTGACAAGTTTGAGCCAAACCGGAAACGACTGATTCTTGAGGTTCTAAGTGGTTAGCGGCATTTGAGTCACGCTTTTACAATGAAACGAGTTCCAAGGCATTGATAGAATCCACGCCGTTCAAGGGTGCGGCATTGGTCCGGGAAGGCAACTTGTATTTCTAGGCATTCGCGAAGAGATCTTGATGATCAATTTCCTTCGAACCCTAAACTTATATCAGCGGCAGGACTTTCATATTTATGTGGAGAGGGGCAGGCAAAATCGAGAAGTGCCTACTCTGTTCTGGACTTGATTTGATAAGACATCGATTGTGAGGTTTTTGAAATGTTGAAACGGGATACTGATTGAAGGGTCGAGGATCCTGAGGGTTTAGGCGTTTCTTCTTAGTCTCGAGTTTACGTCTAGTCTTTCGAGCGCCATTTTTATTGTGTCTTTGACTGTTTCGTTTTTCTTTACGTATTTCTCTAGGAACTGTCTCACTTCGGGTTCTTTGCCTAGCCCGCATATGGGGATGAGGCCGGCGATTATGCTTTCGAACTGCATTGGGTGGAGTTGTTCTAGTTTCTCAAGGTTGTCGAGGAACCATTGCCACATGTAGCCGGTCATGATGGGGTTTTGCCCCGCCATACTGATTATCCGGTCTCTGTTCTTTTTCGGGACCTGTTCTAAATTGAATTCTAAGGTTGTTATTAGTCTCTCTTTATCTCTCATGCAGCCTAATGCTTGGAGGCTGTAGAGTTTTTCCGATTCTGGGGTGTCCGCGGCTGTTATTCTCGTTTTCAAGTATTCCATGGCTTTTTCGTTGGTTGCTACTCCAATTCTTAATGTGCTGGGGAGGATGTCTGGGTGGACTTTTTTTCCGCCTAAGAGGTTTTGGAACTTGGTTGCCCCAAATTTGGAGACATCTTGGGAGCCGAAGGTGAAAGCGGTCCAGATCAGGATGTCTCTGATTTCGGAAACTTGGAGTCCGTCGTCCTCCTTAGGTTCGAAACCGATCTTTTGAAGAGCGTTTTCGAATAGTTTTCTTCCAAGGTTGCTTATTTGTTCTCTCTGGGATTCAACTACGAGGTAAGCTTCCCTTAGGTTCTGAGAGATATCTAGGAGAGGTAGGAATCTGTCTTCCTTTTCAAAGTACTTTTCGAGGAAATCCAGGTAGTCGGTTAGTGAATAGTCCCAACTTTGAACCAGGGCGTAGAAGTCGTTTTCCAAGCCGAAGCTATCAACTTCGGATAATTTTCTTTGGTTTGCGAGTTGTCCAAGTTTGTTTAGCATTTCTTTTTCGTATTTGACGCGGTAGAAGCCAGTCTGTTCGGTGTTTACTTTGAAGGCAATTACGCCCTCTGGAACTGCGACATGCGTTGTCTTTTCTTTGAGAAGTGCGTTTATGGTCTCTGTCTTTCCGCTTTTCAGGACTAATAGTATCTTAATTGGAATTAGCCATGATTTATCTAGCTTTTTGGGGATGGATGTGAATATTTGCTGTGTGAGAAGTAGTTCGTTGCCCTTTCTATTCGCTTCGACGATTGGGTAGCCGGACTGATAAACCCAGCTTTCTGCGAATTCATTTACCGGTTCACCCGTGGCTTCTTCAATCGCCGCCCAAAACTCTCGAGATGTCGCATTGGCAAATCTATGCTTATTCAAGTAGTATTGGAGGCCTTCTTTGAATTTCTCTTCTCCGAGATACCCCACCAACATGCGGAGGATCGACGCCCCTTTCCGGTAGATTATATCAGAATTGGCTACGCCAATACGTACTTCCATGTTGCCAGGTAGTTCCAATGGCATCGTTTCAACTAGCGAGTCTCTTCTAAGAGCTCTGACCACGTTATTAGCGGTAAACATGTTCCACATTGACCATTCCGGATAGTAATTATCGAGAATGGTATACGAGAAGAAGGTTGCAAAGGATTCATTGAGCCAGACATATTTCCAATCTGCAGGGCTTACTAGGTCTCCGAACCACATGTGGGCGGTTTCGTGGGCGATAACGGATGCTGCTGCCTCTGTATCTGGTTTAGAGGTTACTCCCGGATAAACTAGGAGTGCGTTTTCTCGAAATGTGATAGCCCCGTAGTTCTCCATGGCTCCGAAGGCAAAATCGGGGACGGCGATGTAGTCACACTTTGAAATTGGGAATTCAATTCCAGTGTATTCTTCACCGAATTTTAGGGCCTTGCGACCCATTTGCAGCCCAAAATCTCCATATTGAGTTTTTCCTGGCGTGGTCGCAACTCTAACGACAGGTCTGGCTGAAGAATCTTCAATGAATTCAAAGTCTCCAACACCGAAGAAAAGCAGGTAGGTAGACATTTTTGGTGTGCGTTCAAAACGTACCAATTTCTTTCCGTTACCCAGGTTTCTCTCTTCAATTATAGCGGTGTTTGCGATTCCCTTCAAATTTTCATTGATGACAAACTCGACGTCGAAAGTAGCTTTCTTTAGAGGATCGTCAAAGCAGGGAAATGCTCTACGAGCTTCCCTCTCTTCGAATTGAGTAACGGCTATGTATTTAGCCTGTCCCTCCTGTTCATATTTGCTTCGATAAAATCCCACCATTAGATCATTAAGATTCCCTGTGTAATCAATTGTAAGTTCTACAGTACCCTCTATTTTGTGAGGAAGATTGATGGTGACTTCCTCGCTCTTCGGATCGAGAGAAAAGGTGCATTCCAGATAATTCTTGCCCGTCTTAACTTTGCATCTCCGAAAGGACAAATCGTTTTCGTTTAAAGTAAGATGGTCAACTGAATTCTCAGTCGTTATTTCGATTACTGTAATTCCCTGAAAAGTAAAACTATCAAGATTAGGTTCTAGATGTATTTTATAGTGTACGGGATTCATTTTTTATTTCTCCAAACCAATTTTGCCCGACCCTTCTCCAGTTCGAAGAAATGGCTCCGTCGACTGGGTGTACCCGATGCGGTAGACGTCAATATATAAGCCCATCGGCGCGGGGTTAGAGTTCGGGGTCTCTGAGGCTTTTCTTAATTCTTCGACTAGACAACCTCAAACCAGGCGAGTGGTCCGCTCTGCAATACAAATTTCCAGTGTGAACGCGGCGATCCAAGCTAGAACCAAAGGGATTTCCCGGAAAGGGAACGCAGGCTAGCCATGCGCGGTTCCCCTAGCGGATAAAACTGGAAGAGACTCTCAAGATGATGATTGAGTCGATAGAATTAGTGGCGAAGATTGACTTCTCATGTTTCAGGGCGATTAAGAAAAGGTTTTTATGGTTCGTTTCACTCGAACTCTAGACTTATATCGTATGGCGGCATTCCATATTCAAGCACGTGGAGGTCAGTAAGAACTGAGATGCTCTCCTTCGTGCCGTCAGATCTGAAGAGACCGCGGTTGTGAGGTATCCAAAATGTTGAGAAATGATGCTGATGATGTTTATCGAAAGCTACGTAAACACTTAGACCAGTTCCCAATCGGTTATCCTTCTAC
>JAHPYV010000099.1 GCA_019058495.1 Promethearchaeati archaeon
CGATCCCCCTCTTCCATGTATGGTGACCTTCTTCTTTCTAGTCATTCCAACCCCCCCTCACTATTGTCAGGTAGACAACTTTTTCTATGGAAGCTAGCCTGAGTCTGGCATTGTCATGTTCTTGAGGTATTCGCGAATTTGTATGCAACCCAACCTAATCTGAAGATCTAGTCCATCAAACCCCATTTCCTTTCTAAATCGAGCTACAGATAACCCTTTCAACCCCAGTTTCCTTGCCTTCTTTCTCATCTCATTATAATGCGTGACCACAGAATTGACGGAACCAGCAAAACTATGGGCTTCATTTTCGATTTCAACAAGTCGTGCTTTCCCATAGGCTGCTGCCTGTACCGGGTGCATCTGAAGAATGTGAACAACATCCTCCTTCGAGCGTTGTCGAAGTCCATCGAGTTCCAACCTTAGTTCATCATGGCGCTTGATCAGCTGTTCGCAAGTCTTGATAATCCCCGGGATTTCACTCATTGGTATCGCCTCCATGGTTTTTTATCTGAGTGCGCTGTGGCGAGCGCTTCCGCCTCATCCGCATCAATCGGATGACTCACTCCTTCTCTTTCTCCACCAGGATCCTCTCAACCTCAACGAGGTGTTCGGCGACCCTGGGACCCTTCTCAGTCAAAGCAAAATCGCGTTTCAGCGGATAGCCAGTTAGTCTCAACTCCTCAACCAAGTGATTCTCCAACTCCCGTGCCATGCTGCCGGCGACTTTCTAATCGGGATTTCTGCAGCCTCGTGTTCAATAGAACCTTCTCTGTTGTGTTCTTCCTGATTTGCCAATCATCTCTAAACCCATCAGCAGAAGTAATGTTCCGAATATCAGATGGGAAAAAATCTGTAATTGCATAGCCAGCAGTCCTACACTGATTGTTATTGTAGTCGACGATGAAATTTCATTTATCAGATCCTGTAATCCCAAATCTATACCAAAGTATTGCATAAGTAATATGAAACCTATTATTAGTAGTATAGCGCCTTCAAATACCTGCCACCGATTACGGTGGTGTCTTGTTCGAATTGATCTTGGTTTGTAATGCGTGTAAGTTCCACACATGCATATTTCACCCCCTAAAATATCGCCCTCACTCCTTAGGATCCTAGCTCTTGGAAGCCTCCTCAACTGAATTCTGAGCATCACTGATCGATGCACGTGATATATCCGTTGCGGAGGCATTGAGATATCCACAAAACAAGATTGCTTATCATTCCTGTTCTGAACTTGAACTCATTGTCTTTTGACAGATTCGTTTCGCTGTCTGAGTAAGTGTCCTGGGGAACTGGCTATCAACAATAAGGCAAACGGCATGCGGAGTGCTGTATACAACTGTTCCACCTGTTTGCCTTATTGCCGGACGACCTGTTCCCGAGAGTAACCTCAAAAGTGGTTTCAATGAGTCGCAAAACGAGCTAGTCTGTTACCGAGGTCGAAGGTTTCGATCTGCTTATGCATGTAAGACAGGATTCGTCAGCGATTTCCTCGGAAAGATCGTGAATCGCTTTCTTGGAAACACTGTGATACGTATGAATGGCTTCCCGAGAGTGAGTATTCCCGTATTCCTATTTTCTTTTTTCGTGGGTCCCATTTGGTCTTCTCCTATTGCCAAGAACGGTCCTTCTTCCGTTAAGATGAGTCCTATGTCTCGCAATAGTTGCCAAACCATGATGGCTTTGCCGCATCTGTGACCTCTTGCCGCAATCACTGCAGAACCATGCTTCTCCATATATCTCAACGCAATATTCGCGTACGAATCGATTTCCATCGCACCGATTTTGACTAGATTCTGTATTTCTTGTTGTTTTCGCCGCTGTTGTGACTCTTGGTTATCATTTTCGGTTTCATAGAGATATTCGTGACCAATATCTTCTTCTTTATTCGTCATTTTTCATATTTCCTCCTTCTTCGATTATTTCTTTGAATTAGAGGAGAGATCCTCTCCTCATACGATATAGTATCTGGGTCGGACAACAGTGGCTATAGTGAAAAGAGAAGAAGATGCCAGAATTCTGGAAATTTTGGAAAGAGAATTGTACATTTCGGAAATCTGAAATAGAAAATCGCAGATTTCGATATGAAGAAAATAGGAAAGAAAAGCAGCTCTTACAAGCCGCCTCTACAAAGTCTGTCTCGGTTGGAAGCGAATATGCAGTAATCGCTATCATTTTTGCAAGAAAAAGGGCATTTAGTCTCCAATTCCCCACATTCTGCAAGTATCGGTTTCTCACATTAGGTCATTCCACGCAGCTCTTCAGGATTCCAGCTCTCCCGTTCCTCCTACCTCTCCACCCTCGTCTCTGGAAAAGATGGCGTTTTCCTTGCCTGTGACTGAGCAGGATATCCTTTGTTTTCGCCAGATATTTCTCACTCAGTCTCCTTTACTCACCCCCTCCAGATCAGCTAGATAACTCATCCCTTCTTATCCGAAAAGCAATCCGAGATATTCGCGTGTCGACAGTTCATGACTCAGTTTCATGGCGCGTCTTACGGCCACGATTGCTGCCTTCTTCCAGTTTCGGAAAGGAGAACTGATCACATTCTAGTGCGTGAAGAACCACATAGCGTCTGCTGCAATGAGCCACACCAGGACGAATTCAACTGGGAGAGTCGGTAGATCGGTGGAAACTGTGCTCCAAGATTGGAGATAATCAGTAGCGTTTGTGCACCTTAAATACAATGCTTAGCTGACGATACTTCCGAGTGAGAAAACCTGTCATCCGCCACCTGAGGGGATCCGAAAGAATGAACACATCAACAATCGCCAGCAACAGCAGCATAAACCGAGAAATCGAAGGCTACAGTTCGTCTGCCAGCATTATCAGAACACTAAGCTTAACCAAGGTCTTTCCCAGTGGAAGTCTCTCTTCGCTGCTCCGATTCAGCCACAATGGAGGCGGGAGAGCGGTCGTCGATAACCTCAACTTGACGGTTCCACGGGGAGCAATATATGGCTACCTCGGACCAAACGGAGCTGGAAAAACCACAACCATCAAGATGCTCGTCGGCTTGCTCCGCCCAACAAGAGGAACAGCCTCACTCCGCGGATACACGATCCACGACCATCTGCGGGAGGCGCAACGGCTCACTGGCTACATGCCAGATACCATTCACAGGTTCCCAGCCATGAAAGCAATCGCTCTTCTGGAGACACTGGGCCAATACTCAGGGCTTGACAGGAGTGTAGCACGAAGCAGGGCACTCGATATGCTCTCGTGGGCGTGTCTTGACGGGCAGAACGTGCTGGACACGAAAGTGAACAGGTGGAGCGCCGGCATGCAGAGAAAGCTACTCTTCATACAGGCGATGCTTCACAAGCCCGACATCCTGATACTCGATGAGCCCACTGCAAACCTCGACCCAGTCGCAAGAAGAGAATTCATAGAGCTACTGAACAAGGCGACCAATGGCGGCTTCGCGAAGGACTGGCGCGCAACCGTCCTAATCAGTAGCCACGACCTGCCAGAAGTGGAGGAGATCTCCACGAAAATAGGTTTCCTCAACCACGGCAAGCTAATAGCCGAAGGCACCAAAGAAATCCTGCGTTGGACAATAAAGCAAGCAACACACGAAGGAACAACAATATTCGTGGTATCGGGCACTAATCTAATCAAGATAGTTAAAGAGATACGAGACAGACTCGACGCAACAGTATCCACCACACCCCGCGACAAGCTCATTGTCTCCACGAAACACGCCAATGATTTCTTCAACACCGTCGCCGGGATAGTGGCAAACCACCCTGATGTCACTATCACGGACATAGCCCAAGAGGAGGAAAATCTGGAATCGATTTTTCTGAAGCTCGAGAAACTTACCAGAGTACGAGACGAGTGTGGAGAAAGAGGCTTGGAGAAGAAATCGAAGGTCAAAGGAGAGTGAATCACGGTTGAACCCAAGAAGAACTAGCAAGCCAGCGAATTCGGCGACGGAGCCAGAAAGCAGCAGAGTGCCAAGAGATGCAGGTTCAATATTAGGTCTCCAGGCTTCAGTCACAGTAAGAACCGCGCTGCGGGCTACGTTTCTTTCACCTACAATGCTATCGCTCTTGGCCTTGGGCGCGGTTTCGACGTTCATGTCAATCAGTTACATCAGCAACGTGATTGCAGGCTACAACTCGCCCTACATGCTGTCACTTTACTATGGCACCTACGGCACGGAGGGCTTGTCGCCAGCCTTCATTATCATGCAGTGGCTACACATGTATGCAGTCGCTCTAACCCCTCTGCTTCTTCTTGTCTCAGTTCCGCTTGGCTACGGTATCAGCAACGTGGTGGCGGAGGACATGGGTGCCATGCCCGAAAACCTCCTCCTATCCAGACCTCTTGTGAGGTGGAGATACCTACTCCTGAACTTCTCGATCCGTTCTGCTATCATAATAGCAGTGGCATTCGTGGCTCCATTCCTGCTCGCTTATCCAAGCGCTGTCGGTGCCTTGGAGAGTTCAGGCGGATCGTACATAGTCACAAGGATGCCTCTCGACGAGTGGACGCAACTCGCGTGGGGCACCCCGCTTATGGAGGTTCTCTTGCTGTACTCACTTACGTTCTTAGTGATCTCTGCAATCGCCCTCGCAGTCTCCACAGTTTGGCGAAGAGGGGCCGTCACAATGCCAGTTATGCTAGTCGTAGTGGGCGTTGGACCCATCATATCGATGATAATATACTTCTTTGCCACCTTTGGCGGAGTTGCTGGGAGTGGACTACCTTGGGTGTTCCACCTCCTGTCACCCTTCCGCCTCTTCACAGGAGAGCTTAGCCTTTCGTACTCCTTCACCAACATTCTGATTCCGGCTGCAACGTGGTGTATTTTCCTACTCCTTCTCTCACTTGCAATGTATTGCAGGATACAACCGAGAATCTAGGGAGAAATGCAATGAGAAGAAAAGCCATATTACTCCTTGCCTTGCTTGCGCTTGCCATTTGTATCTCCGCGAATCAAGTCCAGCCCGCTTCAGCCACAGGGGTAAGCTATGTTATCAACCCAGAATTCGAGGACAACGGCGGGTCCTACAACGGATGGTCGCAGCGAAACTTGAACCCCCTTAACTGGGGCGCGACCTTCAGCCCACAGATTATCACGCGGTCCGCTCTTGACAATTCTCAAGAGCCCCATCAGTACCTCAACTTGGGTCACGTTGCCTACATCTACACGCGAGAGGAGGGAGGCTTCCCAACTGCGGGCGTGGAGACCGTAATGTACCAGAGCATGTTGCATCCCGTGAATAGGCTCACGACCATATATGGCTTGATGAGTGCGGAAAGTCCAGGTTCCCAGATGGCGAAGGGCGCCATGATAGGTGTCAGCATCTGTTGCTACAACGGTGGAGGTACATACGTAAATGTGGGCGACTTGGATTATTATGTCTCCAACGTAGGCTTAGGAGATACCAGCAATCACAAATTCGTCTGCGTAGCCCAGTACACTTTGCCTGGTCAGGGTGGTGGGGTTGATTTTCATGGGATCAGCGACGGTTATGGGTCTGGCCGCAGGCTCCTGTCAGACATAATCTGGAAGTTCTACAACAACAAAGACCCTGGCCTCACGTTCTACGTTTCAGAAGTCCATATAGGATCGTTCATCTGGTCTAACTGGCTCGGTGAGGACTTCTGGGGAATCTTCAAGGATGTGTACGTTGGCGAATACCCGTCTCCCACATTGGCAATAAGCAACACCGCCGTCACTCGCGACGGGTGGGGCGGTCTGCCGACCTCCACGCGGCTGCAAATCACCAGCGATGGCGCGGCACCAAGTTACCCCCAGTTTCCCGCTAGCTCATACTTCTACTACAGCCAAGCCAGCTTCAGGGGCGCGCCTACCCACCAAATTTCGCTCTCGGGGGCCAGCTCATACTCATGGTCTACAAACGATGTGACCGTATCTGCTGGCAACATAGCCCAGGGCACATACCAAGCGACTGGGACAACTGCCTGCGCAGACGGCATTGGGTCAGGATCATCGTCCCAGATGGTCAACGGCTACACGTTCCACATCTCCACATCGTGGACTCCCAACGCGCAGGGAACCGCCACTCTCACGTACCAGCAGAACGGGCAAACATCAAACGCCTACCTGGCTTCCTCCGCAGCAGACGCCTACGTAATAGTTGATCCAGGCAGCACGGCATCTATCTCCCAACAGCCTTACTCTGTGCCCACCGAGAGAACGATCACATACGACGCGCGGAGCTGGTATGGGATATCATATTCCCAGACAGTTACTGTAAATTACTTGCGACAGTTCAAAGTCACTGTTAATCCGCTTGACTACCGTGACGCCGCGCTTGGCAGAACCATCAACGTAAACTATCTTGGAGACAACGGCGCTGGAGTCCACGGGAATCACACTACAGCAACATCAGCTGCTTGGAGTCAGTGGCTTGACGACGGGTCGGTCGTGAGGATAGGCAAGATGACAGCAGATAGCACGTTACAGGAAGAATGGTACTCGTACAATGGCACGCTGAATGGCAATTGGCGGACGCTCCCAGCAGTTACTACGCCTGAGGCTCTCAAACTCGTGTACTACGACCAGTTCCGCATGGACTTGGAACTCATGACTTCTCAGTATGGCGGAAGTAAGGTGTACGATAACTGCTCCTTCATTAACGTAGGAGACTGGGTGCGTGGCTGCGCGTGGCTCCAGGGCAGCGAGATTGACGCAAGACCCAGTAGTGTGGGGGCATTCACGTTCAAGTGGATAACTCCAAGTGGACAAATCATTCACACAGACAATCTCCAGAACTCAAACTGTTACACAAACGCATTCCAGATTCCAGAAACCTACGGAGAGTGGAAACTTCAGACATTATGGAACGACGGAACAGCACTTGTTTACAACAATACAATGTCATTCTACGTCTACGGGTACAACCTGCAGGATCAAGTACAAGAGGACACCGCAACAAGCAACATCAACTTGACAACTAAACTATCCTCCATTGGTGGCACCGACACGCCATCGCACAGCATGCTCGTAGCGGTCACAACAGGGACGACAGCGACAAGCTACACGAGAAACCTCAACTTACTATACGGTGGTGGATTAGCTGAGACAACCTCATTATCAACGCCCTTCTTTGCCACGAGAGGCGCGGGAACAGTGTGGTCCGCTCACATAATCAACCTTGATCCCAAAAGCGCGCACCAAGTGGCTTTCGTAGTGAGGGTGTGTGATCCCATCACGGGCTATATTTACATGAACATATCGAGCGGCAGACTTCTCGGCATCGGCGCCCAGACAGACCTAACCTTACCATTCATACCCTCATCTTCATGGTGGAGGTATGGATTGTTCCGCGTCACATACACTTTCTACATCTACGATGCGCTGGGAGTCAACCTGCTGGGCTCCTCGGTGCAAGACTTCGGTAACACTGATCCCCTCTCATGGATAATGAGAGGCATTGGGATTGGCGACATCAAAGCCATATACTACGTCACAGATGCTGGCGGCACCTCAATCTCGACTCAAATACCTGTATCAGTACTTTCATCTTCTGTTACAGCCAGCTTTTATATAGCTTGGGAGGACTGCCACGCTCTCTCAACCCAAAGCCAAGTCACCCCTGTCATAATGCGCTACTTGAATATCACTTTCCAAGGCGGCAATGTCTTCGCAACTGGCTGTGTCCCGCCACCGACATGGGTTCAAGATGGAACCAACATCACGCTCAGCGTGGAGTCACCCTTCTACCCAAAGCCCCCATACTACTCTTCTACGACGAGGTTCATATTCTTGGGGTGGAAGTGGACGTACACGCAATCCCCTCAGTGGGTCTCATGTAACACCACTACAACAAGCGTAAATGTTACACAGCCGCTTCTGGTTGTGGCTTGCTGGAGAACCCAGTACCTCATAGAGTACACACCCTATGTTCCAACAACTGCGCCAACCGACATCGTTCAACTCTCGTATGTGGCGAACGCTGCGCTGACCAATATAACTGTAAGGAGCGCGAGCACGGTCAGGGTGTGGGTTGACGCATACACGTTGTTCACCATGCAGGATCTGTGGGTCAACGATTATACCTGGTATGGTGTCAACTACGATATACCGAGCAAGAATGCTACGGGCGGCGCAATCCTCACCTTACCCTACATTGAGAAAACCAACAGGGTTAGCAGCATGACTGTGGGGAGCAATAGCTTTGAGGCTGGGGGTACACTTAACCTCAACCTGACCCTCACAACAACATACTTCAACGCACAATGGATCAACGTAACTGTAATAGTGGCATCGACGAACGCTGTCCTCGTGGATAGAAATGGCATATCGTGGAGCGACATGAGGGTACAATTACAGAACAACACAGCTCTGCTCACGGTACCGCTACCAGCAGACATCGGGAATGGAACTCTAACAGTCGTCTTAACGGCGTACGGGAAAGTCGAGCCAACAGCAAGACAAGTAACACTGCGCTCACCTATAATGCCACCACCGCCGGGGCAAGGACAGCAACAAGGTGGGTTTGACTTGATCCAAGGGGCGGTTACAGTTGGCTTGCTTGTGGCTTTTGTCGGGGTATGCTTATCCATCAGTAAGTGGAGGAGAGCAGGTAGACAAGGTGCCGACCGCAGCACCAACGACGCAACCGATATCACCACAACTGCTACGGCTATAAGTGTCAACTGGGTTCCAATCATCAATAGTTTGTCGGGAGCCGGTATAATTGAGTTCGATGAGCAGAAGGGGCCATACTTGAAGACGATCATAGACAAAGAGTCAAAGTTCTTAGGCAAGTTGAGGGATGACCCAGGGATGTGTAACAGACACCATGGGCTAGGCCCCGTAGTGATCCAAGACCAAGAAGGAGAACAGGTAGCCCTCACAAGCTACACAAGATACAGCAGAAGCAAGTCAAGGACTGTGAAAAGTACCTTAGTTCTCTGTACCAAGGAACCCAGTGGAGATAGCCTCTCAAAACTTGGAAAGGAGTTATCGCAGCGGGGTAACTATAGATCGATTAGACTGAAACTAATCTCCCCTTCAGGAACTTCGTAGCCCACACCAGGACGACACAGGTGATTCTACTTGACGAGCGAGGGACTTGTCCATTTGTGATTGTTCTTCTCATCAAACACGCGATCAAAGAGGTCGTGCGTGATGTCGACAGCCTTGATTGCTTCGCCAAAGATCTCTTGGTTTTCAGTTTCGGAAAGAGTAGGAACGGAAACTCCCTGATTGTGAAGGAGTCTGTGTCTCCTCCTTCTGAA
>JAHPYV010000100.1 GCA_019058495.1 Promethearchaeati archaeon
TTTCATTCTTATGCTGCTCGTTTCGTCAGTTCCCATTGCACTGCCAGCGATGTTCACCGTCACTATGGCTGTAGGGGCGCTCAAGCTTTCTAGGAGCGGCGTTCTTGTAACAAGGATTACCGCTGTGGAAGACGCAGCAACCATGACAACTGTATGTACTGACAAGACAGGTACCATAACTGAAAACAAGTTGTCCGTTTTGGAACCTGTAGCCATAGAAGGATTCAGCAAAGAGTATGTTGTCTTGCTAGCCATGCTGGCGTCCGAAGAGGCTACGCAAGATCCGATAGACATGGCGATAATGAAGTATGGCAAAGCCTTGGGAGTTAGCAAGAAAGGATATGGTGTGCGCAAGTTCACACCTTTTGACCCGCAAACGAGAAGGACTGAGGCGCTCGTTGAAAGCCCGGATGGCACGCCGTTACGTGTCATAAAGGGCGCTCCGCGAGTCCTTATTGACATTGTTCACTTGAGCAAGGAAAAGAGCACGACTTACTGGCGTACTATCGAAGATCTCTCAGCGAAAGGATATAGAGTGATAGGCGTTGCGCTTGAGAAAGAAGGCAATCTGAGTTTAGCAGGATTCATACCACTTTATGATAGACCCCGCAAGGACTCAAGCGAACTCGTTGCAGAGCTCAAGACACTAGGCATACAAGTAAAGATGCTAACGGGAGACATTGCACCAATAGCAATCACTGTCGCAGAAGAGGTTGAAATAGGTTCAGGAGTCTGCAAAACGGGTTACACCGGAGGAAGACTTCGTAGAGAGGTTGAGAAATGCGACATCTTTGCGGAGGTTTTCCCCGAGGACAAACTAACAATAGTGAGGAGTCTGCAATCACGAGGACACATAGTAGGCATGACAGGGGATGGAGTCAACGACGCTCCAGCACTCAAACAGGCAGAAGTAGGAACAGCGGTAAAAAACGCCACAGACGCTGCGAAAGCCGCGTCGAGCGTTGTGTTGACTGAAGAGGGCTTGTCCGGAATATTAGAACTTGTCAAAGCTGGAAGAGAATCATTTCAGAGAATGTACACATGGATAATAAACAAGATTGTAAAGACCTTTCAACTGTCAATCTTCTTATCAGTTACATTCTTCATGTTGGGGGTGTTCGTTACCACTACCACGCACTTGATCCTGCTACTGTTCTTGACGGATTTTATAACGATCTCGCTTGCCACCGACAACGTCACTCTCTCAAATCGTCCCGAGAAATGGGAAGTGGGGAAAATGACTAAAGTAGCCCTATCCATAAGCATGATGGTTCTACTGGAGATGTTCATCGGGCTTTACCTAGCGTTCAATCTATTCAACCTTGGAATTGATCAGCTTCATACATTCGTGTTCTACATGCTAATGGTGACCAGCATCATGGACGTATTCATAGTGCGTGAGCGAAGATCGTTTTGGGGTTCTAGCCCGAGCAAGCCTCTATCAGTTGCACTCTTTGCTGATCTTGCTATCGTTACGAGCCTTTCCATGATTGGCCTAGGAAATGTAATTTCCCCGATACCTGTAGCAGCGATACTGGTGGTATTCCTGTTAGCGGTTATGATGATGCTTCCCAAAGATTATGTGAAGAAGGCCGCACTATCCCGCGCATTTCATCCAAAAACCAAGTGAATGTGCTATCGATTTTTCTTGAAGGGACAAGTCAGCGAAAAGACAATAGATTGATAAACATGGACTATTAATACCTTAGACCGAATCTGCACTTCCGGAAAAGGTCACTTCACCTTTTAGGGGATCGGTGTTCTTGCATGCCTGTCAGAGGATTGTGGGTTATTGCCAAAGATTCGGGAGTATCTATTTTTAGCAAGTACTATAAGGAGCAAGGCATTGGTGATGAACTCTTCTCTGGGTACATGAGCGCACTGACATCCTTTTTGGGGGAACTTACTACAAGTCAAGGGAAGCTCGAGAAAGTGGTGAGTCTAGGCTCCCAGTATTCACTTGCAGCCGAAGACATGAAACTTTCAATTAGAGGAATCGATAACCTCATTTTCGTGCTAGTTTTTGATAAAGGTGACGACGAAGAGGGCATGAATAGAATCCTTAGGAGGGTTGGCGAAGTCTTTAGGGCAATGTATGGTGAGCGAATTAGCGCCGACAAGAAGGACCTATCTTCAATAGATTTCAAGAATTTCGAGTTAGTAATGGATACTCTCATCGGGACTCTTACCAAGAAAATCGATGAAGAACGCATGAAAGAGAAAGCCAAGTCGAAAGGGCCACAGCGTCTCCCAAAGGATGTGGTGGCTGACCTTGACTTCATTAAAGGAATTAATGTAACCGTAGGTAATATTACTCGACAAGGATTTGACGAGAAAAAGGATCTGGGATTCCCCATTGAAGTGTCTTCCCTAGATCGCAAGGTGACCGTCAGCGTACTCTTCAAGCGATTCTTGGATCAACAGTTCTTTGATTGGGCCAAACTACTAGTGGAAGTAATTCATAAGTCAGGCGTCCTTCCAGAAGTAGACAGACTACGTCTAGCTCTTCTTTACATCGATAATTGCCTGAGTAGAAATCCCAAGCCCACTGATAAGTACACGCTACAGTTCATGTTGTATGGGTCACTCAAAGTTTATGGAATTGATGAAGGTTTGTCCAATGGGTCCAAGAATTCTGCGAGCTAGGGCGAACACTTGGCAAGGATCGTTTGTACTTTGTCGTTGTTTAGTTTCTCGACCCTCGCTCCGCTCCCGACGCTTGATACCCATCCTTGTTTTGCTCCTGCTTTTAATGCTGCAGTGAGAGTTTCCTGACCGGTTTCACTGTTCTCAACTAATGCTATTATTGATCCTCCTAGTCCTGCTCCTGAGATTTTTGCTCCGTAGGCTTTAGCGTCCAACATGGATTCCCTTATTCTATCAAGCTTAGGCAAGCTGACGTCATAAAGATCTCGGAGCAAGAGATGTTGATAATTCATTATACAGCCCAACAGTTTCAAAACTCCTAAATGTTGACTCGCGTGATAGTCTTTTTCGGTCGAGAGAAAATCATGCAACCCAAGAACTTTTCTTGATTCGCTAATAACTCTATTTGTTGCTTTTCCACTTCGCATTATGTTAAGAGCTATCTCTGTCGATCTTTGCATTCTTAGCGTAAACAGAATGCGTTTTCGAGCTACCTCATCTATTGTCGAGAGGTAGATGGAAATCTCGTCCTCCGTTAGCTCACGCCATCTCGCTTCATCGTAATGTAATGCAAGTTTCTTCTTCAATTTCTCAGGCATAGATTCATTCTCGATAAGTGATTTGAGTCCGCGGTTCAATTCGTTCTGTCTTGCAGGATGTATCTCTGCAGTTGAGTGCTTAATGCCTGAATCTACTACGACAAAGTGCAGGTCTGTAAATGGAATACGTTTGACGCCATACGGAGGCTTACACTCAAGTACTATTACTCCTCCAAAGGACGATCCGTACTGGTCTAGTCGACCACACGGTATTCGAAGTTCAACGTTCTCAGCTCGGTAAGAGGCTTCAGCTATGTCTCTCTTATCCAATTGCAGATGGTAGATCTCATTCAGCAGTTTTGCGAAAGCCACTTCGAGAGCAGCACTGCTTGCTAAGCCAGATGATAGGGGAACCTGACTCTTTATTGTAACTTGCAGACCGAAATCTCTTTCGACTCTCCCTGCGGTTTGTTTCTTCTTATAGCTGAAGACCACATTGGTTACAGCCCTCAAGTAGTTGCCAAAGAAGCCTTTCCGAGCATACTGCAGATTTTCTCCAATCTTGAATCTATCTTGGTGTTCTTCCGCTTTCTCCTTGAGGTCCAATGACGTGACCTCTATTACTCTGGGCGAGTCGGTCTTGGTCGCTACGGCGTATGTGCGCAGATCTAGGGCAACTGGAACAACGGGCAGTCCTTTGTAGTCTTGATGGGTGTTTAGAAAATCTGCCCTTCCAGGTGCTGAAGAAGCGAAAGTCATCTCGCTTTTGCCTGCATCATTTGCCACTTTCGTCACCATGGCCTTCTTTTCTTACGAGGTGTCCTTCTGTGAAGTACCGATGGGTTATTCTTCAGCTGAACTTGATTGAGACTTTTGCTGATTGTCTGAGGCTCAGTTCAACTTCTATAATGGTGTTATCCCCAGTTGTCTTTCCCGTACTGAGCTCAGCGCTCTCAGACGTTATGGAATCATATTTGTATGGTGGGGGGACATAAATGAAGAGTTTTCCAGTTCTCTTTCCAGGATGGCTTAGAGCAATATCAAGTCTCTTATCACTCGCTCTCCATATGATTCCTACTATTTCGGGTCCACCTTGGGTTACATGGATATTTGAGGAAACAAGTTGCGGGGAACTGCCAACTTCTCTGATTGACAGGAGGCTTGCTGAGTGAGCAGCTATTCCTTTGATTGTTACTCTATCTTTGATTCTACCAAGGTATCTTTCGTCCCAGAAGCTGAAGACATGATAGAATTGATTATTCTTGAGTCTTAACCGTGAGAATTCCAGTTCTATATCTTTGGGAGAGTCATCCCAATTTAGGAGACCCACGAGGTCCCAATTGTCATATGCTTTATGGATCTTCAGATTCAAGATCTTTGGTAGGGCTTCTTCAAGTAGATCCACAACTCTAGCTTTCCCTTGATATGTTGGTAAGAGCAGAGGTAGGTACTTCTCTCTCTCAGGTGGGAGGTGAAGTGGATCGTCAGAGTAGATGATTGGACCGCCGAGCAAGCCCAAAACTGTCATTTCAAACTTAACTTCGTCCTCAGTTATTGTTCCTCCTTGGGCCAAGTACTCTATCTCGGCCGCCTTGGGAAACTCTGATCTGTCTTTGCCCCTTCTCGCGATCACACAGTCTGGGTCATTAAGCCAGAACTTGTTATGCATGAAGTAGCGAAGAATCGAGTTTCTCATTGTGTCGCGCAGAGCCGGCCCACAGTCGAATTGCCATGGTGGTTTCCACCTTGTAGCGGTATCTGGCGAGACCCGGTATGAATTGACTAGTCCCACTGCTTGACCCAGTGGAGCCAGACATCCAAGTATCATAACTCTTTCTCCAACCGCTTCTCTGATTGTTTCAAGACCTCTTCTCAAGGCTTGAGCTCTAGTAGCATTTTTGTCGTACCTTAGACCGTCGAATGTCGCTGCGAAGAGGAAGTCGATCTTTACGTACTCGTATCCCCAGTCCCTGGTTATAGTTTTGAAAATGTATTTCAACCATTCAATCACGGCGGGGTTCGTACAGTCAAGTCCATAATAACTGTATTTCATCGAAGCGTCGAAATCATGTCCAACAGGTTTGCCTTTTTCATCTCTGATCGTCCAGTCAGGGTGCTCCTTGAAGATCTTGGATCCTCCGCTTATTTGGAATGGTGAAAGCCATATTCCGGGTTTGAAACCTGCTTCTTTGATTCTGTCAGCGATGAACTTCATCCCGTGTGGGAACATGCTATTGGGGATCGTCCAGTCTCCTCTGTGAATAAAGTACCCGTCGTCTAACTGGATATACTCAATCGGATACTTTTCGCGGTTCTTCCGGTAATACTCGATCACATGTAGTATCAGTTCTTCAGAGATTTTTTCGAAGAATTCATACCAGGAACACCACCCCGTGGGGATCTTCTTCCATGAGACGGCATTCATCTCCAATGCCGTTCTGTCGGCGTATCGATCGAGTTCATCGGAGATCGGTCCAACTATATCTGTGAAGAGCATCTCTGAGCTGATGCTTTCACCATTCTTGCAGGTAATATCGTCCGAAATCGATCTGGCCCACAAGGCCTGAATCTTTTCCTGCTGCGGATCCACCTTGAAGTCAATTTGACTCATGTTGTTATTCATCGTCACGAAGCCTATGACAGCAGAGTTGCCAGTTGCATTGTCCTTGAAAGCCAGCATCCATTCACTGTCAAATTCGCCTTTGACAGCATTAAACTTTGACCGAGGATTAAAGTTGTTTCTGAAGAATTCGACCGAACACGTCTTGTCGAGTTCCGTAAGGGAAAGGGAGTAGCATGGACTCGAAGTCTGATAGCCATTCTTCAAAAACCTCCAATTCTTAGTACTTGAACCAAGATTGAACGAGCCACCCTCTGCGCTATCAACGACTAACGGTTGAAACTCTTTGATGCGCACAGACTTACCTGTGTTATTCGTGAGTTCTAGTCGAAGGAGAATTGATGGTGTATCCGCGAAAGCCTGAAACGACAACTTCAGTGATGAATTTCCAGACTTCTCGCCCACTGTCCCACTATGGACAACGGTGAAACTGACTTCTCTCCTCTCCTCACGCCGACTAGTTCTATCCCAGTTTCTTGAAGTCCAGTTATCAGTTGTCTGAAGTTTCTCGCCGTCGGTCAGATTTATCCGTGCGAAAGCATTTCTAATAGAAATACCAGACTTGTTCTTGAGAGATAGAGTAAATCTTCCTGTAGCCAGATCAAATTGCAGGACCTCAAACCTATTCGCAACTTCAATAACCTTGTCCTTCAAAACATTTAGCTCGACTTTGCTCTCCGCTCTGCTTCTTTTCTGCATGAGCTGTTCTTCCTCTCTAAGCAAATGGAACTAAAATTGTCATATATGATCGGACGATCATCTGAACCCCATTATTATTAAGCGTTATGAGAGCATGATCAACTTTCAATTCCTCTATGGAAAACATCTTTCATTTAGGTAGTATTCAGAAGGAATTACAGCAAGCGGAGAATAGCTCTTATATAGACCCGCAAACTTCTCATTCTTCAATCTTGCAGAAGGAGTAACTAGGATCTTGCCGGATGATTTCAGCACGAGGTATTTGATTGCCTGTCTTAGACTCGGGAGATATGTGGAGGGACTGGTTGAGTCGTACTATGGCCCGAAACAATTGGCGGAGTCGGTTGCTAAAGAACCAATGAGGCCTTTGGGCGAACTATTGATAGATCTTGATGAACTAAGGAAACAAATCGCCTCAGAGCCTTTCGACGAGATGAGAAAGACCTTCTTAGTGAAGCAAATAACTGCACTTCAAACAACCGCAAGGGAGAGAATGGGCGCAAGAACACCTTACCGAGTATATGTAAGCCGCACACTCGACATAGAGCCAAAGAACGTCAGAGAACAAGATATTTCAGAGCTTAGGAGAGAGTTGGAAAGTCTTCTCAAGAAGAAGGGGTATCAAGGCAACCTAGCTGAGGCGCTTCTACAATTCCAGAAGAAGAGACTGATCTCGGGGGAAAGACTGAAAGCGATCTTCTACAACCTTGTGGCTGAAGCTAGAGTTCATACTCAGAAGGTTTTCAAGCTACCGCAGGAGGAAGAAGTTGAGTTTGCTGCACTCGAGAATCGTCCTTACAGCTCAGATAACGAGTATCTTGGAAATTACAAATCGATAATCAGGTTAAACGTAAATTTGCCACTTATGTCTGCTTCATTACCGATTCATGTGACGCACCAGACTTATCCTGGGCACCACACAGAGCACGTTCTGAAAGAACTGGAACTATATCAAGTCAGAAACCAGCTGGAATCATCTATCATTATGCCGAATACTCCCGAATCCACCATTAGTGAAGGATTAGCAGACACTTCCAGAAAATTCATTCTCGGGGAACCAGCAATGGCAGAGGATAAGATACCAGAGCTTGAAATGGCTCTCAAGCGCGCCATTAGAGCTAATGCTGCATTGATGATTCATGACAAGCGTCTAGATCTGGAAGAGGCTAGGAAATACTTGTTGGAGGAGGGAGTGTACGAAGAGAATGAATCTGAGTATAGTATGCGGTTCGTGCTAGACCCTTTCTGGCGTGCATACTTATTCACTTACTACGAGGGAGGAAAACTCATCTCAGAAGCGTGGAAGCGAGCCAAACAATTAGGAAAAGAAGAGCGGTTTCTTCAGATTCTTTATCGCGAGGAGAACTGCCCGACAACCTTCAAAGAGAAGGCCAGAAAGTTATTTGCATGATTCGGGCTGTATTGAATCCTGCATATACCGACCCTTTTCAATTGTCGAACTCCTTTCATAGTTAAGATTAATAACATTATACGCGGCTTAGTATCTCGAGCAGAGATGTGGGAGTGTGAATCAGGCGTGGCTTTCATTAAGGTGAACGGGTTCAAGACTCACTATGAGGACAAAGGGAGTGGTAAACCGCTACTTCTAGTGCATGGAGCGTGTAGCAACACTAGTATTTGGGTAAACCAGATTTCCGGGCTTTCAAATAAGCTCAGAGTGATAGCGATCGATTTGCCAGGACATGGAAAAACTGAGCCTCTAAGTCAGAGGGGTACCATAGAACGGTATGCTGATCATGTCGCTGGCTTCATGAAGGAGATTGGACTTAGCAAAGCCGCAGTGGGTGGCACCTCCATGGGTGGACTAGTAGTTCAGCAATTATGCTTGAAGTATCCTCAGCTAGTCGAGAAGCTCATTCTCATCGATAGCGCGGCAAAGATACCCATTTCGCAAGAGGTACTTAATCTCTACCGCAATCAGTTTGAATCTACTCAGAAGTTGCTCTCGGAGATATCGTTCTCAAAGAAGACCATGAAGGCAAATCCAGCTTTAGTGCAGCAACACGTTCAAGAGGACTTGAAGACTGACCGCAAGGTCGCAACTGAAGATTATGAAGCCACGGGCGGAGTAGATTTCACTCGTCAACTCGGAAAGATTAAGGCGCCTACGTTGATAATCATGGGGGCAGATGACTTGATGATTACACCTACGATGGCGCAGTTTCTTTACGAGAACATCAAAGGATCTAAGCTTGAAACAATACCTGATGCGGGTCACGTCAATATGATTGAGAAACCAGATGAATTCAACAGGATTCTTGTCAAGTTCATTTAAGCTTGACCAATGATCTCTGTGGACGAGTCTCTTGGAATCTTTGCCCATCATTGCTTCTCCAAGTGAACCTGCGATTCGATTGAACGTGAACTCGTGTCATATCAAATAAGAGAATAGGTAACTATTGCGCGCTACGCCTAGCCGGGGTTGTACCATAGAGCATAAGAGTACACCAAGCTTAGTGAAAAGTTAGCGCTGTCGGCTACCACATAGAAATCGATTGTATGGGAGCTATCATAATAGTGCGCTACACAAGGAATACTTTGCGGTGTAGAACAGAAAATCGAGTACGAGACTGGGACTACAGTCACAGGTTGATTGGCGATTGATATGGTCACGTTGAAACTGAAGCCAGTTTGAATGGTTCCAGACCAAGTTTAATTGAAGTATGACTCTTCTAGAC
>JAHPYV010000004.1 GCA_019058495.1 Promethearchaeati archaeon
GGTCTGGCCAACTCCGACAAAAAGTATTGGTCGTTTCGTGACATATGTTATTGAGATAGCAGCGCCACCCTTGACATCTGCATCGACTTTTGTTAAGATAGTTCCGTCAATCTGAACTTTCTCATTGAATTTCTCGGCTTGCTCCACTGCATCATTTCCAGCAAGAGCATCACCGATGAAAATTACCAGATTTGGTTTCACAACCCGATGTATCTTCTCCATCTCGTCAAGTAAATTCTTATTGGTTTGCATTCTCCCAGCAGTATCTATGAGTACAACGTTTATGTGTTGAGCTCTAGCATGCTCAGCAGCATCCCATGCAACCGATGCGGCGTCTGCACCATAGTCGTGCTTAATAACTCTTATACCTAGGGCCTGACCGTGCATCTCCAATTGCTCTATGCTACCTGCGCGAAATGTGTCCGCTGCTGCGAAAACACAGGTTAACCCCTTCTTCTTGAACATGTAAGCAAGTTTAGATAGAGTAACAGTCTTCCCTGTTCCATTTATGCCAACGGCCATCATAATCAGTGGAATACCTTTTTTCTTGCTTTCATTTGCAAGTCTCATGATGTCAACTCTTCCACCTTGCTCAAGGATCTCAGCGATTGTATCGCTAAGCGCTTTGAGAACAACTTTCCTGACATTCTCTAGAAGCCCCACCTTACCTCCGAGCAACCTCTTTTTGACGTCTTCGCAAATAGCCTCAGCCACTCTAAAGGAGACATCATTTCCAACTAACACGACTTGGAGATCTTGGAGCGCATTATCTAGTCGTTTCTCAGTCAACTCTTTCTTTCCTATTGAAGAAGCAAATCTTCCCAGTGCATCTTTCAATTTGTCAAACATGTGATCTTACCTGCCTCTTAACATGACGACGCTCAGAGTATGGGCTGCTCGATTCCACGATCTCTGCTGTCGAGCAAGTCAGCGAACCGTCAAGCATCACACAAGAAATAGTCGAGATATTTTCCTATAGTAGTAGAGACTCTCTTCCCAAATATGCTGACTGCTTATTCTATTTTCCTTGTTTCTTCCTATCTTTCAATATCTCCTGAGCAGTTTCGCCAAGCTGGGATCGCAAACTGTTTACTTTCTCAGCAATTTTGGCGTATTCGTCGCGCAGGCTTGTAAGAAGTTTCTGCATATTTGAAACCCTAGCTTCAAGATCGGCGCTTGCTTGTTCTACGGTTTTCTCGACTGATATCCCGGCGCCGAGCCCTATCAGCACTTTGTTTGCATCACTAATGGTGCCTTTGATATAGATCTGAGCGCCGATAGGGATCAGAGCATCGTGTCCTTGCTCATTCTTCAGATTGCTCATAGTGACGCTTGCGTTTACGTGCTCCTGTATTTGAGCTGTGATTATCTCGATGCGGGACTGCATATCATTGAGTTGGTCTTCAAGGACTCTTTCCTCAGACAGCAGCTGTTGGTACTTAGATTCCGTCTCAGACAAATGAATACATACCTCCAAATTTGTTGACCGTTAGTAATTCCGAAAGAAACGTCTTTGGTCTTACTTTCTAACGCACGGGCGCGCTTCATGTCGATTTCTTTTCACTCTTCTGTCTTGATTTCTTCGAGCTTCTCGATCTTGATCATCGGTCTCTTCACTTTGAATCTTCCACCCACTTCAGAGAGAACTTCCTCAATCACATCTTCCTTCTTTATTCCGCGCACTTGGGTAGAGAATCTCTGATGCGCTTTATTCTTTAGGTAGAAGCCAGATACTTGATAGGTCTTTACGCTCATTTTCTTCTTCCTCCCGTCTATTCCAGCATTAGCGGATTGGAGGCAGAATGCTGTCTATGGTTAAAGGTTAGAGATGGAAGTAACATAATCTCTTTTTAAGTCTTATCGAAATCAGTCAGGTCCTTTCCTAGATCAGCCCCATGGATTCCTCTATCCTGTCAAGTTCTGGACCGGTTGTCGCACTTCCGGCTACAGCACCTTTTGAATTCACTAGCAGTCCTGATTTGACGTAAGGGATCCCTCTATTGACAGTGCCGACGCTGGTCGGCACACCCAGAACTTCCGCCAACAGGTCGAGTTCTTCATCACTTGCGCGTGGACTGACAAGGGCTCCTTTATTCGTTACAACGGCTGATGAGCCTACAAGTCCAGATCCTCCGACTCTAGATGAAACGACTCTTACTTTCAGAATGGACTCAATGGATTTTCTAGTGACTTCTCTCAATTTCGGGTGAACTATAGCACCATGGTCGTTGGCTAGAATTATGTTGCCCAAAGCTGTCAGATTTGTATTTAACCTTGATACTTTCGCTCCTAGCGAGTTCTGTATTAACTCGACTTCACTATCAGAGGCAAGGTAAGGAACGATCATTGCGTTGGAATTGCCAGCAATCAAGATACCAAGCAAAGTAGTCTGAAGTATCTTTGCTTCGACAGCCGTGACCCCCAGTGTTTGTTCGATTACTTTCTTCGTCCTTAGCGTAAGTCCAATAGGTACCAGTGCGTGGTTCTCTGTTGCCAAAGCGTGCACGCCGATGTTTGGATTACCCAAGAAGTCGATTAGATCAATAGGCAATCACGTTTTCACCGCCAAAAGAAGAAGCAGACAGCAAATCACCGTTCAATAAAAAGGAATATAGGAATTTGCAGTAAGAGGTTTCACTCAGCCGGATATAGTGTCACGTTTCCTTCATCATCTTTTGTGGCGCGAACCTTGACTTTTCTTGGCGGGTTTCTGATTCCATTTATCCAAATGGCCTCGTTGAGATCCTTAGTGATTAAAACTTTCTCAGCTTTCATGTGCCGAGTGAAGAAGGCTCTAATTAACCTGATCGCTTTGGTGCTTCTTTTGTAATATGGTGCGTAACGGGTTCTGGACAAAGGAACTGTGTAAACTCTCTCCTCTAGTTGGGAGGGTGGAGTAGCTTTGGTTTCTGTTTCTGCCGGTATCATGGATTTTTCTCTTGGCTCTTCCTTGGCTGCTTCTTTTTTTTCACTGTGGCTACCTTTTTCTTTTGACATCCATTGTCACGTCCTTTTCCCTAAGGTTTAACGCTACTTGAGCGCCAGTTTCTTTTGCCAGGGTGCGTTCTGACTTTCCTGTTGGTCTTCACAACTTAGTGGTTCCCTCAAACGAGGACCCAGATGGCAGGAGCATCCGCTAAGGGAAAATCCACGTTGGGACAGACTTATTCTCCTTCAATGCATGTGCAAGTCTCAATTTCTTTCCAAGTGGTTTGTTTCGCGCCATGTTAATCTTTCACCTCAGTCTTGGATTCTTCTTCTTTCAATGCAATGACAGATGTTTCCCAGCTCAACAGTCAGTGACTCTACAAGTAGCTCTACCTGAAGGATATTTTGGACTCTCTTTTCTTACTCTGTAACTTGACCAAGATGTCTTTCATTTGCTCATCTGTTATTGGAACGGCTATCTTGCCAGACTGAGCTAACTGGATCAATTGTAACTCCAGTTGTTCAGCAAACTCTGGCTTGACCATCTTGATGTTCATCAAGCGGCTCCTAGCTTCATCCGTAAGGATCTGTCTAAGTGCGGCTTGTTTTTGGGATTCGAGCTCTCTGCGTGCCTCGTCTTGCCTGCGGGCTTCAGCAATTTGCTGCTGGAGTTGTTGCAATCTTCGCTTCTTTATATCTTCAAGATCTTCATCTTCAGCCAAACAAGCCACCTCCAGAGACCAAGCCGTCCAGGAACAAGGTAATTTCACACCATGCCGGTGCTGTTCTTGGATTAGTACTTTCGCAGTTCTGGGATCGCTTCTTTCTGCACAGATGACCTCACCCTATGAGCGACCCTGTCGAGTAGAGAAACTCCTTTAGCGGTAAGCTTTCTTCCTTCTGACTCTTTCTTTTCTACAAGACCTACTCCTTCCAGCTCCTGAAGTATCTTTCTGACTATTGACCCACTTCCACTTCTAGCTTGGATTGGAGCAGAGCCTCTATTCTTGCCACCGCCGTATTCAGCCCTCAGTCGTGATACTCCAATCGTATTCTTAACGTAGAGTTTTCGAAGTACTGAAGCACAGCGAGTATACCACCAATCGGGTTGAGTAGGCGTTCTTGACTTATGGACACCTGTCTTAACAAAGTCTGCCCATGGTGGAGACTTAATAGTATCAGAGAAATTCTTTCTCAGCTCTTCTGTTAACGCCTTTATGAATTCGTTGACTGGTACCAAATTGACCGTTGACACTTAACCATCACCTGAACTCCTATTTAGATGGAGAACTACAATTCCAGTCTTACCCGCCGATAAACACTTCAGGATTTGCTGGTACAACAGAGAGTACCCGTTAGGAAAGTTTAAGGTAAGCAGTATTACGGCTGATTTATAAATCTGCCGAATGGCTTCACCGTGTGAAATCACTGAACTGGCACAAGAGGTGTTCTATTAACATTTCTGCGCGATATTCTTCCACAATAGAGGCACCGAATCACAAGGTGTGCTTGCCTATTTGACCGAATCCGCACAGTGCAGTTGAGCCCAGGGGACAATAGGGTGTTACACCCTTTGCATATCCTCCACTTCCAGTTTGAGGGTATCCTAACTCTGCATCTTGTTCCTATGCGGATAGCAATCGAAACATATTCGCGAGAAAGATCAGGATCAGCGCGTAGTTTCTGTTCGGCTAGCGAGAACAAACGTTTGATCCTATCTTTCGCGATATTCCTAAACAGAAACTTGTTCCTCGAAAAGAATCTTGGTCGACCCTTCTTCGACATTATTCTCAGCACTTCGGGCACTTCATTTTCAATATACGTTCGAAACACAATGAGAACTGACGATCTGATCTGTGTTGGCAATAAGCCCTAATTTAAATAGTCTGCTTTCAACATATAACAATACGCTTCAGTATCATCCCCCATTGGCATCATCTCGATTAAGATTTAGCTGATTTAAGATCAACGGAAGGCACACAAATGATTACGTTAATATTAGTTGAATCAGCACTCGAAGTAATCCCCTCTTCTCTTCGATCTGACCAAACTATTATCAGGCAGGCTAGAAGGAGGGGCATAAAACCAGACAGCATGCTTCTGGATGTCTCAATTCACCATCATCTGATGCGGAGCCTTCCTGAGCATATGCGACGGGGGCGACCGGACATAGTTCACATCACTCTTCTCTCAGTTCTCGGGTCGCCTCTTTGCAAAGAGAGCCTAATGCAGGTCTACGTCCATACAAGGGATGATTATGTTATAGGAGTCGATTCCTCAACTCGCTTGCCCAGAGTCTACAGTCGGTTCACTGGCCTAATGAGCCAGTTATTTGGTGCCGGGAGAGTGCCTCCTTCATCAGATAAGCCTCTCCTGAAAATAGATAAGGAAACCCTGAGCAGCCTGATAAAAAGGTTGAACCCTTCAAGCATAACCCTATTCACTCGAACCGGGAAACCAACCACCATGGAGGAAACGATGCAAAACTTGTCAAGGCAAAGTAATCCAGCAATAATGATTGGGGGGTTTCCCCACGGACATGCTTCAGAAGTGCCCGCAAAATTAGCTAGCGAAAGCGTCTCCATTGACAAATCCATGCTGGAAGCGTGGGTTGTTGCTTCACGAGCTGTTTATGAGTATGAACGAGCTATCGGTCTACCTATCAAAAGGATAACCAGAAACCCATTGAACGACTAGCTGGATACGTCGCTTCCAGTCAATAGAAAAGAATTTACACCTTGGTTTCCGACGCAGGTGCTTTTAGGTGCTTAATCCGAGCCCGTAACCGTATTTTCCTCTCTGCAGCCTTCTTGTCATACACATGTGCGTTAGACCTGTGTCTTAAGCTTCTTAGCTCTCTAAGGTTCTTCTTCATTTTCCGCTCAGTCATATTGAAGTCCTCCTTGTGATCTTCGTTTCTAATCTGATAACTGCCTTACGGCGTTCAATCTACAATACGAATTTAACTCAATGAGGGCATGAATATATTTAATTATCTGGCTTACTGTTAAGCAGAAATGCGATGCAGAGTTCTGCTGTGGACGATATTGAGTTATTATAATTAAACTGAATCTCTTAAAAACGCTTCTACGCTTTTCTCGGGGTTTGAATTCAATCATGGGAGACAAAAGGGATTACCCTAAAGAGAAGGGATTGAAGTGGCCTCCTCTAGCAGGCGACTACGTCACTGGCAACTCAGATGCAATGGTAGCTGTAATGGCTTGCGGATCTTATGACCTCCCAAGAAAGTTGATGGAGCTTAAGGCACAAAAGATAGCTATTGCTGGATTCTGCGAAACCGAGAACGAGGGACTGGCAAAAATTATCCAAAACATAGTATCGAACCCTCATATCCGCTACATGATAGTTTGCGGTGAACGAGTAAGAGGTCATGAGCCGGGACAGACAATCATAGCACTTCATTCAAGAGGACTAGACGAGAAGTATACGGTGATAGGTAGTGAGGGAACGATCCCAACGCTTCTGCCAACATATTTCAGGGGCGATGACCCGTCAAGGTATGTTATGCGATTCCAGCAGCAATTGATTTCAATTGCAGACATGACCGGTGAAACATCACCCGGAAAAATCGGACTGAAGGTCGACGAACTTTCTTTACATAATGCGTCGAATACTTTCGAATTGGAGCCTATTTACCCACCGCAGCCGAGAGCACTTTATGATTGGGATAAGGCGGTGTCATCTTACGTCAGGAAGACAAAAGATAAGATTAGGCAAAGGTCGGCGCTAGGTTCAATGCTCATGTACGGTAGAATCAGCCTCCAAGTTTACGACTTACGCGGGGTGAAGCTAGGTGGACGTAGAGCGGAACACCCGACAGTCATGGCAGGCACAATATTCTACACGAAAGACAAGATTGTCACAGATCCCAAAAAAGGGGTCTTTGACAAGAAGGTCGCTGCAGAACTGATCGACAGGCAAGAGGAACTTTCTCTCAAGTACAAAATACCGGTCATCGTTCACATAGTTGGGCAGACAATCGAAGCGATTGAACAATACCTACTATTTACTGTGGATCGCACTGATTCGCCGGTCATTATCGACTCTAGCTCAATGGATGTCCGTGTTCACGGCATGAGTCTCGCCAAGGACATAGGAGTAGATGACAGAGCAATATACAACTCGGTGATTGCTGCTAATAATGAAGAACGAAACCACCTAAAGGAAATCGGTGGAGTTAAATACGCTATCTGCCTATCCTATGAGGAATCAGCTGAAGAGTCAATCAAGAAAGCGAAAGAACTTCTGAGCTTCTTTAAGCACGTCATCGAGAAACCTATCATCGATCCAGGAGTCCCGAGATTGGGAAGAGGAGCGCTAACCGCCCTTGAACGGGCATGGATCCTCAAGAATCGACTCGGTTTACCCACCGCCATAGGTATTCATAACCTCCACTCATCCATAAAAGGTCACGAGGATGTCAAATTCGATTTTGACTACAGTCTTCCAACCGTTTTTGGGGTTGACATTAACCTATATGGCCCGATCAAGAGCGCCGAGAAAATTATACCAGGCGTGGCTGCAGCAGAGATAGCCATTGCAGACGAGGTGCACAAGATCCTTGGCGTTCTCCCGCGCCAACCACACCCATACTATGACGTATTCGGCGAAGAAGAGGAAAATCGTTGACTGGTCTTACAGCCAGATAGCCATAATACGACAGAAGCGGGGCGGTTAGTAATGCATGGTCCATTCTTGACTCGAAGCAGAAATGTTGACACAGCATGGCGGTCAATGGTTGACACAGTTCTTGAGAAGGGTACAACAGTTTACACTGAGAAAAAGAAACAGAAGACACTAGAATGCCTCTGTGCAATGGCACATTTATCTGACTGGAGAACTGGTGAACTCACTCCACGAAACTACGTTGGTCTCTCTCCCCAGGTAATCGAGCAACAATACTGGCCTCAATATGCCTCTTCTGAAAGAGGTGAACACACTTACACGTACGGCTGGTGCATGAAGAGGAGGTTTGGATTCAACCAAATCCATTATGTAGTCGATACGTTAAAGAAGGGGGAGAACACCGCTTTTGCTCAGTTCTGGAATCCCGTTGTAGATTCAAAAAGTGCTGATCCACCTTGCATAGATATAATAGCATTTCAGAGGTCAAAAGGAAAAGTAAACTTAGTTGAATATATCCGAAGCAATGACATTGCGAGAGCTTGGCCGGAGGATGTCTCAGGAAGCTACGCAGTGTTTCTAACAGAAGTTGCAGCGAATTTTGGTGGGGCCTCAGCACGCGGAGACATGTTGACCGCTATGGGTTCAGCGCACATATACGAAACTGCCATCGAAGAACTAAGGGAGCGTTCTCGATCGTCATATTCGTCATCCAACTCGAAACCTGTTGAGAACAATTCCACCCTCTTTGGCCCAGTGATTCGTACGATAGAAAACGGAGAGAAATGCTCTAATACCATGCTAAAGGCCGTCGAACAGCACTCGCGTAGGTTTGAGGAGGATCCTGTGACTCTGTACATGTGCCTCAAGGTGTACCCGACAAAGCAACAGGAAAAGAGAGCTGGTCAATTCTTCTCAAAGGACTTGGAAGGCATCGGGGAACTGGGGCGGGTACTAAAGCATTTTGAAGGTAGAAACGATGAAGGAGAATCAATAGCATTTGACCAAGTAGCGTGGGCAAAATCCAAGGTTGAATCTACCCCAGAGAGCAGAAGGATAGTAGTAACACCGAATAACCCATGGGAACGCCAGTACTCCATAAACCCAATCATAATACAGTTCCTAGTAAGAGAGAGGATCCTTCACACCGTCGCGCTGTACAGAGATGCCAATATTGAGAGTGCTGATGAAAACTTGGAATCGCTGCTGGCAATCGCGAGTGTAGTAAGGGGAAATAAAAGAAGCTTCAAGCTGGGTCCACTAGTTATGATCCTGGCGCCTGTTAAGTTCTAGCAACCACAGTTCATCAACAAAGAATCAATTCCTCTTGCCCAGTTTCTCGTTTATATAGTCGCTTATTCTCTTGATTCCTTCTTCAATTCTTTTGTCTGGTTCAGATACGAAGGTCATTCTTTCATGGTTCTTACCATTTTGACCAAATACAATACCCGAGATAACTATGACATTCTTCTTTAATCTCAGCTCGTCGGCAAACTCTTCTTCACTTAACCTTACCTCATCCAAGTAGGACTCAAAATTGGCAAAGTAATAAAATGCACCTTGAGGTCTTGTAATTCTGGCTTCAGGCAGATAATCTTGGATGTAGTTGCCCATTGAATCTGCTCTTTCCTTATAGGTCGGAATGACTTGCTCAGAGAGATACCTGTCTTTCGCGTTTTGGTCATCTAAGTAGCCTACCATTGCTATCTGGGCTAGAGTTTCCGGGCAGAGTGAGAGGTATTGGGCGTATTTCTCCATACCATCGATCGCTTCAATAGGTCCGTAGGAATATCCTAATCTAAGCCCAGGTATTGAAGCCTCTTTAGAGAAGCTACAAATGGTAATTGTGCGTTCCTCAGCACCTGGCAATGTACTGACCCATGTGTGGGTTCCTTCAAAAACCGTGTGCTTGTATGCATCGTCACAAACAATCCAGAAATCATGATCGCATGCAAGATCAACGATTGCCTTTGCGATCTCGGGTCTGATCACACGTCCAGTCGGGTTGTCAGGTGAGAGCAGAACTAGAGCCTTTGTGTGTTTGCTAACCTTTTTCTTGAGAACTTCCATATCTGGCTGGAACCCATTTTCGACGTACACTGGCAAAGTGACTGCCTTGGCACCCATTATTTTCAGAACCTCAGGATATCCAAGATATGTCGGATCGAATATTATGACTTCGTCGCCAGGATCAAGAAGAGCCTTAAGACCAGCAAAAATCCCTTCGGTTCCCCCATGAGTTATTATTATGTTGTCGGGTCCTTCCAACTCCACTTTCCCATATTTTTGTAAGTCCCTGACTATTGCTTCACGTAAATCGAGCGAGCCTCGAGTTCCACCGTATGAAACAGCCCTCCAAGGATCATTCAGAGCGTCTTTCATTTTTTGCACGAATTCAGGGGGTGGAGGGAGACTCGGCGCTCCTCCTCCAAAACTTATGATCTCTTTCTTGTCTTTAGCGAGCGCCAGCCACGCAGATGTTCGACGAATTGCTGATGTCTTGATATTCGCCAACTGCCTAGACATGCGGGGCATGCAAGATGTACCTCCACTCTACATTTTAAAAGAAGAATGACAATACCCTTAATCCTCAACCTCACCGTTCTATCTTCTACATATTTATCTCTTTTTCAAAAGAACTGACAAGTGCGAGGCTGCGATTACAGTAGGTAATCAATTCAACCGCGAATATTACAATCTGTAATTGCCCCTCGATGTATTGGCGGGCCCGGAGGGATTTGAACCCACGACCCCCGGCTTTCCTCCTTGGGTAAGTTCGAAGGCCGGCGCCCTATCCTGACTAGGCCACGGGCCCTACTAACTGTAACACAATTGGAGTTAGCTTGCTGGTTCAGTACTATTTGATCAAGTGGAACAGGAGCTTAATAACGTTCTCGCTTGTGGAGGTTGATGCACGAAGTTTTTGGCTTATCACATTTGTTCTGGCACTTGTATTCCAAGTAGGTTCAAAACGTTTAGGAGCGTTTGTCTTGCTGCTAGCACAAGTGTGAGACGTGCTTTCTTCTCGTTATCAGCTGCAGTGAGCACAGGGCGTTTCTCATAGAACTTGTTGAATTTCACTGCTAGACTATACGCGTAGTTTGCCAACATGTTAGGTGCATGGGCGTCAGTGCACTCTATTAGTGTCTCGGGGAAGACCATAATCTCCTTGATCAGATCAAGTTCAACTTCATCGGAAAGTATGGTGAAATCCACCTCGCCCAAGTCTATTGTCTGAACTCCCCCTGCTTTTTGTAGAATGCTGTTTGCCCTCACTGCTGCGTACTGTATATATGGTCCCGTTTCACCATCGAAATCAGTTACCTTGTCATAGTCGAATATTATGGTCTGATCCAGTTTGAACTTCGTCAGCCAGTATCTTACAGCTCCGACTCCTATGATTTCGGCGATTTCTCTTTTCTTTAATTCTGGGAGACTTGGGTAGTTCTTGCTCGCCTGTTCATATGCCTGTAGTGCCGTTCTATTCACCACTGCATCGGCGTGAAAACCATACCAGTTGCCTAATCTCCCTGAGAACCTACCGCCTGCAACCTCAACATGTTTGTATGATAAGTGTATAGAATTCTCGAATTCTCTCCCATATCCGAGCAGCCTCAAACAGGATCGAACGATCTGCTGGAGGTACGTCTGCTCATATCCTATCACATTTATTACCCTATCTGCATGGGCGAACTTCTCCCGCATCTTGCTTGCGAGAATAGGTGAAGTGCTCCAAAGCGCTCTGCCGCCTGGCTGAACATGGTGGACTCTGTACTTCATGCCAGTCTTTAGTAACCCGAATTTCCACATTTGATAGGCGATGTCGCTTGCGATATATGTTGGGACGCCACTTGATCGGACTATAACTTTGTCGCTGCTTTTCAAATCCTTAAAGTCTTCGAGGTGGCCAAGTTTTGCGACGAAGCAACCCTTATACTCTCCTTCAGTTTCCACTCCGAAGTGCTCAGGCGTGCTCTTTAATTTCTCGAAGGCTTCACTCCACACATCAGCTTCCCCTATGTCACTCTCCCAGACTAGCAAGTCATAGAATACGTTCATTCGTGACGTTGTTTCAAGATTTGATTCGACGCATTTCTCAGACAAGATTCTAGCGAACTGCGATATCTCGCTCCTTTCATCATGCATATCTCTCATTATTTCCTCAATTTGCTTCTCGAGTTCAGGATTTCCTTGCAGTCTCGAATCAGCCATAGAGTAGACTAGTCCATACCATAGGTCCAGTTTCATATCATTGTCTCTAGGAACATCAACGTGGACTCCATTCTTGAAGGCCCAGACAAGGACAGCAACCTGTCTACCCATATCGTCAATTAGGTTCTCGACTTCGACTTTCCATCCGCATGAAGCATACATTCTTGAAACGATATCACCCACGATAGAGTTTCTTAGGTGTCCGATATGTAGGGGTTTTGTCGGGTTTATGGATGTGTGCTCGACTAGTGCCTTTCTTCCTAGCCCCGAATTATTCCGCCCATACTTTTCCTTCTGTTTTACAACCTCTTCGATTATTCTCTTCACCAGACTCGAAGTTTTCAAGAAGAAGTTTATATAACCTGGGGGTTTAACCTCAACGCGTTCTAAAAGCTCTTCCCCTGAGATTTCGATGTTCTCGCTAATCTTAAGAGCCACATCAATGGGCTTTAATTTAAGTCGCTTGGCGAGTCTCAAAGCTATTGTTGATGAAAAGTCACCCATCTTTGGTTCAGGTGGCTTCTCTATAGTCTCCTCCAGTGGAAAACCGACCGATAACTTCATCCTTGAAATTGCCTTTTCAAGGATGGCCTTAACTACCTCACTTAACTTAGGTAACAACCTCGCACCTCACTTGAAAGCACCAGGGAATACGACCTACAAACTAACGGTAGCAGCAGTCTTTCAGGGATCATCGGATTTCCAAGTCATTGCCCTCATGCTTTTTTCCTTCGCATTTACTAAAGTGTCTAACCTAAAAACTCTATTGCTAAGTCGTTAATCAGAATATCTCCTGTGTGCAAACCATGGACGTTAGGTGAGGCAGTTGTCTGAAGCTAGACTGTTTTGCGGGTATTCTGTGGCGGGCCCGGAGGGATTTGAACCCACGACCATCGGCTATCTCCCAAGGAAAGGTCGGAGGCCGACGCCCTATCCTGACTAGGCCACGGGCCCAGCAACATACACGGAAGTTGACCGGCCATTTGCTTCTCTGACTATTGCTCCACAAACCAGCAAGACTGTCTTTTCCCGTCTTTTGGGCGGAAGTTGCGTTTTCTGGGCTTGGTTTTCGTTTCTAGCATTTAAATTTGGGTTTATCTTTTCGGTAATTCGGCTTCTTTGTTGCTTGGTTTATATTGCTTTCGGGTTGCGGTTTCTACTTGTGATTCTTTCGCTGTGATTCTTATTCGATAATCGGGCTTTATCTCCTTCGGTTTCAGATTTTCACTTGCTTCTTGCTTGATTGCCGCCTTCTTTCTGCCCTGGTTTGTTTTGTCCCCCTTTCATTTTGCGGTTTCTGGTTCGTATTCGCGTTTTCGGGGTTTGTTTTTGCTTTTTGTTGAGAGGTTTCGCTTTGGCTAGGATGCGAGTTGCCGTGGGAATACTGTGGTTCTGGGTTGATGGGGCGGGTAGTGGAAGTTGATCGGGTTCTTGTTTTGGTAGGGGGAGCCTTACTATGAAGTATGTGCCAGCCCAGTAAAGACAGAAGAGTGCGAGCGCCAAGGCTTCGCCCATCGCGGTATTGGATGTTAATTGTATGTTGATGAGTCCTATCGCTAGTCCCCACTCTTGGATGGCGGCGATCTCGGTGAGTTGAGCCAAGGCTAGGAATAGGGAAGCAATGATCAAGCGGTTGCGGATCTCCTTGTGTTTCTGAAGTGTGATCCACTCATTTGTTCTCGATAGTAAGCTGTTGATGTAGACATCCACTACTGCGATGTACACTCTCTATCCGACTTTGAGTGGAACATAGTCGAGAGTTCCGGGGGTGTTGATCACCGCTATGAGTACCAGAGCAGCTAGAACGGGTTGTTCTCAGAGTAGTAGGGCGGGCAGTAGTGGGACGACAACGAGAGGGAAGAGAAACCCTATGAATGTGAATATTAGCAGGGGGGCTTTCTCGTGGCACTCGTCAAGATAGTAGCTTATCAGACTAATCTAGCTTCTCCGCTGGGCGGACGTCACCATTTTTGGCGCTACGGTCGGTCCTCACCCTAACAGGAACCCCCCGGACCTCTTGCCCCGTGCTTCTACGCACAGATACATCCTTCGCCGCTCCGACTTCGGCTTCGCTGGGGGCGACATCCGTAGAAAAGGACACTTGTATCAGCTATATCTGTTTCCTTGCTTCTGCGAGTGGCTTCACTACTATCACGAGTTTCCCCATTTTTGTTGTTTTGGCGTCCCATAGGAGTTTGTCGCCTTGCTTTAGGTTGTAGAGTTTAACTATGAAGCTTGGGACTGTAGTTCTGAAGCTATCTGTGTCTGGCCTTGCTTTTGTTAGGGTTGTTATCTGCATGGATTCTTTCTACACCTCTAATCATTGTCGGCTATCTATAGGTAGATTAGTATATAGTCTATTCGGTTCATTTATACCTAAAGACTTGAATATCCCCAATAGGTAGGTATATAATAGGTATAGTATAGGTATAATACCACGTGCAGATGACTATGGCGAATCCATTGATGAACATTAATGCTTCAACGCCGCAGGAACGCAGCTACCTCCTAGGATTATTCTTAACAGATGGTTACCTTGATGAAGGAAGAAAGGGATCGCACGAACAAGTCACATACGCACTTCAGGGGAACGAGGGGGAGATAGCGAACAGGGTTACTACCTTTTTAGAGCGCTGTTGCTTGAAACCCCGCACATACCACTACGGAAACATGATAGCGGTCACTGCGAGTTGCACTAACCTCAGCGAGTTCCTTCCAGATAAAGAAACTCTCTTGAAGGACTGTGACGCGCGGCGAAGGTTCTTCGAGAGAAACGATCTGCTTTTCAACTTGGGGAACCGCGTTGCCTTCTGCGGTGGCCTCATAGATGGAGATGGCTCGTGTAGGGCACGTTTACAGAATCAGAAAGGCGGAGGATCGCGTTGTCTTGGAACGCTTGTTGTGAATTGGTCTTTATACCAAGTCAAGTATCCTTATCTGCTCGACTTCTTTCACGAGTTTGTTGATTCCCTCGCCCCGAATTCTACGTGTTTTGTTCGCAGGAAGGTGAGGCAGAAGAAAGGAGAGGAGGAGCCGACGAAGACGACGGGAAAGATAGTGTTTGGCGCATACGTTAATCGTGCGGGGAGGGAGGCACTGTTACGGGCTGGAATCGCGGGTTGGTCTTGGAAGGTTAGCAAGTGCATGGATTCAGTTTTTGCTTTGATTCAGGAGAGAGAAAAGGAGAGAGTGAAGAGGGTGAAGAGTGTCATGAGTGAGGGAGGGATGAAGCTTGTAGATGTCGCTAAGATGCTGGGTATGTCAAGCACAACTTTGCGAGACTGGCATAAGTGTGGTAAGATTCACGCCAACCTAGTTTGTGTCGGGGGAGTTCAGGCAGGAAGACGCAAGTTCTTTGTAATACCGAAGGTTGAGGTTGAGAACCTAAAAAGAAGAAAGGAGGAACTTTTGCAGGAAATGAAGAGAACAGAGAGAACTAAGAGCGAGGGAGTGAAGATCGCAGACGCAGCTAAGATGGTTGGCATTCCCCACCCCACGCTATATGACTGGTGTCGAAACGGGAAGCTTCACGCCACAATGGTGTATGACGTATGCCATAGATACTTTGTGATACCCAGAGACGAGATTAGGCGACTCAAAGGTATGAAGGAACTTTCAGACTTGGACTGCTCAGATAAGGTGGAAACAAAAAGTGACCCTCTCATATAATTGAGCGCACGCGCCAAAAGCCCATATTCGTGCACACATCTCCTTTGTATGAAGACTCACTTCATATTAGAGAGATCAATGATAAGATCCTTCAAATACTTCACAACGCCAAGAAGGAAATCAGAATTGCTTCACCATTCATTAATATGCTCTACGAGAAAATAATCAAACGAGAGCAACTATTCGACGAATTCAACGCCAGTATACAGACTTCAGACAAGGATGCAGTTACAAAAGCAATAAAGTTCTTCGACAACTTGTATGACTTCGAAAAGAAAGGGTCCCAGCAATCGGTTGAAAGCGAGAGAAGTTGATTTGAGAAACCATTTCTGGGAGAGAGGGCACGTCTACTGCCAGGGTGGTTCTGAATCCCATCATTCGTCGGCGAGCCACCATGCTTGCCTCTTTTCCTCCCGTTTTCCTCTTATGAACTTTAGGAAGGGCTTGTCAAACTTCTCCTCGTACCTTTTTTCTATTTTCTTAGTTCGCTCTAGTATCATTCTTCTTTTTAGATTCACCACTTTTTCTAACTCTTTTGTTGTGGCACTTTTGTTCTCAAGGATATAGCTGATTATCTGTCTGTCCATATCATCCAAAGCAATGACTTCCAACAAAGCTGGCAGTTGGATCTCAATGCTTTTCCTGCTGAAGCTTTTTATTGCGAGTTCGAGGGCAGAAATTCTAGCTTTGAGTTCATTTATCTCATTAATTGAAGTTTCGACTTGGACCGCCGAAGATCCTTGTTTGAGCTTGTCACCTATAGCTTGTCTGATGTACTCAGATCTGTATCTTGACCCAACTTTTTCTTCCAGTTGTCTGAGTAGCTCCTTGGGAATTCTTATGGTGACTGTAGTCTGTTCACTCATATGCCGCCCTCGATCTTCCGCCCTCAATGGACTCTATAACATCGTTCGATTACTTATTATTGTGACCCATTGACATGAAAGATGCTGTTATGGTTTTTGGTCAGCATTTCCATAAAGTATTTGAACAACGCAAGTTCTCTTAGATAAAGCGAGTAGATCTTACCATGATCCGTGAGTTCCCTAGCAGGATGGAGAAGTTACGCAAGATAATGGGAAGAAAAGAACTCAATGCGTTACTTCTCGTAAACCCGAGGAACGTCTATTACGTCTCAGGATTCTCGCCGATGAGTGGACAACTACCTGTATCAGTGTTCGTACCCTACGAGGGGGAACCATGCATAATTCTGCCATCAATAGAATTGGATCACATGCGGGAAAAATCATGGATAACTAAGGTGAAGTCTTACTCTCCTTATTCATCCCCTTCTAGGGGCGACGCCGAGAAATCATCTGGCTCAAAAGCATTCATGGCTGAAGTCAAGAGCCTTATCGAAGGCAGCAACCTTTCCTCCGCTACAATCGGCATTGAGTTCTCACACGTAACGGTTAGCTCATTTGAAGCACTCAAGGGGCACCTTGAGAAAACAGGATTCAAGGATGTTTCAGACGATATTCTTGAAGTCCGGTCGGTAAAGGATTATGAAGAAGTGGAGACGCTTCGCGATTCGCTGGAGATAACGGAGAGAGGAATCCGGACAGCCATCGAGCTAATTCAACCAGGAATAACCGAACTAGAGGTCGCTGCGGAAGTTGAGCGAACTATGAGGAAAGCTGGATCCAGGCGCACTGTATTCGATAGTGTCATCGCTTCAGGACCGAGAAGTGGCCAGAAACTTGCTTCAGCGGAACAGAAGAATATAGATCTGAACGAATTTGTTGCGATAGATGTCTCTGCTATCTACAATGAGTACTGTTCAGAAGTTGCTAGGACAATATACACTGGGAAGCCTGGAGAAAAACACAGGAAAGTTTTTGAGCTCTCTATGAGAACCTTGACCAAAGCAATCGAACAGATAAAACCTGGAATAACGTCCGAAGAGATAGTTATCCCAGCTAAAAACTTCGTAAAGGATTTATCGGTCGAGGAGAATATCGAAGTCTCGGGTCACGGGATCGGGTTGGAACTTTATGAATACCCCAAGATACTTGAAGACGAAATTCGGCTGATCAAACCTGGTATGGTAGTATGCGTGAAAGTTGAAACCTCACTTCGGGAAGTTGGAGGACTCAGAATAGAGGAAACAGTACTTGTCACAGACGATGGCCAAGAGGTACTCAACAAGCTTCCAATTGAAACAGTCTAGATTGATCTTTATGTCGAAGAGCTTCATAGCTGGGGAACTATTGTTGTCTCCTCTTGCCGCATTACAAAACTTTTAATTAGGTAATTGGCTGATTTGTGTAAGACATATTGTGGATGCGTGGACTGAGAGGAGATTATTTTGAAAGACAGGGAGAACTTCCGTTACGCTGTTCGTCTGATAGCCGTTTTCATCCTGATTTCGATCTTTGTCACGCCTTCAATCTTAACGAAATCACCCACTTTGATCTCCAACCGTGAATCATCTGCACTCACAGTTAGTTCTGGAGCACAGCCAATAAAAGTAGATCCTCAACTCACGGAGTTAATCAATAACCAGAAAACCGGCGACGTGAAAGTAATTGTTGTCTTCAGAGACGAAGCTGGCGTCAAGTCCATTGAGGAAGCAAATGGAATTGGCGGCTGTTTTAGACTTATTACTACATTTACGATAATACCGGCCGCCTTAATTGAGGGTTCATTAAACAGCGTCAGCGAACTCTTCTCAAATAACCAGATCCGCAGTCTATATCTCAACAAGGAAAGCAGTATAAACTATACTCTGACCACTGCGGTTTGGAAATCACCAGCCAGCGACATCAATGTAACCCCATCAAGTATCGGTGACGGCTCTGGCGTTACAGTAGCTGTCTGCGACAGCGGTATTGATACGACTCATCCTGATCTTGCTGGCAAGGTCGTCGCAAATGAATCATTCGTAAACACCATCTATGGTTACCTCGACAACGAGACACAGACTACAGATAATTTGGGACATGGAACATACGTCGCCGGGATCATTGGAGGGACTGGAACCGTACAACCGCAATACAAAGGTATTGCTAGCGGAGTAACATTGATCAATGCTAAGTGCATTGACCAGTTCGGTAGAGGGTTTACCGCTGGAATAATCATGGCCATACAATGGGCGAACGCTACAGGCGCAGATGTGATCAACCTATCTCTTGGAGGAGGATCGGCTGATCCAGAGGATCCAATAAGCCTTGCCGTGGACGCCGCCGTCAGAAGTGGTGTAGTTGTAGTATCCGCGGCAGGCAACGCGGGGCCGTACTACTCCAGTGGAAGTGTTCCAGGAGCAGCGCTACTCGGTATGTCTGTAGGAGCAGCTAATACGACTGCCTCACCCACTTCAATAGCTTCTTTTAGCAGTAGAGGACCCACAATTGATGGTCGACCATATCCTGACGTATTGGCCCCAGGTGTCGACATCATCTCTGCTTTGGCGAGCGGATCAGCCATCGCTGACTACGCTGACAGATTGGGTCTATCGTCTGGATATTACGTTGCACTCAGCGGCACGAGTGCAGCCACTCCTATTGTTTCAGGAGCGGTAGCCCTACTGCTCAGCGCAATTGGCCTACGTCAACTTAACAGGTCAACGGTGCCACAGACATCTCTTGTTGAAATAGCTTCGACAATAAAAATCGCGTTAATGCACACAGCTAGCAGCATAGGTGCTGACGTCAACACTCAAGGTTCAGGAATGATAGATGTCTATTCTGCATACGAGTACCTTCATAGTTTTGGTGCCAGGCTTAATTATCCAATCGTCCAAGTGTCTCCCAGCGCTCTAGTTAACCCACCTTACCAAATAGGTTTCCTTGGCGACTCAATGGCGCCAACTATATCAATATGGACCGCTTCCAAGACAAACCTGACTGTAGTCAGCAGTGGTAATGCGACAGCTTTCATGGAATTCAGTAACCTGAATTTCACAAATATTGTCGGTCAGACCTCTCTTGAAGTGAACATAACAATACCCGTAAACGCTGAGTTAGGAAGATACACAGCCCAGATCGGGTTCATGAATGGAACCTCGTTGCTAATTGGCGAGAATGTATCCGTTAGTTTCACCGTCAAGAACCCGACTGGTCGTATATACATTGACTTGTTCCATACCTACTCAAGTTTCTCAACAGAGTCTACTCTATACAAATACGGATTGATGTCGACTGATCTAGGATGCAGCATTTATGAAAGCAACAACCCAATAACATACTCTAAGATTAGTCAGTACGATATTCTAGTCTTAACAGACCCTGTAATAATGTTCAGTACGGAAGAGGTGAACGCGATACACAGGTTCATTGAAAACAACGGTTCACTCCTCGTACTCGGAACCAACTATCCTAGTATCGCATCTGAAGCGGTTAATGCAATAACGGCACAGTACGGAATCCAGTACACGAAAAACTTCACAGCAAACTACTCAGATTTAGTATTCGCTCAGCTTATCACTTCAGATATAAACATAACAAATCTTGTTTCTCATCCAGTGACAACGGGAGTGGACAGCTATTTGTTTGGCTATGGCTCCACTCTCTCAGTCGGCAATCCAGCGATTTCACTGGCATTCACACCGGCAGACTTTGGCGATTTACCAGTTCTTGCTGCGTACGCGTCGGACAAAGGTGGCAGAATAGTTGCTACGGGAAGCCTGCTATTCGCCACTGATGACAGTCTGCTCGATTCGTCGTATCCGGGCAACGTGAGACTTGCTCAGAACATCATTCGCTGGTTGCTTGCAGGGAGGAATGTCTCCGCTGAGGTAGTAGCGAATGAGACTCGTGTAAAACCATATGAGGAGTTCCAGATCGGGATTGAAGTGACAAACAGAACCAATGGCGCACTGCTAGCGGCAAACGTAAGCTGTACGGCCAGTAACGGCACATCGTATCCGATAAAACTCGGAAATTACACTAATAGAATCTATTACAATACCTCAATCGCATTCCAAACTGAAGGGTTCTACACTATTGACATCAAAGCCAACTTTACTGGAGGAAATACTGAGAGAACATTTCTAATTGAAGTCGTGAACACCGCACCAGAGATTACAAGCGTTTCGACAATAACCTACCAAAACCCATCGATTTCCTATCTGTTACCCACATACTATGAAAGCTTTCTTCCAGAAGGCACTCCAATAATATCACGGTACGGAGACTACGTAAACATAACAATCAGGTTGGGTTTCGCCCTATCATCTAATTCAAATGTAACTGTATACTTGACAAGATCCCCCACTTTCTATATTCCCAATAATAATCCTCTGACATATGTAACTCTGAATGCTACCGTTAAATTGAATGCCACAGCATATCTTGCCCAATTCAAGCCAACACGGGGCAATGGATCTGATGTCTACCAGTATTGGATTTCAGTCAATAATGATGGTTTCACTTCGACCTTCAGCGGGGTTAATGCGATAATGGTTGCAAGCATAGACCCAGAGATAAGTAATAGCACCACGACCATCAATTCACGACCACTTTCCGACCTAAGGCAGCCACAGGGTAATGCGCTGCGGTTATACCCGATGACAGTGAGCATGGGAGACACGATATCAATCGTAGTCAACGGGTCTGATTTTGAAGAACCAATAAGCAAGATGCGAGCATGGGCGGTACTGCTTGATCCAAGTTTATACATAGTTCCGGGCATTGTGGATGCGGAACTTGTTGTGTCAGCGATTTCATTCAACAGTGCAACATCTACATTCCAGGGAAATCTAACAATCCCAGCGAGTGGGACTGCTTACATGCCGGGTTCGCAGACTGGCCTGAGCTTAGCGAACAGACTCTTTTACATCATGATTGTGCTTGCAGACTCTGATGGTGCATACTCGACAGACTTCGCTGGAGTCTACATTACACCAAGAACTCAGCCAATACCAGCAGAACTGATATTCCTAATCCTGGGAGCCGCAATAGCAATTCCAGTAATTATAATAATACTGATTGAGAAGAGAACTAAGAAGAGAGTGGCGGAAGGTCCTCAGCCAACGTATTACCCCAATCCTCCAAGTCAGGATAATCCTCTCAACGTCTACTTCCAGCAGTGAAGTTTCGCAACATTCGATCCGTTCTTTACTCCTAGGTCCTCCGCGACTGAGCTGCATTTTGCCCTAAGCAAGTAGGCTATACACTTTCCGTCTATTCTTTCCTCGGTGATTGTCTCATAATTTCCCATTCCCTTAGATACAATCAGATCAGATTCTCCCAGATGTCTCTTTAATTCTTCAGATGATTCGGAAAGTACGAGGCCTACCGAGTCCGTTCCTGTAGTTATCACGTCATCAGCCACTTTTGGAATTCCAGCTAGCACCGCATCCCCCATTATAGCATCATTAAGTACTGGCCCTGACTTTACAGCGACTACAATGCTTGGACCTAGCTTCTTGATCTGCTCCACGAGAAGAGCGTCTACAAAGATCTCTCCTGCGTTGTCAGCGAGAAAGAGTATCTTTTTTGATTTCCTAGCCCTGTGATAGATCTCTTCAATATTGTCTATTTCTAATTCCTCTTCAGCTCTTGTCAATAGAGTTGGAAAGTTCTCCAGTTTTTGATCATGCTCGAGCATATCAAACTCAATAGCGTTTGCAACTATGGCGGCGAGACAAGCTTTTCTAAATCTCTTATACTCGTTCTGCTCTTTTTCCAAGGTTCTTCTTATCTTCGGGAGTAACTTTGAGGCATAATCATTGGATAGTGCTTTCTTTTCTTTGTAAGGATCTGGGCAGCCTGTCTCGTCTCTTATAATACGGTCTCTTGTAGTTCCAAGAATCGCCGAAACTGCGTCTTCCGAGAAATTGTCTGAAAGAAACTCGAGTAACTTCTTTGTAGTTCGCATCTTAACCGTATCTTCCGACGTAGCAAGTTCTAGTTCTCTGATCCCACGATGCAAGATGCAGACAGCGCATATTCTCTTGACTTTCAAGTGAATTTCCCACAAACAACTGATAATCCTTTCAACAGTAACAGCAAACAGGAGTATAAATGATCAATTGCGCCCGGAGTGTCTCATCCTAGCGACCTTTAATCGCATTAGCAAGCTCCCGTAGAACTTTGGCTGGGTCAGTGGCTTTGGTGAAGGCTGAGGCCAGAAGAACGCCATCAGTACCCAATTTGATTGCCGCACGAGCATCTTCTCCCGTCGTTATCCCAGCGCCACAGAGTATTAGGGCCTCATCGTTTACGTCACGGATCAACTTTACCGTGCTCGCAACGACTTCAGGCTTCGTTTTGGAAACAGATTTCCCTGAACCGATCAACTCAGGCGGCTCAACAGCTACCATAGAGGGGTTCAAGGCAGCAGCAGCTGCGCTCACAGATGCATTGTTCGAGCAGACGCAAGTTTGGAGACCTATGACTTTAGCTCTAGAAACAGCAGCATCCACATCAGCTAAAAGAAGTCTTCGCTCAGAGTGATTCAACAATGTACCCAGGGCGCCAGCTTCCTTCACTGCTTCAGGAGGGATGAAACCGGTGTGGCTACCAAGGTCTATTGGATCTATATGCTGAGCGAAAACAGGTATAGAAACCTCAGAAGCAACTCTCTGCAAATCTACGAAGGTTGGGGCAACGACTATCGTCAATCCGGTACCTTCACTGACTCTCTCAGCGATTTTTGCAAGTCTGATGGCATTCGACCCGATCGACTCGCCATAACATTTGAAGTTAAGTATAATCAATGGTTTTTCAATTGCCTTCAAGACAAGTGCCTCCAACCATTCTTAAGTTCCAGCATGCATTTGCTCACATGCAGGGGTGGTTACCTAGACCAGTAGAAGATTCTTGAAGAGCTTCGACCTCAGAATGCCTGAATCGGAAAGCAGCTTTTCTTTGTTGATACTGACTTTCACGAATTCCTCTTGCGAAGGGCTCCTGTAAAATCTCCTATATGAGTTTATAAGTTCGTCCAAAACCCTAATCCTTGATAGCTGCAGCCAGGCTTTCTCTGAGATCCGTATTATTGCATCGGGTCTGAGGCTCCTCTCTTCGCTTATGGTTGGATTTTCCAGTCCCTTTTTCACAAATCTAACCAAGCTGTTGCCGATGCTTAGTTGGATATCGAGATCAGGTAGTAAATGTAAGCCAGGTTTGACTTCATTCAAATCCGTTAATCTCCTAAACCATTCAAGAGGAGTCACTTCTTCCAGTATCTCTTCCTGAACTTTCTCTGGCGCTTCTTCTACAACTTCTTCCGTTTCTTCCTTAGATTTCTTCTTTCTCCCTCTTAGAGGACTCATCTACAACCAGATCCCCGGTGTATTCTACTGGATTGCTTTCATCTTATCAGATACCTACTTGAGTATATATGAGTAGTAGCGGCTGATAACCTTAAGGTTATGGACAGGGGTTGTCTTAGCTAAGAAGCTTGAATTTTGGTTTGAGGTCCTGAATTACCTTCTGTAGCCCTGTGTACTCAACTTCCTCCATTCCGAGTCTGCCTGGCTCAAAGGGTCCATGTCTCCTCATGTAATCCGCTATTTCGTTCGCCAGCGATCTCGCCCTGTCAAATGCGACGTCGTCGAAGAGGTCGGCTGGACCGACTAGACTAGCCTCATTTACCTGGAATCCGAGCGCTACCATTCGTGGCGGTCCATCGAATCTCGTGCATTTCGCGTCCTTCAACCCAACTGGCATTATGGGCCCATGGTGACTTCCTCGCATCCACCCTGTTACGAGGTGTGGAAACGAAAATGCTTCCAGTATCTCTCCGACTGCTGGAAGACCATGCTGTGCTCTGACAAGAGCAACTGGGTCGTCTTTGCCAACATATTTCCCTGCAATGAGTGACAACCTTGTTGTGCTGACCGAAGCAGCTACGAGGTTATCAATGGCTCTGTAGATTTTCCTAATAATGTAGCGGCCCGTTGTTCCGATCAGTGCCAGTAGGTCGTAGTTCTCTTTTGGAGTCGTTAGTGTGATTACCTTGTTCTCCCTTACGTCCATTATTTCAAACTTGAATCCCTCATGCATTCCTGGATCGATTATTAGGCCAGCCGTACAGAATGGATCTGCGAATATTCTGAATAATGGAAGGTTAAATGCCCCTGGAGCGGTTTTGTCAGCGAGGAGCGCCACGAGTGGTTCGCTCACTCTCTCCTCGAATTCTATTTCAGCAACTCCAGGGCCCATTCCTTTCACATTGCCTGAGAACGTGTCTTTGAGGAGATCCTGTCCTGCAGCGTAGAGCTTTAGCCGCTTAGAGACATCCGCCGCTTCTTTGAAGGTGTTCCAAGCAAGCTCATGTATTTCAGAACTATCTTCACCTTTCCTATGTCCCATAATTAGTTCAAGGTCGTCGCCACAATGGGTGACTCGGTAATCAATAATCACCTCATCCTTCTTGGCCTTCTCCAAAGCCTTAGATGCACAATCCAAGCAGTCTTCATGCACAATATGATGTCCGGCTAATGAGCCGATGTCAGCCTTAATTATCGATACCGTAGTCTTCTCAACCAATCTTCCATTCTCCTCCAGCGCTCTTTAACCTCGATTTACCTCGTAGATTCTAGATTTATATAATGTTTTCTGACTGTAAAACACCACAACTGGACAACGAGTGAATTCAAATCAAGCCCGCGAAGACTTGACTAGGTTATGAGAGGAGAATTTCGAGGTGGAAAACGTCGTCTGCAAGCTCCGTTTCGTTCGGGTACTTGGGGTTAGCAGTCAAGCCACATAATAATATTCTCCTTTAGCCTTTTGTTCTACATCAAGTCGGGAGTTTTCTTTATTAACTCTCGGCCTGCCGGTGTGAATATCACGCCTATATGTTATGCCAAGTCTGCGGAGAAAGGAATTCATTCCAGTTCTCAGATCGGTTGGACTTAGAGCCTCGCCTTTCCTACTAGGTTCACCGGCGAAAACCATCAACCGATCACTTATCCAGTCAACGATCATTATGTCATGCTCTACTACGAAGGCGGCAACCCCTCGTTTTTCCACTGTTCTTCTAATCATTCTTGCTACTGCAAGCCTTGACTCAGCGTCAATGTAAGCACTGGGTTCGTCGAGAAGGTATATGTCAGCCTCTCTTGATAGGCAAGCTGCTATCGCTACTTTCTGCAGTTCCCCACCTGAAAGTTCCTTAATTGGTCGGTCAAGGAGAGGTCTAAGTTCAAGTGGGCTGATTATCTCGGAATCATACGCCCCTGCGCTGAAGTTCTTCCCAGCTGCATCTCTCAGTAACTCGGTAACAGTCCCATCGAAATCTGCGCTCAGGTACTGCGGCTTGTACGAAACTTTCATTTTCTTATCAGGTGGGTTGCCCTCATCCGGTTCGATTATACTTGCCAGCAGCTTCACAAAAGTTGTTTTACCAATGCCGTTGGGGCCTAAGATCCCAATCGTTTCACTTTTCCTTATCTCGCCGCCATCCACTGATAGAGTGAAGCCTCCTAGTTTCTTCTCCATTGGCTCAAATTTCAGAATCATTTCCTCGACTGTAATCGTTGTTGGCGGAGACGGACGGACATCAAATCTAACGGACTCAGTTCTGAATCTGACGTTCTCATCCGCGATGTACCCATCAAGATAAGCGTTAATGCCTTCGCGTACTCCATACGGATGTGAGATTACCCCAAATGCTCCTGCATCTCCGTAGAAAATGCAAACGTAGTCTGAGAGAAGGTCTAGCATCGCCAAGTCATGTTCGACTGTAACAACCATTTTGCCTGCGTTGGCTAGCTCTCGAATGGATTTGGCCACGACTATTCGCTCCTTTACATCAAGGTAACTGCTTGGTTCATCAAACAGATACACATCAGCATCCCTTTCGATCGTCGCTGCCACCGCCACTCGCTGAAGCTCTCCCCCAGAGAGGACGCCAACATCTCTCTCCAAGACTCCTGTCAACTCCAAGTCCTTGACTAGCCTGGTAGTTACGTTCCTCTCATCCACCTTGTGAAGAAGGTCTTTAACCTCACCCTTAACTGCGATTGGTAACTTCGTTATGTACTGAGGTTTATGAACAATCTTCAGTTTCTTTCCTTCCATCTTCTCAAAATAAGCCTGTAGTTCAGAGCCACGGTAAAACCTCACTATCTCGGTCCAATCGGGCGGATTATCGTACCTACCCAGGTTCAGTTTTATCTCTCCAGCTAGGATCTTTAGAGCTGTAGTCTTGCCAGCTCCATTGGGACCGACAAGTCCAGTGACTTTCCCTGGGCGGGGAATTGGTAGACGATAAAGCTCAAACGTATTGGGTCCGTACCGGTGAGTCAACTCTCCTCCGACTGCCTCAGGAGTGTTTACTACTCTAAGTGCACCAAAAGGGCACTTCTTGACACAGATGCCCTCACCTGAGCACAGATTCTCTGCAACATAAGGAAGCCCATCATCAGGGTTAATGACGATGGTCTCGTCTCCAGCTCTAACACGAGGACAGTACTTAATGCAAGGTTTGCCACAGTCCTTCGGTTTGCATCTGTCCCTAAGAAGTATAACCACTCTAACCATGACTGAAGCCCCACATCAAATTACTGTTCAAGAAGACGTAATTTATATCAGGTTCGAATAGGTGTACCTTGAAGCGAGCATCAATTACCACTAAAGGATCATCTTTCAGATTTCCTTGCTTCTTCTCTCAATGTTATTCAGCAAGCTTCTTAAATAAATCGATAGGGATGAAGCCTCCAATATCCTGACATTCCACGCATACCTTATTAAAAGATTAAAAGGGAAGAAGGTGTTACTTCCGACTATCAGCTAATTCGTTGAACTTGGTGATACTGATGTCAGCACCCAATTACATAATCTTATGCCACGGTGGAGCTGGTGAAGTAAGGTCAGGAAAAGAGAAGATCGTGGAAGAAGGAGTAAGAGAAGCAGTCATCAAAGGATTTTCAAAACTGAAGTCAAATGGAAGCGCTCTCGATGCTGTCGAGGAATGTGTGAAGACCATGGAAGATAATCCCAACTTCAATGCAGGCACTGGATCTGTCTTAACGATGAAAGGCACCATCGAGATGGATGCCTCAATTTCAGATGGCAGAACATTGAACTCAGGTGCCGTTGCAATGATCTCTAACATACGACACCCAGTATCATTAGCCAGGATGGTCATGGAGAAGACGGATCATGTGCTAGTAGTCGGGGAATCAGCGGAGAAGATAGCCGGAATATTCGGATTAGAGACATGCGACCCAAAGACACCTGAGCGAGTCGAGATGTGGAGACAAGCAAAGAAGAGATTCGAGAAGGGTGAACTGAACTATCTACCTAAGACGATGAGCCTGATCAAGCTATTCCCTGACCTTACCGAGACTGTTGGTGCAGTAGCAGTGGACATTAACGGTGACTGCGCCGCCGCCACATCAACTGGAGGATTAATGCTTAAACTTCCAGGCAGACTAGGAGACACACCAATCATAGGCGCAGGAAACTACGCGGATGGCAAGTCAGCGGTCAGTTGTACTGGCATCGGGGAAGTCGCAATCAGACTGTGTTTAGCCAAGACTGCTTGCGAATACATCGAAGCAGGGCAACCTGCTCACGAGTCAGCCAATCATTGCATAGACCTAGTAAAAACTAAACAGCGTGGGCTACATATGGGAGTAGTAACAGTCGACAAGAACTGCAATTATGGTCTCGCCCACAATACTAAGAACCTTGTTTGGGCTCTACAAACTAAAGAAATGAGCGCGCCAATGTCAGGAATGAAGTATCCTCCTAAGTAGGAAGAGTACTAAGAAACATCCAGGAGACCCTGAGATTTTCACTTTCTTTTGCTAATCCATTTGTCATTTACTTATTCTTCATCTTCTTCACCTTGTTCTCAAGGTAGTTGGTTATGCTCAAATTGCCTGTGATTTCGATTTTCAGTCTCTCAATTACTTTGACAGGAGTAGGGTCGACTCCTCTCAATACCGCTGCATATAGACTCGCAAAGTCACCTAAACATAGTGCTGAGAACATCTTTGCCAGAGGAGTTTCCCCACTCGCTTTTATCTCAGTGATTTTGCCCACACTGCCTTGAAGAACAGTCCTTTCAGTTGATTCAATTCTGTTCCAGATCTCTTCTGGTTCCTGAGGATCCCTTATAATCACAGCGCAGAACTTCGAAGAAGTCTCTTTGTCTCCATCCCAACCAACCACGTCATTGTGGTCTCCTTCCGGCAACATCGACCAAAAGGCGGGAATCTTTGAGTTCTCGTTGAGTTGGGTCTTTATTCTCTGGGCAACGGGAACATATCTTCCCCAACCATAAACCACGGGGATATAACCTGACAGCTCAAAAGCTATTTGTTTCGCTCTATTATTGTCAAAAGTGCTCTCAGGTCTTAATTCATTTCTTAGCCCTCGAAGGACTTCTATTACCTCATTTTTCTCGTGTGGATCCACTTCTATTCCGACTCTTCCAATAAGAGATAATAGTGGCATAAAGAGATATGGTAATGCTCCTCTGGGTGGCAAACCAGAAGGAACCTTTACACAAGGAACGTTCAGTTCATCAGAGTACTCAGCCAACTTTCCTCCAGATGCTACTGAAACAACATTACATTCTCTCTCAACTGCTTCAACGAAAGCGGAAAGAGTCTCCTCGGTGTTTCCAGAGTAACTCACGGCTACAACAAATGAGTACCTATCGACGAAGCTGGGTAAATGGTAATCCTGGGAGAGCATTATCGGGATCCTTGAGCGGTCAGCAGCCCAGGCTTTGATCAAGCTTCCTCCTATCGATGAACCTCCCATCCCTATGAAGACGATGTTCCTTGGAACTGGTGATATCCGTTTTAGGGCCTCCAAGTCCTCTGCTATCTCAAATGCCTCTAAGCAAGACTCAGGATAACTAAGCATTATTCCCCGCATCTTGGATGCGTCGACTTTTGCTATGTAGCTCAGGTCGTCAAGCAATGCCTTCGTTACTTGTGGGCTTGATGTTGACAAGCTACATTACTCCATAGGAGAATTCCATGACCAATAGAAAAGCTACATCTGCAATAGAGATCTGTAGAATTATAGGGTGTTCCTCATATAAAAATGAATGGAAGAAGGAGACCCAACAGGAATGAGAGACAGAAACAGAAAGTGGTTACCATTTCAAAAAAGGAAATTGCAGGCGCGCGGTATTCGTTGTATTGTATTGGTAAATCTGTTCCAGGTCAATGCGTCCCAATCTGCTTATCAAATGATGACTGTATTATTTTCGGGCAACATATCCCATTAGCAAAGCTTCTTCCAGAACATTCAGGAATGAATATTACATGTGGATCAATCACGCATTTTGATCTAACTCCTTCATTATAGAATGGGCAATCGCGCGCTACTGAAGTGAACACCTCTCTGACCGCTCTTGCGCGATCTTCAATATTAAGAGGATCAATGCCTGCAAATAGAATCGGGTCACCGACTTTTTTCTTGTGGCATATATCGCAGTCAGTAACTTCACTCATCTCTCGTATCACTCTCGAACAAGACTTCATCCAGTCTCGGACCGTGAGTCTGTCACATCATTCGATATTTAAAGTCACCATGATGTCGTCAGTGCAGGCGAATTCTTCCTTGGGGCCGATCAGCGTACCTCTCACTTGTAAGCAGATCTTAAGCTGTAATTGACGATACCTTAGCCTGAGGGCCACGGGAAGCGATGCTCACGAGAGAAGTTGATTGAGTGTATACAAAGATTTGATGGAGGAGCCTCAAAAGACGTCGTTGATAACCAAGAGGTGGCGAGACAAAGGTCGAATGTTAACATGTTTCAAAGCCCATTTAATTCTAAGGTTGGAAAAGCTTGTGCAGGAAAATCTTTCCTTTCCCTAGGGTTCCACCATAGTTTGACGCCGTGATATTTAACACTCCCGGCACCTTTGTGGCATTCTCTACACCGAGTTTCATTGCTCTGACCACGTTCTCTAACTTCAGCCCGCTCACAATGACCTCGTAAACGCATTTCACGTCCGCAGAAATCTTACTCCCTTCGTTTCGCGCTAGGCTCGGGCAGTATTCATCGTTGGTTGTCGCTACAGCATCCTTGTACTTTTTCCCTCCAACCTTGGTTCCGGAAGCAGCGAATTTACTGACTGTATATGGAACAGATCTAGTGCTTTCGACTGCTCGCTCAGCGGCTTCTAATGCTGCCTCATCCGATTTCGCCAAAATGAGAAACATGCCACCAGAGATACCTTTCGCAATTCCGAATCTTTTCTCAATGTAGAAATATCCATCCATCTTTGGTATTCTAAAAACCTCTCTTCCAAAGGCAGTGACTTCGTCTTCAAATCCATCTCCAAACGTCTGTATCATTGTGCCTCTGATGTCCACAAATTCTTCAGCCATTTCCTGTGGCAAAACATCGAACACACTAGTTTTAGGGTACGGCATAACTCCTTTCCTTATTCTAACAATTAACCATTCTCTTAGCGGCTCGAACTTCCTATCGATAAATTGAATTATGAAGCCAGGTCTGCCGTCGGGAGTCTCGTCAGATCCAGCTTCAGTCTCTATAGACGCTTCCGAAGGGGGTATAGTGGCTGACCTGCCAAGTCCTTTGGCTTCCATAGCTGATTCTAAGGCCCATTTTCTGTTCACAGAAGTTACAAGTATTCTTGCGACACGTGCCGTAAAGGTTTCACAGAAAGTATCGTCAACTGATACTTCGTTGACCCTGAAATCCATGTTGTTATCTCACAATCCTTTTAGAAGATCCGATCATCATTAGATATACGTCTCATTGTCAAAAATATATAGAACTTACTCTCAGGTGTCCGCGAACAAAAGAAAACCATATAAAAAGGAGAAGCGATGTTCTCAGAGGGATTACAATGAACATATTAGAAGTTACAAAGATAGCTAAAGAACAAAATGTGAAAGAGATAGCGCTGCAGTTTACAGATTTATCCGGTATCCTACATTCTCTTTGGGTACCCTGTGAGCTTTTTCCAAAAGTAGCTGAGGATGGCGTACATACAGATGGTTCATCCGTCGACATGGTAGACATAAGCGAAAGTGACCTGAAGGTGGTGCCAGTTGTAAGTTCATTCTCTTTGCTGCCACCCAGTCTTTTCCCTCAGAGGGTTGCAAGAGTCATGTGTGACTTATACGAGCCAGAATCGAACAGACCTTTTGAGATTGACCCACGATTCGTACTAAAGAAGGTCATGGGCGACTCCGAGAAAATTCTTGGAAACTCTATCAAATATAACGCGTGTAGCGAAATAGAATATTTCTTATTCAAGAAAGGCGAAGACGGCACCATAAAACGGCAAGATGAAGGAGGGTACCTTGCTAGTCCCCCAGCAGATCTTGGAATTGATGTGAGACTTGAGATCACTCAGGGTCTAAGAAGCATAGGCATATTGGTTGAGAAACACCATCACGAGGTTCCTCCTGGGAAATACGAGTTGAACCTAGCCTATACCGATGCATTGAGAATGGCTGACATCACATATTTGGTTAAGTTGATTGTAAAAATGACTGCAGCTAGGAGCGGGCTAGCTGCGTCTTTCATGCCGAAGCCTTTTCATGATGGATATGGGTGTGGACTGCACACTCACGTTAGTCTTACAGATAGTAAAAAGCCCCAGAATCTGTTCTATGATCCAAAAGGGAGTTACGGTCTGAGCGAAATAGCCTTAAACTTCATCGCGGGAATTCTAACCCATGCAAAGGGTTTGGTAGCCTTGACTAGCTCCTCAGTCAACTCGTACAAAAGGCTAGTGCCCGGTTGGGAAGCTCCAGTCTACATTTCATGGGCTAAGTATAATCGATCAGTTCTTGTCCGTGTTCCACCAGGAAAAGATATGAGCACTAGGGTCGAGTATAGACCCACGGATGGATCATGCAACTTTTACGTTGCGTTTGCTGGTATTCTAGCCGCTGGAATGGATGGCATCAAAAGGAAAATCGAGCTTCCCGAGCCTGTAGAAGAAGACATCTATGAAATGAGCGACAAACAAAGGACCGAAAGAGGAATAGACGTGCTTCCGGGGAATCTGGGTGATGCCCTTACCGAGTTCTCTAGAGACAAGTACATGCAAGATGCATTAGGTCACGCGTTCTGTGACAAGTTCCTCCAACTGAAGACCAAAGAGTGGAGAACCTTCAATTTCACCGTGCATGAATGGGAGAGAAAGAAGTACTTGGATGTCTAGCCGCGAGTGAGGAAGGTGCTAAGACATGGTCACGAAAGCTGATTTCGTAATAGTCAACGCAGATGAATTGGCAACTCTGAAGGGAAAAAGCGACAGGCCTCAAATCAGGAAGGAAATGAGTGAACTTGGCATAGTAAAGGACGGCGCGGTCGCAGTTAAAGACGGAAAAATAGTGGCTGTAGGTACTACGAAGGAAGTTTTGGATAAGCTCGACAAAGGATTCGAAGTCATAGATGCAAGTGGTAAACTTGTTACGCCTGGTCTTGTCGATCCCCATGTTCACTTAGTCTTCGCTGGCTCAAGAGAAAAGGAACTTGAGCAAATGGCTGTTGAAGGCGTTCCATACTTGGAAATCAAGGCCAAAGGTGGGGGAATGCCAACAACTCTCAAGAAGACAGGTGAAGCATCGATACAAGAACTCCTCAGACGAACCACCAAGATACTGGACACGATGCTGATTCATGGTACGACAACAATAGAAGCCAAAAGCGGGTATGAAATGACGTTCCAAGGCGAAATCAGACAAATGGAAATAATCAGAGCCCTCAGCAAGACGCATCCAATCGACATAGTTCCAACCTTCATGGCTCAAGGAATTCCCTTCGAATACGAAAACAAAGTTGATCAACTGACAGACGAAATAGTCAAGAAATGGATTCCAGAAGTTGTGAGGAGAGAATTAGGTGAGTATTGTGATGTGTTCTGCGAGAAAGGTTACTTCAACGTAGAACAGTCAAAGCGGATACTTGAGACAGGCAGAAAATACGGTCTGAAACTGAGAATTCACGCTGACTGGCTTGCCCATAGTGGTGGAGCAAAACTAGGCGCAGAGTTAGGAGTTGTTTCTGCTGACCACTTAATCTACACACTGCCAGAGGAAATCGAAGTCCTTGTGAAAAGGGGCGCAATTGGAACTTTCTTGCCGACCACTCCATTCTGCTATCTGGGGACCTATGCAAAGGCGAGAGAAATCATTAACAGGGGACTTCCTGTGGCCTTAGGAACCGATTATAGCGCAGCAGATATGTGCGAATCAATGCAAATGATGATGACCATTGCAATTCTGCAGATGAAAATGACCACAGAAGAGGCCCTTGTAGCATCAACAATCAATGCTGCTCACTCAATAGAGAGAGCTCAAGAAATAGGAAGCCTAGAAGAAGGAAAGAAAGCAGACATAGCTATTTTTGCTGCTCCTAACCACAAATACTTCGCTTATCACTACGGTATCAACTTGGCCGAAAAGGTCTTCAAAAAAGGAAGGTTGGTCGCAGAAAATGGAAGAAGGGTGAAGTGAAGATTCTAGTTGCTGGCTATCTTAGACACCTGTACAGACTTCACTAGTTGAGCTTGCCTATTATCTTCTCAACATTGTCTACTATCTCGCCTTTATGAATGATTCCAGCCACAGCTTCGATCAGAGGCGCTAGCTCAGCATCCTCATCCAAACTTGGTGCGACTTTTCTGATTGTGCGATAAGCTTCTGCCGTTCCTCGACCAGCCTTCTCCACGTCTCTGAACTCAAGACCCTGCGCTGCGCATAAGAGTTCAATTCCGACTATGTATTCAGCGTTTCTCAGAGTCTCTTTGGCTTTTCTGGCTGCTGTGAGACCCATACTAACATGATCCTCTTGATTCGCGCTTGTCGGAATAGAATTCACGCTGGACGGGTTGGAGAGACATCTGTTTTCAGCGGTCAAGGACGCTGCAGTGCACTGAGCGATCATGAATCCACTGCTCACACCTTCTTCACTCTTTTTCTTAACCAAGAATGCCGGAAGCCCTCCACTCAATTTCTCATCAGTAAGCCGAGCCACCCTTCGCTCGCATATGTTGCCAATATTGCACAGTGAAATAGCTAATAGATCCATTGCGATTGCCAAGGGTTGACCATGAAAGTTACCACCAGACAGTATGTCCCCGTCCTCAGCGAAGATCAATGGATTGTCAGTTGCTGAGTTGATTTCAATCTCAACGACTTTTCTTACGTACTCAATCGCATCCTTGGATGCTCCTATTACCTGAGGAGAACACCTGAGTGAGTACGCATCCTGAACTCTCTTGTGATTCGACTCTGACACTATTTGACTGCCTTCAACGATCTTCAAGACGTTCTCAGCGACAGCGATCTGTCCCTTATGTGGTCTGACCATGTGGATTCTCTTGTCAAAAGCATCCACTCTGCCATTCAGTGCCTCTAGAGACAAGGCCGTTGCTATCTGGGAAGCTTTTGACAAATTCTCAGAATCATAGACAGTGAGCGCTCCGATGGCCGTTATCAACTGCGATCCGTTGATAAGCGCTAGTCCCTCCTTTGAACCGAGTTTGGCGGGCTTGAGATGTGCTATCTTCAGGGCCTCGTCAGACCGCATAACTTTGCCTTTGAACTGAACCTTTCCCTCTCCAATCAATGCGAGTGCCACATGTGCTAGGGGGGCGAGATCGCCACTGGCTCCAACTGAGCCCTTTCCAGGAACTATTGGATGGATGCGCTCATTCAACATATTGACAAGAAGTTCAAGAGTTTCGCTAGAAATGCCTGAATGTCCTCCTGACAAAGTATTGGCGCGGAGAAGCATCAACGCTCTAACAGTCTCAGTATCAAGCGGCTCGCCAACGGCTGCAGAGTGACTAAGAATAAGGTTCCTCTGCAGTTTCTCCAAGTCTTTCTTTGAGATAGTTTTATCACTTAGCGCGCCGAAACCCGTATTGACTCCGTAAACAACCTTTCCATCAGAAATCGCCTTGTCAATGGTCGTCCGCGCTTCCTTGACTCTTTTCAAAACTTCAGAGGAAAGCTCAACATTGGTGAAATTCCGGGCGACGTCAACGACGTCCTCTATTGCTAGTCCACACGGCGTAAGCGACAATGCATTCATTCAACGCATTCCTCCTTCATTTGTCTGTGAGCTGCAACAGAAATAACATGTTTCCCTGGTCAACTATCGCTACGAGAAGCTTGAAATCTCAACATGCAATCAAGCAACAAAATAACTATCCTACTAAACAGTAGCCATTGATATTTAAGAAATAGCTTTCAGCCAAGTCAAGTTGTTAAGTTCTTTAGCCAGTGAACCAGCTTGTAAATAGAAAAGGCACCAAGAACAGCAAGATCCAAGAGATTAGTATGAATATGGCTGAAGTCCTGAATAGTCCTTTCTTCGTACTGTCATCTATTAACCCCATCTGCTTTTCCAGGTGGATAGTTCCAAATGCCGACCTCACTGTGGCGATCACTATAATTGCGAAGGGCACCCATAGTAAGTCAATCAATGTTGTCAGCAGAGCTAATGAAGCAGTAATGGCTCCTGTCAATCCGCTAAACAAATAGTACAAATAGTAGTCTGCTACGATGAACCCAGCTGTCTCCCAGATCGGCCCTACCACTGCTGCGAGCGTCAGTCTGATCTTCTCC
>JAHPYV010000101.1:0-8935 GCA_019058495.1 Promethearchaeati archaeon
TACGGGATCTCTGGCCGGATCCTCCTACATATGGGAAGCTGTGATGCACCAAACCAAGGTCATTCAAGTTAATTCATTTGAAGAGTTGGTCGGAACTACAAAGGTCTTCCTCTTCGCTCCGCCAACGCACGGAAATGCTGTCGGTCTAGTTTCTATTAGCGGAGGATCAAGCGTCGTAAACACCGACACGGTTACTCAATCTGGGCTGGAGGTACCGTCTCTAACTGAAGTCACCAGGGATAGCCTGAAAGCAGTTGTACAAGCCGTTGGAACAAGCGTCAGCAACCCAATGGATCTGGCCGGATCCTACTACAATCTAGATGTCTTGGGAACGGTCATAACGAAAATGGGGGAGGACCAAAACATCCATTCGCTTATCATAGAGGTTGCTCCACTGTACCCTGTTCCATATTCAAAGCATGTCAGGGACTATAAGATGCCTTCATCGATGTGGAGGACCATCTTGGAGAGCGCGAAGCAAGTCAAAATGAAACTTGGAAAACCTGTTCTGGTGACGCTGGTGAACATTGCCTACGAGAAGGAGAGTCGAAGGATAGAGAGAACATTAACTTCAAACTGGATCCCATGCTACCAAAGCGTAGGCGAAGCCGCTAGAGCATTGTCCAACTTCGTCAGGTACCATGAGACTAGATGAGACGCTCTTCTTGATCCGAGATTCCCAAAAGCTATTATTTCTCTTCATTCCACTAGGGAGTGAGGGTAAGCAAGCACTGCATCGCCCGTTAGTGATTACAGGATTGCTGGTCGTGTTTTCGTATTGAAGATAGTTCACAGAAACTTGAAGAAAGGAATAATGGTCTTGAAGCCCGAGAACCTGGATGACCTTTGGATCCTATATAACGTGATTCTTCCGGGCGATAGGGTCTACGCCAAAACCCAGAGGCGGGTTAAGCCTCACGATGAGGCGATACGGCAGGATTCAGGTGAGCGGGTCACTCTCTATCTGGGAATTCAAGTCGAGGAAGTTGGTTACGATCCGAACTTCAACAGGCTTCGAGTAAAAGGGACGATCATTCAGGGTCCAGAGGACCTGATCAAGATAAGGTCTCACCATACACTTAGCCTAGAACTCGGATTTGATGTAAGGATCGAGAAGGAAGTCTGGCACGATTACTTGCTAAGAAGGATTAAGGAATCTCTTGAAAGTCAGGAAAGAGCGCAAGTCGTGGTAGTGGCAATTGAGGAGGGCGAAGCATGCATAGCCAAGGTTGGAGACTATGGCATTGATGTTCGAGCGAACATATCGAAGAGCATACCAGGTAAGCGTGAAGAATCAAAGCAAAGGGAGCAAGTTCTATCAGATTTCTTCTCCGAGGTTTACTCAGCAATAAAGCAGAATCTTGGTGACAAACGAATAAGGAGCATCGTCATCGCTGGGCCAGGATTCACGAAGGAGAGGTTACTTTCATACGTTCAGAAAGACAAGGATCTCGCCAGACTATGCTCTCTGGAGAGCGTAAGCAATGGTGGAATCGCAGGCGTTCACGAAGTGATAAAACGAGGTGCGCTCACAAGAGTTCTGGAAGAAGTGCGCTTAGTCGAAGAATCGGAACTGATGGATGAGTTACTACGGAGACTCGGAAAGGATGAACGGACAGCTGTCTATGGAAGAGACGAAGTTGAGAAATCAGCAACATACGGTGCCGTCGAGACAATTCTAATCACAGACGAACTCCTAAGGGGCGTTACGGCAGAAGAAAGAACTAAACTGGATGACCTTCTTAAGAACACTGAGAAAATGAGAGGCAAAGTCGTGATCCTCAGCGCTGAAAATGAACCAGGTGAACAATTAACTTCACTGGGCGGCATCGCTGCACTTCTTCGTTTCAAAGTAAGTTAGAAATGTGCTCACTTACTGTGAGCGTTGATGCAAGGTGTAATCCCGCATGCAAAAATATGGGGAGAGGAACGCAAAGTGGGTCGCCACTTCTTTCATAGACCCTTTAGTATGTACTCCCTTTTCCACTGTGAGCTAGTTCTCCCCTTTACTACATTTCTGTTCGACTGTGCATTGCTACTTGACTTCTCCAGCTTGTTCTTCTAGTTCAACTTCTTCCTCTTCTTCTGCTGGCGAGGGTATTGAGGCGCATTCTTTGCATAGCACCTTTTTGGTTAGAACATCTGCAGCGCAGTCTTGGCAGACTAAAGTTCCACACGAGTAGCAAGCGCGGACACCGATTTTTGACCCACAAAATTCACAGGCTAATCGACCCATAGGTCAACCAACCCCCTACTCTGATCATAAAGTGATCATAATGAATAAAAAGTTTTGTATAATTGATGTTGACTAAATTCACTCTGTTGCTGGTTTCGCAAAGACTATGCGAGGTGTTCAGTTATTTCTACGAGGACTGGCTTCACGTCTATTCCTTTGAATCCAATTCTCTGAGCTAATTCAACCGCGTCGTATTTTTGCCCACTAGACCACAGTTCTGCCAAGAAATCTCCTGCTTGTGGATTCCTGAACCATTTGTCGCCAAACTTCTCAGCCATCTTCGATCTGAGTTGTGCCTCGAATATCCATGCTCTTAGGTACTGGGCTGAATAGAATCCATCATCCGTGTCCGTTAAGTAGTGGGACTTTGGGTGCTTGAATGTCAGTGAATGCTCAAGCTCTTTCATGTATTTTTCACTCATGTCTTTGATTCCTTTGCTTTTGTGCAGGAGGAGCTCATATTTCAGTTTGCCGGCATATCTTCTCAAGTAGTATAGCTTGTAGATGTAGGCAAAGTCTAGGTATTTGTCTAGATCTTTAACCGAGATATTTTCATCTAGCCAGATCCTGTTTAGAGTCAGGTATTCAAATAGGAACGCATATGTTTCACTGACGGACAGGTCTCCAAGCCATTTGTACTCGATGGGCAGCGTTGGGTCAACTAAGGCAAAGTGAAGGGTATGACCAGCTTCATGCAATATTGAAGTGTAGTCGTCTTGGCCTCCCTTTGGCATTACTACTAGTCTAACGTCGCTGGGTACTTTCACGAGTGCAGTAAAAGCTCTTGGATTCTTTCTTGGTCTTTCTTCAAGATCAATACTAATGTTCTTGTGCTTGGCTATGTCAAAGCCTATTCCATCTAGGGTTCTTTTCAGAACAGTCAGAACCTTGTCTTTTGTGAAGTAAGAGTCAAACTCCTTTGCACGAAGTATGTATGCTACATCATGTTTCTCTGCCTCGTTTAGCGCCACTCCCACTTTTTTCCTGAGTTGTTCTCCCATCCTGTCCAAGTAGAGGGATTCTGTTCTCTCGTTGAAGTAAGTCATAGCATTATCCAGATTCTCGAAGTCTATGTTCTTTGCATCTCGGAATAGTTCGATGTAGTTATCATATCCAAGCTCTCTTGCAATGCCATGGAGCTTTTCCATCCGTTCTTCCAGTATCGGATTCAATTCTTCCTCTATGATCCTGTCCCTTGCGTGGAAGATCTTCGCTCGTTTTTCTCTATCATCTTCATTATGATACCTGACTTCTGCTAGTCTGTAGGGGATCACTTCGCTGTCGACTTTGATTTTCTGCTTTGCAGTTACCGTTTCAGCTTTGTCGGTATACTCCTTGACATTTTGTCCAAGCAATCCCTCAATAACAAACGCCTGGAGAGAGCGAAGCCTTCTCTCGGTTTCCCCACCATCTTTTTCTTTGCTTCTCAGTTGCTTGATTTCCCGCACATTCTTCATGTCTAAGAGATGAGAGTACTTGTCATAGATTTTTGAAATCTTCAACTCATCTTTTTGCCCTGACCAATTGAGGTAGTACTCTAGGTTTGTCTCGCTATTGAATTTTTCAACGTCTATTCTGAAACTCTCGAGATCAATCAAGGCCTTGCCCCTCCCTGATTAGGTTGTGGACATCCACGACACAGTGACTTGCAGACATCCTTGACTGAGGCTTCATCACACATATATCTGTTTTACAGCATGGCTGTTATATGATTCTTATCACAAAAGATAATTAGATAAGGGCTCTCAATCTTATTATTGAATCGCCAAGTAACATCTTAAGGTAGATAGCTAGTACGAGCAGCTATGTCAGCTTTGGAGGTTACTCGCATCATGGGTGTGCGGGAGAGGAAGCAAGGGAATCACGAGGGAGAATCCTACTTGAAGATAATCATCGCTGGAGAAGCTGATGTAGGGAAAACAGCTCTGGTTAACAAATACTCTACTGGTAGGTTTGACATCCCGGAAACAATTGGAATAGGCTTCTCCTCAAAGGATGAGAAGTCAGCGAAATTGGGCCTATTCAGGTTCTCCATCTGGGACATGGCAGGTGAGGAGCGTTTCAGGTTCATACTTCCGGAGGTTTGTAAGGGTGCTCAGGGGATCATGCTTCTTTATGATGTCTCAAATCCGACGTCCTTCGCCCATTTAGGAGAATGGGTTGACGTAATCAGAAAATGCATGGGAAGCATACCTGTTCTTCTTATTGGCGCCAAGTCCGATCTGGAAAGTAATGTCCCCGAGATAAAGATCAAAGACTTTGTTAGAGAGAAGAAGCTGAGCGGTTACATTAAGGTTTCAGCTAAGCTTAACACGAATGTGGAGGCGGCCTTTCAGAAGATAACGGAGCTAATAGAAAAAGAAATTAGAAATAAGAGTTAGCTAAATCATAGCCTTTCTTGGAAGATTCTGAAACCACTACTCGTCTTTTAATGCCAGCTGTGAGAGCCTCCCTATTTCTGAGCTTATCCTCCTTGCGACAGAAGAGACAAAATCACGTGCTGCGTTTCCGTCGGACAGGGGCCGATCATATGAGATATGAAAGGAGACTCAGTCAACATGAAGTGATAGCAGGAAACTGCCAATAGGGGGACTGGGAAGGATGAACCCGCGAGATCGGTTAATAGCTGTTCTTGAGAAACGTGAACCAGACTGGGTTCCTATAGTCTTCCAATCCGTATTATCCTCAAGAGTTTCGAATGAACTAATGAAAATGCTTGGGCAAGGGATTGGCAGCGGTCCGACATCGTTCGCGGGAGGCTTAACCTATCAAACAGTAAAGGAGTTTTCAGACAAGATCGTTAAGGAGAATCCTTCAAGCTGGAGAGAAGAATACGAAGAGATAGCGAACATTATAGCAAGAGCTTCGATAAATGTCAGCCTTTACACAAGACTCGGTATTGATGGATTCTACTACCCTCCAACATCTGGGAGAGTTAGAGTACTGGGCAAGGATCGCATCGTAAACGAATTTGGCTCGATTTCGAAATTCGGGGACGCAAATGGTGAACTCATCCAATGGTATGATGGAGGATATCTCAAGACCTCTGAAGATAGGGATAGATGGGAGCTGCCATTACCAGGTCCAGACCGCCTCAGGGCTTTTAAGGATGCATTGAAAGCCTGTGGAGACAACGTTTACCCAATCGGTTTCATAGTTGGAATATTCGAATTGACATGGGAATCAATGGGTTTCACTGAATTTGCGCGGAACCTAAGGACAAACCCCGATTTCATAAGGAGAGTTTACGGAGAACATGCAAAGTTCGACGAAGAATTGGCTAAGCTCTTTATCGATGCTGGTGCAGAAGTCTTAGCAATAGGGGATGACATTGCTTACAAGAACCATCTAATGGTATCACCTAAGATGTGGGCAGAGTTTGTCCAGCCATCGGTGAAAAGAATCGTAAACTCGATTCACAAACGTGGCGGCTTAGTTTTCATGCACTCCGACGGCTATGTAACACCCCTTCTAGATCTAGTAGCAAAGACTGGATATGACGGTGTACAAAGTCTGGAACCGCTTGCGGGAGTCAACTTAGCTGAAGTCAAGGAGAAATTCGGCGCCAGATTAGGTTTGATTGGCGGTATTGACACGTCGCAGCTACTACCATTTGGAACAGAGCGAGATGTTGAAAAATCTGTCAGAGACGCGATAAAAGCAGCTGGAAGAGGAGGAGGCTACGCCATTGGACCGTGCACCGAAATCCACTGGAAATGCAAAGCCGAAAATGTCTTAGCATTAATCAAGTATGCTAGGAAGTACGGCGAGTATCCCTTGAAATTGTAGACTTCAAAGCCAGCTTCGAAATTCACTGAAAAGTTATTTTCATGCTAGATCTTTGGTGACCTGTTTCACCGTATCGGAGAATGTTCTGACTTCTTCAAGTGTGTTGTAAATGTACAGTGAAGCTCTTGCTGACCCTTGTAACGCATGAGCGTTAAACCAGCTGTGTACGCAATGCATTCCCGATCGGATCATAATGTTGGCTACTTCGTCTAGGATCATTGCGATGTCATGGGGGTTCAATCCTTCAATGTTGAAGGTGTAGATTGCGCTTCTGAGTTTTGGATCGTTTGGACCGATTAGAGTAAGCTTTTCGAGATCACTAAGCTGTTTTGTCATTGCTTCATTCAGCTTGGTCTCATGCTGCTCAATTTCATTCATACCAATTTTCATGAGGTACTCTGCCGCGGCTCCCGCTCCTATTATTCCCGCATAGTTCTGGAGTCCTGCCTCGAAACGCCCAGGCAATTCGAGCAACGTGTATGAATCGTAATGGGTATCAGAAACGGTGTCGCCTCCAGTCAAGAAAGGTTTGAATTTCTGCAACTCATCATATTTGCCGTAGAGGACACCGATCCCACTCGGTCCACACATCTTGTGAATCGAAAAAGCGAAGAAGTCAACGTCCAAGTCAGTGACATTAATCCTTCTGTGCGGTGCACTCTGTGCACCATCAAGCATGACCAGCGCTCCATACTCATGTGCTAACTTGATTACTTCTCGCGCAGGTATTGTCACGCCACAGAGATTTGAGGTGTGAACCATCGAAACCAATTTGACGTTCCGATTCATAGCCTTCTCGAATTCACTCATATTGAATGTTGTGTCTTTGTTTGACTTGACGGGAACATGTTTGATCCCAATCTTCTCGGATAGAACTAGCCATGGAACTAAGTTTGAGTTATGCTCGAAGTCGGTTGTTAGTACTACGTCGCCCCTCGCCAGTCCTAGGGAATTCGAGACTAGGTTGATAGCTTCGGTTGTATTCTTGGTGAATATGATCTCTTCCTTTCTTTTCGCACCTGTGAAGCATCTGATTTTGTCACGCGCTTCATCGCACTCCTTGGTTGTCTTTAGACCGAATCTATGTATGCTTCGACCTCCACATGCAGGATAGTTTTCGTAGTAGTCATCCATCGCTTCAATAACCTGCTTGGGTCGAAGGGTCATACATGCATTATCGAAGTATATTGGTGGTTTGCCATTGAAGAATTTTCCCAAGATTGGAAAGTCCTTCCTGATCTCGTCGACGTTCAACCTTACCTTCAACCTCCTTGAGTGAAGATCGTAAGCATTGGCATCTCCCCTGTATTACACAGGGGATAGAGGCATAATCATTCTGGTGTCCTGCGCAGTCGTTACTTCTTTCATGTTCTTCTTCTTAAGTTCTTCTTGGTACAGCCTGGGAGAGTATCTTGTTCACCATTTGAAGAGTTCTGGTTGCATCATCACGGTCCTTGGCGTGTCTTATAATTATTCTTCCCTGTTTCCAGACGTGAATCCTCTTATCTCCGTACTCAATGATAGCGTAACCGATTTCCTTGGAGCAGCGGACCTTTGAGAAATCCTTGATCTTCTTTAGTATGTCACACATCTTGGTAGGGTCAAAATACGTCTCCCTTCTTTCGGTGCCATCACTTGTTCTTAACGCGTATTCGAGTGTCACGTATCCATCCTCGGTGCAGGGAGTCACTTCCATCACTTGGTTCCCGTCAGGTTTAGCGTTATCGCGGGTGGATGCCATGCTCGATTTCCCCTAGCTTTGCGGATACGCCATCTGTCCTATGCTTCTTCGGGTGTTAAAGGTGACATGGCGCGAAGATTCTTGACCATGGCGGGCAAGTTCTCAACAATGAAGTCAACGTCACTCTCAGTGTTCGACTTGCCGAGGCTGAACTGAAGAGAGCCATGCGCTTCCTCATGCTTCAACCCTATTCCCGTGAGCACATGCGACGGTTCAAGCTTCTTCGAAGTGCACGCTGAACCTGATGAAACTGAAACCCCGATCATATCCAGATTCAGTATCATTGATTCTCCTTCAACATAGCTAAATCTGACGTTCGCTATGTTTGGGACCCTCTTGGTGGGGTGTCCATTCAAGTATGCGTGATCTACGCCTTCAGTCAAACCCTTTACGAGTTTGTCTCGGATTTTGGTTAGTCTCCTCCCCTCGTCTTTCATTTCGACTCTGGTCAATTCAGCTGCTTTGCCTATGCCAACAATGCCTGCGACATTCTCAGTGCCTGACCTCAGCCCATACTCCTGTCCTCCGCCTTGGGTGATAGGCTGAATTCTTACGCCTTCGTCAACATAGAGCGCTCCTACTCCCCTTGGTCCATAAATGTCATTTGATGACATTGTCATCAGGTCGATCTGCTCGTTATTCACGTCGATGGCAACTTTCCCCGTTGCGGCTACCGCGTCAACATGGAGTACAACTTTCTTGTTTGTGGCGATCTTGCCTATCTCAGCAATAGGTTGTATTGTCCCTATTTCTCCGTTAGCATAGGCCAAGGTTATGAGAATAGTTTTACTGGTTATCGAGGCCTCAATTTTGTGTGGGTCGACCAAGCCGTACTGGTCTACTGGCACTAGCGTAACCTCGAACCCTTCCTTTTCAAGGGATTTCAAGGTGTTGAGGATTGACATATGCTCAATTGTTGTTGATATTATATGATTGCCCTTAGCCCTGTTTCTGTAGGCTATACCTTTGATGGCTAGGTTGTTTGATTCAGTTGCTCCTGAAGTGAAAACGATCTCCTTGGGGTTCTTAGCACCCACAAGCTGGGCGACGCTCCCTCTGGCGTTCTCGACGGCGCTCTTCGCGTCCACTCCCATACTGTGAACCGATGATGGATTTCCGTAGTGCTCGGTGAAGTATGGTAACATCTCCTTCAAAACTCGGTTGTCAAC
>JAHPYV010000101.1:8945-9185 GCA_019058495.1 Promethearchaeati archaeon
CTCCACACCTCTCCTATATAACAATACGAGAATTAAACGCAATAGAGTTTGTGGTGACTACTTAATAGTCATCACTAATGTAAACTTAACTCTTGCTGTGCTTCCCATCTTCCTGACGGTTTCTAGAACCACATTGTGCCATCTGCCTCAAGCACAACATCATTGAGCGTTGCTGCGCCAACTACTTGTCCATCGGCTACAAATGCGCCTTTTGGATCCAATCCAAAGAGTGCACAACTC
>JAHPYV010000102.1 GCA_019058495.1 Promethearchaeati archaeon
TAGTGCTAAGGCAAGAACGGTCCCAAGTACGTAGGCGCTATGATGTTTGAAAGTATGTACATTATCACGTAGAATATGAAGGATATGAGAATCGATTTGTCCCAGGGCACGTCGATGAGTGAGTGCACTAGTACTATGACCAGTGTGTAGCCAATTATTGCGCCCAGTCCGCCAGTGATGGGGATCGCTTGGAGAATTGGTATGACGAAGAAACCAATCACTGCAATGAGTAGGATCATGAGTAGTTTCTGGCTTGTTTTTCTAGCCCCGGCGACTAGCCTTGCTGATAGCCAAAGAACTACGAAAGCCACTAGAATTATTACCAGATCGACAACGTACCAAGGTAGTGCAGCCATTTTCTACATCCATCCTTTCAGCTGTATACTATTTTTAGATTATTCAGTATGAAGTATTTGATAAGCCTTTTGCTTCTCGTGCTATAACACCTTTTGTTAGAACAGTCTGATGTCTGAAGACAGGGAGTCTATGTTTTCGATTTTCTTTGATAGATCTGTATCCAGGTACGCCCTCTTCCAGTTCTGTCTACCATACTTAGCAGAAAAGATGCTCAATACTTTCTTTGATAGAGCCATATAACCTGTTCCTCCGAAATGTTCGTGCGCTCTCACCAAAACCTTAGCGCCAATTGCTTTGAGGAACTTCTCGGTAACGTCCTCGCCAAAACGTTTTATTCCACTAAGCCCGAGAGGGTCTCTTTCGTAGTTATTCTCGAATCCCCGTATCTCGGGTCGAGGATCGTTCCAAAGCAATTGTTGAAGTCCATTCTCATCTAGATCGGCAATCTGGCGAAGTGTAGAAACGTTTTCTGGTATTCCACCATGCACTGCAAAAATCCCATTTGCGGTTACGACAGCGTGAGGAAACTTCTCGAAAAGCCTGTTACATAATGTGTAGATCTCGTTCCCGTCATGAGGATACTTGCTCATTACCTCGTCCACAAACCCGTAACGAGAATTGACATCGGGCAACTCATGATTTCCTTTTAAGAGCACAACATTCCCTTTAAATTGGATTTTGAGAGCGAAGAGCATTGATAGTGTTTCGACAGAATATGGACCCCTGTCAACGAAATCACCTAAGAGCACCAAATATCCTCGTTCGTCAGAGCTGAGACCTTCAGATGTGAAGTTGGTTCGTTGGAGTATTTCATTTAAACTGTCGGACTCACCATGTATGTCACCAACAAAAATGGCTCTCTTGTGCATTGGCAATTTAACTAACTTATTGTCAACTACTGCCTCGGCATCGAGCCAACCCTTGTCCCGCTCCTCTCGAATAATCCCAGCGACTCTAATAACCATTTCTTCAAATTTCTCTACCGACAGCAGGTCCATCTCTCGCTTCTCCCTCTTGATTTCGTCAGTTCACCCTTCTCAGTTCAGTGGTTTTCCCTTGGTAATAGCTGTGCTCCCTGCGCATCGCAAAAGGATTTGAACCTGAAGAACGTTCCTACGTACATACCTGTGAAAAATACGCAGGGCATGCACCCAAAGCAAGGGAGAAAATCGTTCTCAGTTAAATCACAAGCACCACTCACAAAGCCCTCGGCTTGTGACACAGTGGTCACAACCTTTCTTTCCACACTTCTTGCAAGTAACAGGAGTGGCGCAATCTCTGCAGTAGAGCTCTTCCTCAACTTCGCAGAAGATTGCGTCGTCGATACAGGTTTGTTTTCCACAAACCTTGCATCCAAAGACATCAGTCACCCTATTGCAGATCTCACACCTAGCTTTGCCTGTTGCAGGATTCTCCTTCGCAAAGGTAGACAAGGACATCAGTTTGGCTGTTCCATTCAAGAGCACTCCAACGGCTTTTACAAATCCTTCGGCGTTGAAACTGTTTTTGAGTTCATAGTCCGGATTCTCTTGCTTAACAGTTTCAAGTAACTGCTTTTCGCTTACTCCAAGATCAGTTTGCAGTTTTGGCGACAATAATGAGGTTGAGAAAAGAAACCACCTACTTTTCGATCTCCATGCGATCAGAAGTTCATCAAGATTCAGTGCCTCCACGAGCCAAACCTGTCTTTCAATTCTTGCCTTAGAGATCAAAAGTGGATCATGTCTGCTTTTGCATTCAATTCCCCATCGTTTGTTGCCTGACAGAAGCAGAAAGTCAAACACGTCTCCCCTATCAATTACTTGCGTCTTGGCTAGGTGAGGTGAAAGCTTTAGGCAGAGGAAACCCTGTTCGTGCATTACTTTGGCGAACTCGGATTCCCATTCAAAGCCAACTAAGAACGTTTTTGTAAACATGGCCAAGTCGTCTATGCTTAGGGTGACGTTCGTGTCTTTGAAGTAGCGAATCAAGCGATAGAGTAAGTCTAGAAGCAAGTACTCTTCGTCACTCGGCAGTCTGTACACCAAAGTCTCATACCACGCATGCCTTATGATTCTGTTTCAAATACCACTCTGTTACAGAAAGCAGATAGTGACACAAAGTCTAAGTGATATGCCTACATTATCACCGACTCTGCTGTAGCTTCTTGTTGGATCAGGACATCTGCCTTTCATCTTAATAGGAGATCAACGAATTCTTAAGATTAATGCTTTTGAGTCTGGACAGGAGCAGAAAAGTACATGCTGTGATTCACTTCACGCGTGCGTTTCAAGAGTTTCGCCGTTCCGGCTCTTCCTCGTTTGAACCATGCGTATTTGACCCATCAAGAGCAGCCAGTGATCAAAGAACAGTGAGCACGCTTATTAGCTATAACAGACAGAAATGATCTCATCAATCGCTGAAGCAGTTACTTGGAAGGGTTGGTGGGGTTGACCGAGAAATCCATGTTACCCAATTTACTCAAAGTGGATGCAGGCATCACCGATGAAGCAGCCCTTGTCTATAAGCATATTCTGATAGTGGGGTCCCTGACAGTCGGAGAAGTCTGCGAATATACTGGTTTTCAACTCGAAGTTGCTTCCAAAGCCATAGATGAGCTCATCGATGCTAGACTCATTCGCAAGTTAGCCCACGTTGTAGATCGATATGTTGCAGTGGCACCATACAAAGCCTTTGCAGAGCATCTCGTTGAGCTTCAGAGAACAATGAGTGAAATTGAGGAGAACGCAAGGAAATCAGTTGAGTCAACTCTAGCTGAGATCTCGAAGGCCAACGAGCAGTTCAAGGCGAGTTCTGTCAAAATGAAGGAAGAGGAAGTTAGCAGGGTGAAGCAGGAAATTCACCAGCTGAAAGAAGAAGCAGATAATGCCCAGAGAGACCTCATAGAGAAGCTAAGGCGCGAGACTGAAGCCAAGAGGTCAAGCCTAACCGAAATGCTCAAGAAACACATTGACGAACACTCAACAAAGATCACAGGACTCAGGAAAGACATTACTCTTGGACTGGACAACTCTGTGTCTAAACTCGGCGAGATGACAACCAAACTCAAGGAACAGGCAACTCAATCAACTTCAAACTACCTTGATAGATTGGCGGAGAGAATCCAAGCATTCCTAAATTCTGTCAGCGACAAGTTGGCTACATTTCAGTCCGGGTTATACGCGTCTGCTGAGAGCTGCCAACGCGTGACTTCCTCATTTCTCGAAGATTCCAATACAAAGATGATCGGGCTAGCGCAGGTCATCAAGAAAAATGCGGATGCTCTAATGAGGGGTGCCCAACAAACCTTTGATCAGCTTTCAACTGATCTGGAGCGGGCTGTATCAAGTGGCGTTGATTCAGGAATCACTAGTTGCGCCTTGGGCAACTCTCAGCTTGAATCCAGCATTAACAATGTAATTCAAACGTACGGAGAGAAACTCAATCAGACCATCGTTGCTTTCCAGACAGAAACACAAGGCGCTTTAGACGGATGGAGATCCACGAACAAGGACGAATTGCAGAACTGCTTCGACGCTTTGAAAGAAACTGCCGAAAGCCACCTGCAGAATTTGTCCCAGAAATTGGAGTCGACCAAGACTCCGATGTCAGAAGTCCTAAGGAACTGCTTGACGAGCACTGATAACGCTTCAGACGAACTGAACTCAAGCATAAGTACATTGGTTGAATCTATAAAGAAAGATTTGGCATCAGAAATAAGTTCAACCAACAAGGAGCTACAGGAATCCTGTGAGTCAGCCGCCAAAGATTGTGCTTCTCTGGTTGCCGCATTGGAATCACTGTCAAAGAGAAACATACCGCTCACATCGAAAACTCTGACAGATTTCAGCTCAGATGTCAACCCCAGGTTGTCAAAAATGTTTGCTGCTGATATTCAGAACGCCAAAGCTTTTGCAGAAGAAGCCAAACGGAGTATTCTCAAGACAATCGCCACGGCAACGTCCTTATTTCCACCTCTGGCAGCGCCTGCAGAGCGTGCCAAGAAGACGCCTGTGAATCTAGATGACATGAAAAAGGAGATTTCTGAGAAGATAGACGACATAGCGAGCGGATACATCAAGGCGACAAAGAAAAGTATCGACACTATAGAGAAATACACTTTCACAAGAATGTCCAGTACAATGAAATTCGAGGAGGAGCTTGAAAAGAAGTGGGACTCCTTCACAGACTTGACGGTTAAAGTCACTGATTTGACTGAAGCGATTGGTTCATTCCCACAAAGGCTGAGCAAAGTCATCGATGAATTAACCGATCAGTACGGAAAGAAGGTAGAAGTCACCGTATCACCAACCAGACGACTGCTTAATGTTCACTCAAAGTCACTTGCAGATGGAATAACCAGCAACTTGAAGAGATGGAGTACAACAATCGAAAAAACCAAGAAAGAGCTATGTGACATCTCCACCAAGAGACAAGATGATCTGGATGCGCTCATTACGAAACATACCAACGCCATGGAGGTCATTGCACTTAATAGAACCAAAGAACTGACAGACATCGTTTCAAGAAAGATCGAAGCCTTTAGGTCAGAGAGCTTGAACGCCAAGACAATGACGGCAGGACAGGTTGCCTCAAACACTGAGAGTATCACAGGATCCCTGAGAAGAGTAGAAAGCAAGTTGAACGAAGCCCTTAAAGCGAGCATAGAATCCTTCAGAACGACTGTAGAGTCAAAATGCAAAGAAAATGATGACGTGTCAACAAATATGATCAATGAAACTTTGATAGTCGTCACAAGTCTCAAAGAGCAACTAAGCTCCATCATAAATACAGAAAAAGATGAAGCAAAACAAATCTGCGAAACTGCAAGATCTGATCTCGGAAAAACTGCATCAGAGCATGCCAAAGAGTTGCGGGATCTAGTATCATCACTCACAAATTCATTCAACGAAATCGTGGACACTGCAAGTGAAGGATACAAGCAAGAAAGCGAGTCAACCAAGACAGCACTAACAACTCTTTTGTCACAGCATCTGAAGAACTACATAGAAGCCGTGAATAAGGTCATGGGTGAGTTGAACATGGCCTTCACGAAGCATTTCGAAGACTGCAGAGAATTAGCCGAGAACTTCGGCCGAAAATTCGGCGAGCTCCTAACAATACATTGGAACAAATACGAGACGGCTTCGAACAGGATGATTGAAGAATTGATTGCTTGCATAGATCAGGACGAAGCTGCTATGAACGATAGCTCCAACAAGATGCTGAAAGAATTCACGGACAACACTACGAAGACTGCTAAGGAAGCTGGTTCAGTCGAGAATCTCATGAGGGCAGCCTGGGCGGAGATAACTGACACGCAACAGATAAATGCTGATAAGACTTGGCACTATGTAACTAAGCGCGCAATACTTAACCACATGAAGGACATGGTAAAAAGAACAAAGTCGACTGTGACGGTTGTAGTGCCGAACATCGAAGAATCCCCGATAGAAGAGATCAAAGGAATAAGCAGAGCCGTCAGAATCCAAATTATCGCAGGAGTCGACGAGACTATTCATAAGAAATTACTCAAAGAACTCTTAATGCAAGGAAATGTAAGAATATGGAGTCTTACAGAAAAGGACTACATAAGTTGCACAAGAGACGCTGAAGAAGTACTTATTGCTCCAGTAGCAAGAAAAGATACTGACTGTGTAGCAACGGTAAGCGTGGAGGAGAATTACGTCAAACTGTACCACAAATTCATAGGACCCATGTGGATGGCATCCTCAAGGGAAATCAGGGAGAAAGCATTGGGGTGATCAAAGAATATGTCTGAATTGGAATATGAAATAGGTTTACTTTCCAAACTTGTTTCGCTAGATACGGATTCAAATGAAAAGAAGAATTATCAAGAGTGCAGTGAAGTCTTACTCAATGAAGCAAAGAAACTGGGATTAGGTGCTGAAATCTTCGACGGAAAAGTCATACTAAAAGATGATAATCGGCCTAGACCAAATGTTGTGGTCGACTTGAACAAGGGTTCGGACACAACTTTGCTGTTAGTCACTCACTACGATATCGTACCTCCGGGGGACGGGTGGACTCACAACCCGTTTAAGCTCACTGTAGAAAAAGGCAAAGCATATGGACGGGGAGCCTCTGACGACAAGGGGGGTATTGTTTCCTGCTTAGGTGCAATGGCTAAACTTAAGGACGATGAATCAGCTGACATCAACGTCAAGTTGATCATTACCTGCGATGAGGAGGTTGGAGGAGAGGGTGGCATAGAATACCTCACAGATGTTGTCAAAATCAGAGGTCACGCGGCCTTAGTTATAGACAGCGGACCAGAATTCGTGAGCTGCGGAGCCAGTGGGGTACTCTGGGGAAAAATCAAGGTTAAGGGTAAACAAGGTCACGCTGGATACCCGCACAAAGCAGTGAACGCGATCGATGAAGCAATGAAGATCGTCTCTTCCCTTCAGCGATACAAGAAGAAGCTAATTGCCCAGAGAATCTCCAAACTGCCAGCGCCACCTGACAGTCCGAAAAAGTATGTTTGGAGAAGACTCTCCGTAACGATGATACATGCCGGCGAAAAAGAGAACATAATTCCAGGTGAGTGTGACATCCGCTTTGATCTACGCTCCTTGCCAGATGAGAACATAGATGGACTCAAGATAGCAACTGAAAGGTTCATCAAAAACGAAGTCCGCAAGATGGGTGTCAACGCGCAATTCCAAACTATTCACGTTATGCCAGGATACTTCACAAACCCTACGCATCCACTAATCAATTCGCTCAAAGAAGCTACGAAGAAAGTAGCAGGGGAGGAACTTCCAGTGGCGGCAGACTTAGGTGGTAACGATGGCGCCTTTTTAGCTGGAGTCAACGTACCCGTTGCCTGTTTTGGTCCTCTAAGGGAAGGAACAAACTACCATGGTGTGGATGAATTCGTCTATCTCAAAGACTTGTCGTTTGTACGCGACGTGCTGGTCAATGTATGTCAGCGAGGCCAAAAGAAACTAAGGAGATAAATCGAACTTCTGATCGTGACAATCCAGAGCAATGGCTCTCCATTTCTTCAGCTCTTAGTGTGTTTGGCTATCGACCAATCCCACGCCATTCTCTAAGAGCTCTCTCGTATCTTTCGGGCGTCCCCGTATCGAACCATTGACCGGAAAATAGGTACCCGTACAGTTCCCCTTTCTCCGCTATTCTCGGAAAGACATCTCTCTCTATTAGGGAGAAGCCTCCCTCAGGAACCATGTCAACCACAGAGGGTTCAAGAATGTATAATCCAGTGTTTATCAGTTTTGAAGGAGCCTCTTCCTTCTTTGGCTTCTCTGTAAATTTGATTATCTTGTTTCCTTCAAGAACAGCTACACCATAGCTTGAAGGATCATCGACAGTGGTCAACGCTATTGTAGCGGTAGCCCTATTCTCACAATGTGCTTGGTACATCTTGTGCAGATCAATGTTGATCAAGTTGTCTCCATTAACCATCACGAAAGTGTCTTTTAGAAAACCCCTAGCAAGTCTAAGCGGTCCGCCTGTCCCAAGCTCCTCCTGCTCTTCAACGAATGTAATCTTAACGCCCAGTCTCTTATCGTCATGAAAATACTCTTTGATCTTCTCTCCAAGATATCCTATGCTCAAGATTATATCTCGGACATCGTACAAGCGCATCAAGTCGATTACATGCTCAATAATAGGCTTACCTTGAAGGGGAACCAACGGTTTTGGGATCTCGTATGTGATGGGGCGTAGGCGGGTACCCTTACCGCCAGCCAAGATGAAAGCTTTGGGTGGCATTCTGTCTATCAGTGCGCTGACTAGCAATGATTCAACAGCCTGCGACAGATTCCTCAACTTAACGCCGTCGACCATTGCACTGATCTTCCGTATCAGCTCACTGTCAAGGGTCATTGATACCTTTTTCTTTCGCCTATTCATATTACTGCCAACCAACTCATTATCAGCTGGATCGTCCATGTTTTCTTGACTTAGTTTCCCCTTAAGCTATAAGATCTAAGAGGGTATTATGGATCTTCGGCCGAAGCTTCGGAAGTGAACCACTGCAATGAGGGACAAAGGATTGAATATAAGATTCAGGTAATATAAGTATTTCACTTCTACACACACTATTCCCGGATGCTTGAATTTCGATATTCAGAATGTGGAAGCCCTCATCACTGGATTGGTTCACTGAACCTTCCTTTCGCCATCTTCCCCCTGATAAACGAAACTTTTATGAAAGAACAACCAACTCGTGTCACAGCTAATACGTAAGCGAAGGTGTAGCGATCCAATGGAGTCGTGGGCATCAACGATAACTTCCATAGGGTTCCTCATCTTCTTCATCGGCATAGTTCTGATCTTGATGGGAATGCTCTTGAACATAGTCAAGAGGGGCTCTCGAGCAAAACGAGGAGACGAGAACGAGAAAGAGGATGAGAAGGGGCGGGTACGAGGTGGAGGAGTAGTACTAATCGGTCCGATCCCGATAGTGTTCGGAACCGACAGAAAGGCTCTGCTCTTAGCAGTAGCTGTGGCACTAGCTTTCATGGTCCTATATCTGGTGTTTCTCTTAGCATCTTGAAAGTGTCATTCGTTTAGGAGTAACTCGCATCTGCATATTATTCGAGGAAGGAAAATACCGAATCTATGATGATAATTCTCCTGACAAGAGGGTCCTGACGCCTTGACAGAGTATGGTCAGCGTTTCATTGTATTGGGCATTGTGCTAGCGGTGATAGGCGGAATGGTAATAATGTCGGGCTTGATCCTAAGT
>JAHPYV010000001.1 GCA_019058495.1 Promethearchaeati archaeon
GGCGCACCATTGTATAAATAGACAAAATATTAAATAGTAAGAGGACTAAATTTATAGTGACCGACATGGACTGTTAGTCCAGGGTCTATTGATCTAGATCTCAATCATTCTAGCAGGTTGATAAAAATGGCCGAGATCGAGGTTAGTGGTGATGATGTCTCAAAACTCGCAAAAGCATTGGCCTCTCAAACTAGATGGGAGATCATGAAACTTCTGCAGAGGCGAGCGGTTGATGTCAGCAGAATAGCGGAAACCCTTTATCAAACTGAGGCGAATATTTCGGCGCAAATCAAGATCCTTGAAGAAGCAGGCTTGGTCAAGGCCCGCTACGAACCTGGCGTGCATGGAGTGCGCAAGATCTGTGAGCCAGCCGTCGATAAGGTTATAATAATATTCCGCTAAAAGCCCGCACGAAAGCATTCTTCAGCCGCTACACATCGAAAGTTCTCGCCACATCCTCTATACTTCTTGAGAGTCTTGGTTCGTTAGATTTCCTTTCCCGAACATGAATGAAAACAGGGAAGTTCACTGCAGATCCAACTATCAGCGCCTCGCCAGCTCTTAGAGAAGAAACCGTCTCGAGAGCCGAGCGATCTATTCCTTCGCTACTCTCCCCGATATGTTGGAGATCGTACGGGTTTGTGACTCTCATTATCACATGGGTATTGCATTGGGACAGAACCGTTGTTGACAATCTTACAGGTCTTTGACTTATAAGGACTAGCGAGGCAAAGAATTTTCTTCCTTCCCTTGCTATAGTTTCAATTATCCCTCTTGACGGAGCATAGCCTCTACTTCCCTCAGGACAAAACTGATGAGCTTCCTCGAGGATCATCGCAAAAGGAGGGACCTCTTCCCTTCTCCTCAGCGAGAATAGTCTCGTAGCCAGATAAGTGATAATGATCTGCTTCCTGCGCAAGTTCACCGTGTCGCTTAAGTCGATTATGAGCGCTTTGCCTGGGATCAACACGTCGTCCAGTTTGGGATTCTCTTCTCTTCCGACTATCTTTAAGCTTTCAATATCGTAGAGCCAGCCCAGCAGTGCCTCTTTGGTTCTTGGGTTTATCCGTTCATCGGTTTCCACAGCATTGATGATGTCGGAGAGATCGAATATCTGTTTTGACTCCTGCATCTTTTTTTTCATGTCATCAATTATTCTACCAAGTTCTCTGGCTTGGATGGGAGACATCTGGGGTGCTAGTTCCATGATCAGATTGGCAGTGAGGTGTCTCGCAGCAATCTCAAAGTATGCGCCTTTCATTACTTTTACTTTATCGGAGAAATTCTCTAGACTAGGATGAATTGGTTTCTCTGCGAAGGCTATGTACTCTCCGTGAACGTCAATTACAACTATAGCTAGTCGCCCTTGCTCCCTTTGGCGTGAAAGAAGTTCCTCGATTAACACCGAGGATAAATATGATTTTCCTGAACCACTCATCGCCAATATCGCAACATGTTTCTGTAGAAGCCTCGTGAGATTCAAACTCACTTCGGTATTATGCTGGTAGAGCGCTCCAATGTTCAACCCATTCTCGCGGTCAAAACCTAGAACTTCGCTTAGCATTTCGTCGTCAGCTAAGTAAACCTTCTCTCCAGGACTAGGTGGGTAATCAACCTTACCAAATCCTCCACTGACACTGCTCCGTACCCCCATCAATTTTGCATTAGCTATGACATACTCCCACCTATCAATGGGGAAGATAGATTTGAGCGGAGCCCCTCTCTCAAATTCCTTGACAGCCTCAGCTCTCTCGAAATACCTATTCGTCTTGAAGATTTCGGACACGACACCTATGACTGTTCCATCTTCTCCTTGGAGTTCAACAAAGTGTCCTTTCCTTACTGGTATACTCTCCGCTGCATTTGTTATTACGAAGCTGAATTCACTTGAGTTTGGACCATTCATGGTGCAGATGACTGCCCCAATTTCTCTCTTTTGCATAACCGACGATCACCTGATCACAGCTCACGGTTACAGAGATAGTTGAGTGACAAAACCCCCGTAATTCATCAACTGTTCCATGGCCTACTTGTCTGTATCTTGTTTATCTGAATGGTCTCCTCTCCCTCCTCAATTTACTGAGGATGAAGGAGTCCCCCGTTTTCCGAACCAGTTGTTCATATATGATCTCGATATCTCCATCTAGCAAATGCGCTCTTGCATCTGCCTCGATTAAGACTGAAGGTATCCCATACTCCGCGTTATGGTACGACAGGGGCAGAACAACAGAAGATATTTTTTTCGCTGTTAGTAATTGGTTAGATTCGGTTGCTAAATACTCCACTCTAATTGGTTTATCATACTCGACAGTTCTCAGATAGAAAACGTTCACCGAATCAGCCCAAACCTTGTTTCTAAAGTCATCAAATATCGGATAGTCAAGCGGAAACTCAGCATAACGAAAGACAGGTGTTCTCTCCCCAGGGTCAAGAACTCGCTGCAGAAACTCGGTGTCCCTTGTCTGCTGAATTACTCTTCTGTAGTCAAGGTCGAGAATTCTCTTAAGACCTGGTACCTTTTCCACCAAGTGGGGGATTAGCCTGCCGATAATCTGCATGTATCTTATGCTACGGCTATCTTCGATAACTCCAACCAGAAGCGTCCCAGACTCGATACATGATTTGTAGAGATCTTCGTAAAGTTCTACTACTTTTTCGTACTTGCGAGTCAACGTTGAGTAAGATGGGGGTCTGTCACTCAGTTGAGGAACTATCGAACCATTAAGAATAATCAAGTCAACTTTGGTATAATCCTGCAACTGTATTGCAAGCTGTATTTCACAGGTTACTCTCTCAATGGACGTTCTCAGTTCAAAGTCTGGGATCGGGGACGGTTGGAGGCTCGAGATTATATTTGGAAGAGGAGTCTCCTCAGGAAAGTAGCCGACTTCAAGTTTGCCATTAGGCCCATACGTGAAAATTGCAGCAACAGCTCTCGTCAAGATCAGGTTCATATTCTGGTAGGAACGGGCTACGATGCCTCCGTCTATTCCTGCTACCCGAAGTCCCGCTAAGCTTGTTGGTTTGACTTCGTAATAGGATTTTTCTTCTAAGATGTCACTAGTTATCTGCCGATTGAGAAGAGAGAGATCTAGACTGTTCTTTGTTTCTTTGAGGATTTCACCTAGTTTGGTTTTGTCTTCTTCAAGTCTCCTGATCTCAGCGGCGATATTGTTTACTGTTTCGTCAAGTTTATTGGCGTCCCTGCTATCATGCTGTCCTCTCATTTTGTGGAACTCACTTCAATCAGTTTAGGCGGATGAGTTTTCTTTCCTCCGTCTTTCCATTCTATGGCAGCCCTAATGAACGCAGAGTAAAGCGCGTTAGGGTTATCTGGCCTGCTCGTAAACTCGGGGTGAAATTGGACACCTAGGATCCATGCGTCTCCATCTACTTCGATGGCATTGATGATCTTGCCTGTCTCATCGTAAGCTGACACTAAGAGTCCGGCTTTCTCTGCTTTCTCTACATAGTCTCTGATCAGATGGTATCTGTGTCTGAACCGCTCGATAACAGTGTCTTTTCCATATGCATTGTAGAGCTTGGTTCCTTTCTTTATTTTGACTACATGACCTCCAAGGCGCATCGTTCCGCCTTTAGTATCTATTAGCTTCTGATCTGGAAGCAGATCAACCACAGGGAATGGCGTATTGGGCTCAACTTCACTTGTGTTGGCACCCTTCAAGCCGAGAACTAATCTGCAGAATGCAATGAACAGCATTTGTGCGCCATAGCAGATTCCCAGGTAGGGTATCCCAAGTTCCAAAGCTGTCTGGGCGGTCAGGATCATTCCTTCGACTCCTCTCTCGCCAAACCCTGGAGTCGCAAGGATTCCATCATACTTCAGAAGCTCTTCTCTCCTTTCTGGCTCCTTCTCCATAAGCTCTGTATCTATCCAGTTGATCTTCACGGTCGCGCTGGAAAATGCGGCCGCGTGTTTCAAAGCCTCATTGATGCTGACATAGCTATCTGGGATTGCGACGTATTTTCCAGGCATTGCTATGGATATCTCTCTAGTTACATTCCTGTAAAGGTTCACAACGCTTACCCATTGGTTACTATCTACTCTCCTCTTTGGAAGCTCAAGTATCTTGCAAAGATAATCGCCTAGTCCTTCCTTCTCGAACAATAGTGGAAGTTCATAGATGACTCCCAGATTCGGATTTGATATTACGGCCTCCGGTTGAACGTTACAGAACAAACTGATCTTCCGTTTAACGTCACTCGTAAGTGGAACTACGGCTCTGCCAAGTATCACGTCAGGCTGCAAACCAGCTTGCTGCAGCAATCTGACACTGTGTTGCGTAGGCTTAGACTTAAGCTGACCTACAGTTTCAAGATACGGCACCAAAGTCACATGGACTAGAACCACATTATCCCTTCTCTCTTCCAATCTGATCTGCCGGATAGCTTCCAAATAGGGACTAGATTCAATGTCACCAACAGTTCCACCAACCTCAGTTACAAGTAAGTCAGGTTTGTCGTCTTCAACAACCTTCCTGAGTCTGCCCTTAATCTCATCTGTGATGTGTGGAATGATCTGAACAGTCTTACCGAGAAAATCACCACGCCTTTCCTTCATAATCACGGTCAGATAGACCTGGCCTGAAGTTATGTTGTGTGATGGATCAATATTCTTGCCGAGAAACCTCTCATAGGTGCCGAAATCCTGGTCTATCTCCGAGATTCTGAGGGTCATATCCTTAGAAGGTTTAAACTCCCAAACATTATTAGTTATGAAAACCTCGCCATGCTCCACTGGGTTCAATGTTCCTGGATCAACATTGAAATAGGGATCAACTTTTATCGCATCAACATCAAAACCCCTAAACTGCATAATCTTGCCTATCGAAGCCGCGCTGACCCCTTTGCCTAGACCCGACATAACACCGCCCGTTACAAAAACGTACTTTGTATTGCCTCTCATCATATCTACACCTAAAGAAGAGTTGCTTACTAGTCAAGAAAAGTTAATTGCAGTATTATTCAAATCAGGAACAGAAGTACCACTCATAATATTCCCATGTGTGATAAGATGTATTTTACATTCCTCTTAAACGACTCTCATGGAAAAGTTGGGGTCATCGCGAGGATGTAACATACTCTGCAATTGCATTTGAGGGCTCATCACTTTACTATTTCATCACCACGTTTCCTGACCCGCTTGCAGAACCGTCGTTTCCTCGTCTAAATCATGGAAAGGCACGATATTAAGCTTGTCTCTCCTCGCGGTAGTGCATGATGTGTAATTCCTGAAATACTGGTTACAAAGCACCAGAAATGTTGCTCCAACACTAGACTATTTAGTGCGTCACATGGTTGCAGTAGGATACTTTGCTATTTTTCTAAATAGGTTAACGGAAACATGAAATATACCGCGTCGTATCTGTGATGTCACTTCATGATCCATCGTTGACGAGATGGTAAGCATTAGTTGTTCCTCCGACCCTACGATTATTCTTCGGTACCGGCTATGTCTGACTGATTTTTGCTGTAGGGTTTTAAGAAGGTTCTCATTTGTTTTTCGCCTTATATAGAATGGTTATTGATCGCGGTTCTGAATAACGCGGACAACAGAAAATTCGCGACCGATATCTGAGAAAAGTCGAGAGAATCAACGATGTGTTCTTGGAGTATAAATATCGTATTTGCCCAACATCGCCTTGGAAACGATGCATCATCATCATTTGACCAAGCTGTATCGCCTCACTTGATAGCTTAACTGCAGCGAGAACACGATGGAAGGGGTTGAGAGGATGCATACTGAAAACGGAGAAAACGTACGAGGAAACCCGGAGAATCCAAGGGAAGACGACAAGGAAGGGGACAATCTAGAACTTTGTCTAAAAGAATATCAGGATACATTGAACCAATCAGAAGAACCTGTCGAGGAGAAATCAGAAGCCGAATCAATAGTCCCCATCGATGAATCTGGGAGAAGGGAAGAAGACGGCGGAGACGCCGACCTAGAACAGTGTCTGAAAGAATTCCAAGAAACATTAAACCAACCAGAAGAACTCGACCAGACAAGTCCAGAGGAGGAATCAATAGTCCTCAACGATGGATTCGGCGGGAAGGGAACGGAAGCCCACGAAATTGAAACAAAAAGCCCTGAGGATGAAAACCCGAAAGCACTCAGTACGGGAGGAGAAGATGGAACAAGTCAAGAGAGCCAAGAAGCAACGGACAAACAAAAAACAGACGACGGAGAGGCTACTCAAGTACCCGAGAAAGAAGAACAAAGGACAGATGCCGATATTAAGAGCCAATCAACAAAAGAGGAAAAAAGGCTTCCTCAACAGAGCGATAGGAGCCTCAACCAAGATGAAGAACGAGGAGAATTCAAAGCGGAGAGGGATAAGAATGCTACAGAAGAACCTCAACCGACATCAGAGCATCAAGAAGGCGACCTAGAACACAACAAACACCAGGAGACACGAGCAAATAAACAGCATGAGATCAACGAAAGCAAGAAAACCGAGATAAGAAACGCCAAGCAAGATACTGAAAACCAAGAACAAAGGCCCACTTCTCCGAAACCGAGTGATAACCCCAGAGCATTTCTCGAAGCCAACCGCGAGCTCCTCATGATGGAAGGAATAGCCTTCAAGAACGATGAAGCAAAGCTGGACGAGAAAACGACGCTGAAGTTGAACGTGAACGAGGGATTCACAATAATCCATGAAAACTGGAGCTACATGATCACGACTACAAAGCAAGAAAGCATAGGAAACCTGGTGCTAAGCAGATACAGAACACGACAAGGGGAAGAATTCCTTCACATACCAGAGCAGGGAAAAGTGGTTCCACCCCACGAAACACCGTGGTATGCCTTATCACCAGATACTAGAATATACCTTGAAAAAGGCTACAAGCATGAGTTACTCCGAGCTGCAATAGCCAAAGCGGGAGGAGAGGCTCAACTCAGGCGAGAATTGAAGGACAGAGAAACACACCTATGTGACAACTACTTATACAGACATCTGCGTGAACAACGAGAAAGCATGCAAGCAGGCAAGCTAGTTGCAATTCTAACAAATCTTGAGAAAGACCTCGATGAACCAAATAGCCACATTACCGCAATCGGAAACAAAAGAGCAATAGAAACCCCAAATTTACCATTCAGCCTCAACAGCACTGATGGTGCAAGAATAATGGCAGCAAGGTACTCAGATGGGACCAACTGTACACCAGAAGGAAGAGGACCGGAGTTTGACTACGCAAACAACGACCTGGAATGCAGAAATCGGGTCGAAGAATCCTTGAGAGAAGTCTTCGGTAGAGCGAACATAGTCAACAAAGAATATGAGACAGGTGAGGTGCCAAAAGTGCGAACGTCAACATACATTATCGGACAAACACTGGAAAGAGCAGGAGCAGTAATTGGTGAAGTAATCGAACAAAACCCGCATGTGCCCACCTTTATATTGGAAGGGTCAAGAGAAATGAAACGTGAGTGGCTAATACAGGCTTTTGGCGATGAAGGATACGTATGGCCACAAAGAGGAAAAATTCGCCTAGGGAGAGCGGCAGAAGTGACAGGAGTCCTATCCGAGGATATGAAGAAATACCTCGAACAACTAAAATGGGAGGACAAAATCTTTCGCGGAAACTTAATCTGCCGAGCACACCCATACGATGATCTTCCATTTGAAATCAAGGAAGCAATAGGAAACCACCCGCCTAACCTATTATTAGAAGAGAGGAGCATGCTCAGGAGCTTCGGGATTAACACGAAAATGTATCCTAGAGATATCTATCGTAGAGAAGGAGGCTTTGGAGCTAACTGGATTCTGCAAACTGAAACCAGAGAAGATGGCAAACGTTTTCTTTACGAAATAGGTTTTCCACAAGAAAGGAAGAGGATGGAACTGATCTCAATGCTGAGACTCGAGAAGTGAGGATCCAAAAAAACCTCGGATGATGGAGGATTCGTAGAATTGGCTGAGCGAGCATGCCCCCGGTCACAAGAATATATTTCGTGTTAGTTCTCATCAATAGATACCTCTAACCCAGAGTTGACACAGTTAGAATAAAGCTCTCCTACCTTCCCTTGAAGGTATGACGATACATAATAGGATGTCTACTAAACTCTTTTAAAGAGTTTTCGTAGACAACACATGAAACACTACGACGGCGTATGCGCACTGTATGTGCGCGAGAGATCAGTCGCTGTACGCTTCGTCACCGCGCCTCTAGGCGCTCCCGAGACCGTCGTCACATCATCTTGAATAAAAAGATATGTGACGCGGATTTTAAACTTATCTATCGTAAGACTAAATCCAAGTTGAGCTTGTGAACAAAATGATGCTGGGCTCGTTCTAATGCCTTTTCGTCACTTTTGACCTTGATATCAGAACTCTCTATAATTCATTGCCCAGCATCTGATCCTTAAGAAGGTAAGATTCGTATTTTAATGTAACTCAGAACAGGTAGATGCGTTAGGTAAGGTTTAATATGGAATTTGATCAAACTACTTTGTTTCTTTGTGCGAAGCATGATGACTTCAATAGTACTGAGGTGAGGGTTCTTTGCCGTGTACAGTAATAGTAGGAGGGTTCTTTGGTGATGAGGGGAAAGGTAAGATTGTGGCTTATCTCTCGGTCAAGGACCGCCCGACTGTGGTTGCTAGGGCTGGTGTGGGAACGAATGCTGGTCACTCGTTTAACCTCGATGGAGCGTCTGTTAAGCTACGGCAGGTGCCAAGTGGTTTTCCTTACAGGAATGCTAGACTTTTGATTGGTCCTGGTGTTTTGGTTGATCCGGTTGTATTCTTCGACGAAGTTGAGAAGACCAAAGTTAACGGAAGAATTGGCGTTGATAAGCAGTGTGCCATTATAGAGCAGCAACACATCGAAAGGGACAAGTCGGACATGCATCTTTCGTCTAAGGTTGGTACGACTGGAAGTGGAACGGGACCCTGTAATTCTGATAGAGCATTGAGGCTGACGAAGCTTGCAAAGGATTTACCTGAACTGAAGGAGTACATCGCAGATGTGCCTAAAGAAGTAAACGATGCGCTGGACAAGAACCAGTCTGTCATTGTGGAGGGAACGCAAGGAACTTTTCTGTCATTATTTCACGGAACTTATCCCTATTGTACAAGCAAGGATGTCTGCGCCTCGCAGGCATGCGCTGATGTTGGGATTGGACCGACCCGAGTCGATGATGTCCTGGTTATCTTTAAGTCGTTCGTTACTCGTGTTGGAGCAGGTGAGTTGGCTGGAGAACTTGGCGAAGAGGAGATAGAGCGAAGAGGTTGGGTAGAGTATGGAACTGTGACAGGTAGACTGAGAAGAGCAGCCCCATTCAACTTCGATCTGGCGCGTAGAGCAGTGATGCTCAACGGAGCAACTCAAGTAGCAATAACCAAACTAGATGTGATATTCCCCGAATGCAAAGATGCTAAGTCCGAAAAAGATCTTCCAAAGGAAGCTGCTGCATTTATCAAGAAGGTTGAGGGAAGCATCAAGGTGCCGGTTGCACTTGTCGGAACAGGTCCAGACATTAATTCAATCATAGATTTTAGGGAGAAACGATCTCACCCCAAAGACCAGCAGAAGACTACCAAGAGCTGACCCCACTATTCGTAGCAGTGACCTGGCGATTTCAATGTCGAAGAAAGGTATTCCTAGTAGCGAGAAGAGCTTACTTCTCCTCAGAAAGCTAGGCACAGATGAGAAGGTTATAGAGCACTCTATGGCGGTCAGAAGAACTTCACTCGAGATTGCTAAGAGAATTGAGGAAAACGGTGTGGATGTCGACATGAAGCTGGTTGAGGCTGGTGCACTTCTTCATGACATCGGAAGATCTAAGGTCCACGGAATAGAACATGGCCGAGTTGGAGGAGAGATATTGCGCGAGCTGGGCTACCCTGATTCTCTTGCCAGAATTGCTGAAACTCATGTTCTCTGTGGAGTGTCGAATGAAGATGAGAGTGAATTGTCGGCAACAGGAGAGCAAGACAGCAATCCAGCACGATTAGAAGAGAAGATAGTCTGTTACGCTGACAAGACGACCCTAGAAAACAAAAGGACTACTTTGGCGAAGCGATTTAGCAAATGGTTCAGGCAGTACGGCAGAAATCCAATGCTTATGCGTGCCTATCTTCATTCAAAAGAGATTGAGGCTGAATTGAATTCACTGCTATCCCGAAAACGGTCAGATTAGGCATTACACCGCATTATCAGGGATTAAAGGTTCTTAGCCTCTTTACTAGCTCGTCTATACCTTTTATTGTTGAAACTGCCAATGAGATATGTTCAGCCTCGGCTATTTTTAGGGCTACAATGTCAACCCTGTTAGGATCAAGGCCATGTAGCACAATGAGAGCTGGTTTCACTTTGTTTTGAAATCCTATCTGGCTTGTCTTAAAAGCGACGAGAGGTGATCTTCCAGTTGATACATTGGTGAATATCGCTGATCGCCCTATTGTTTGTCGGTACAACTCAAAAAGCTGCTTGACATCTAGTCTGAGTATCGCGGCTACGCTGTTTATGGCGGTGTAGCCCCAGACTTCTCTCTCGAGAAATTCTTTGCCAGCGACAACTTTGCAGTGTAGGTATTCACAGAAGTCTTTTGCCTTGACAGGCGCCTGAAACTTTCTTAAGTCGAGCAGAATATCAGGGGGTATCCCACTACCGATGACCCTCTTAAGTCCTCTTGAGACGGGGCTCCCTCTGACTTTGTCTAGCAAGAGCAGTGCGTCGACGAACTTTTTAATAGTTTCGACTCTGGGGGACGACCGTCTTCCACTTTCATAGTCGCTTATGACTGAAGGGGAGATCTCAAGATGAACAGCAAGTTCCTTCTGTGGCACTTGGAACTTTTCTCTCCACTTCTTCATGATTTTTCCTGGTCCCTCGGAAAGCGCTATTTCGCCAGCGATTCCTTGTGCCAAATCTTCGTATTCATTAATGTCTGAATATGACACGCGAATTCACCTTCCGATCCTAACCTACTGTTACCAGATGTAACCCGCACGGGTTCGAATGCATAGGTGCTATCGGTGAAAAACCAGGTCGATTATAGTTCCCAAGGCCCGTGAAGAACTTGGAAATTGAGCGAGGTATTCACTTATCATGTGGTTAACAGTTTAAATACTTTTTGATATGGGAATCAAAATCCGTAACAGAACAATGACGAATACGTGGAATTAGTAAACATTATAACCAATGAAGGCGAAGCAGAAGGCTGTATACAGATGATTCGGATATTTTTGAAAAGAGGTTGTAGGAAGGAGGATTACTAGGATTGTCTGATGGTCTTTTCCCAAATGACATTCTGGCACTCCTTATAACATACACTTACGTGTTCATAGTAATAGGGCTTGGAACAGTTCTCCGCAAAAGAAAAGGGCGAGAGAAATCAGATGTCTCTCGAAAGATCGTTCATATTGGGGCTGGCAACTCTATTCTATTCTGGCCGCTTTACGAACATGCTTGGGCCGTATCAATAGCCCCATGGACACTTGCGATCTTCGTTCTTCTTCTGACTCCAAAGAGCCGTGTCAAACCATTTAGGGATATGTTTGAATCGATGGCTAGGGAACTGGACCGGAAGAAAGGACATATCATTGGACCACTTTTGTATATTATCTCGATTGGATTGCTGGTCTCAGCATTTGGCTATGGATCATATTTCCCTTACTTCTTCATAGGTGCCATCGGAATTGAGATAATGATCTGGGGTGACGGTCTAGCCTGCCTTTTCGGTAAAAAATTCGGGAGCAGCACTCAATACGAAGTCTTTGGTTGTAGTAGAAGCGTAGTCGGTTCAATATCTCTCTTCGTCTTTGGATTCATTGCATCAGTGGTCACAATGTTCTACTTCAATTTCATTGTACCTGTAATCCGGTCTGCCTATGCATTACCTCTGGGACTTCCTTTCATTACAATGCTTGAGATCGCCCTGATCGCTGCTTTCCTTGCCATGATTATCGAGGCGGTAACACCTTTTGGAATCGACAACATCACTGTTCCGTTGTTGGTGACCCTTGTAGTTTTTATAATACTGTTCGAGATGGGATTCGTTATTCCAGTCGCTTGGCAATGGTTTGTTCAGTAAGTAGGCAACGAGGAAGAAGATGGAGGGTCTGGAGCTGAGAGCAGCCACAGTTATTAGCCCTGCTTTCTTAGGATCCACGATTTACAATGAGATCGATCAACATCGTTGGAAACTTTCTGATCAAATCATAGAGTCTTTCAGTTCCCTCGGTTGAGAGATAAAGTTCCAGTTCTTGTTCTACGACTTTGCCTTTCTCTCTTCAAGTACCATGCAAATGCCCGAATTAAGGCTTCCCATTTATTCGCAACCCAAGATTAGCTATATTACTAATTGATGATTATTATCAGGGTTAGGAAAGAACGAACCGATAGCCAGAATTCACAACTAATAGTTATGCATCTCAATTTAGAGCCATACTTCTATGCTCTTGGTCACTAGCCTAGCTTTACAGCGTGGAGGTGGACGGCTATCATGCCATTACCGCTGGAAGAAATTCGAGTATTAGATCTTTCAAGGTTGTTGCCCGGCCCGTACTGCTCCCTGATTCTGGCGGACTTGGGTGCAGAAGTGATCAAAATCGAGGAACCTGGTTTTGGAGATTACATACGCTGGATTCCGCCTTTGATTCACGGGAAAAGTTATCGCTTTCTTGTCCTGAATCGCAACAAGAAAAGTGTCACACTGGACCTGAAGACACCTGAAGGAAGAGAAATCTTTCTTAAGCTAGCAGCAAAGTCAGATGTCGTTCTAGAAAGTTTCAGACCGGGTGTAACCAAACGGCTCAGAATCGGTTACGACGAGTTGAAGGCCATAAATCCACGAATAATCTATTGCGCGATCTCTGGATACGGCCAAGATGGCCCCTACAGCACTCTTCCAGGGCACGACATTGATTATATTGGCTTCGCAGGGATACTCGGCATAACAGGTGAAAAGAATGGACCACCAATAATACCTGGCGTTCAGATCGCCGATGTTGGAGGAGGAGGAATGCTTGCTGCCACATCAATACTTGCCGCATTATTGGCAAGGACTAAGACCGGTAGAGGACAGTTCGTGGACGTTTCAATGCTTGATGGAGTAGTCTCATGGCTCACGATACATGCGGCTGAATACTTTGGCGAAGGCAAATCACCTGAACGCGGTAGAATGATGCTCTCAGGTGGATTGGCTGCATACAATGTTTATGAAACTAAGGACGGTAGGTATCTAACCTTGGGCATTCTTGAGGAGTGGTTCTGGAAAAACCTATGTGAAGCGCTCAAAAGGGAGGATCTATCCAAGGCCAACTTCATGAACCCAAATGAACAACCAAAGCTATTCTCAGCACTCAAGGAGGTATTTAAGACGAAAACCCTTTCTGAATGGATCAGTTTCCTCGGCGCTGCTGATGTTCCGTGTGGACCAGTAAACTCGATAGAAGACGCCTTCAAAGACAAGCAGGTACTTCATAGAAAGATGCTTGTCGAGATGGAAGATCCAGTTGCAGGAAGAATAAAGCAGATAGGAATACCAATAAAGCTCTCAGAAACGCCAGGAAGTATTAGAAGTCTACCTCCAGAACTCGGTCAACATACAGAAGAGATACTAACAAGGGTAGCAGGTCTAACCAAAGAGGAAGTCAAGAGACTTCGGAAAGTCAAGGTTGTATGAAAGTCAACACGATTAACTTACTGGATTCTGGCAAATTGACGCGGTTCGCCGATGTTAGATCATATTGATGATTTAGATTTTCTTGTGGGAACTTCAGCATCATCCACCGTCAGAATTCGCATTCGATCTCCTGCTTTTTTTGCTACACTTATGTCTTTCTGTTTATAGGCTATGTTCGTAATACTTCTGGTAAGCGGAATAATACTCAACTTTATAAGGAAACAGCTTAACCTATATTTAGTGCCTAGGAATCTATTTATAGACGGTTTCAAGAATTTTATTCCGTTAGAAAAAGGAGGAACGAGGAAAAATGTCTAAGAAACCAGCAAAACCAGCAGCAAAGCCAGCAGCAAAGCCAGCAGCAAAAGGTTCACCATTGATGGACGCAGTCGGCACACTAGTTGGACAAATTAACAAGTCCTCTGCAGCACAAGCTGAACTCGAAGACTGGGATCGTGTAATGCAGTTTGCAGTTAGCGACGGGGCACCATTCTACGTTGAGTTCAAAGCCAAGAAAGCGGCGGGCCCAAACGCTGGAACACACTCATCCCCAGACATTACCCTGGAGGCAGATACAGCCACTTTCACAGGTATGTTGAAGGGTGAGATCGACGCCACCTCTGCATACATGGGAGGACAGCTAAGGATCCAGGGACCACTTCCCGACGCTATCAAGTTCAGAACGATCCTAGAGGCTGTTAGATAGGATTTCAGCTTCAAGACATTCAACAACTGCTGACTTAATCTCTTTCTTTTTTTGTTCTACTTCTTGCTTGTCCATACCAAGTTGACAAGTGGTGATACTAGAGCAATGAACCCTGATCGAGGCAAAATGGATTCATCTTTGATACCAGGGCCGCTTTTAAAGAAGATCAAAGACTATTATCCTCATCATCCCGATCTGATGAAGGATCTAAGCGTTGGCGCCATATGGGAGTATCACATCAGAGGACCCACTTTAGAGGGTTATGAAAGGATTGTATTTCATTTGAAAAAACTGGCTGATGGCCGTTTAGAACTTGGCGTTGGACCAGCGCCAGAAACCCCTGATTTGATTCTATACTTCACCGAAGAAGCAATAATGGAACTAATATCATCGTCTCCTGACGCTGTAACGTACTATGCAAACTACTCAAGGATTATGAAGGAAGGATCAGGTACGCGCGACTTGGATTACAAAGTAAACAAAAGCAAAATGCCGCTCTGGAGACTTGGCTATCGGGAATGGGCGAAAAGATATTCTTTCATGGATCAAGTTGGGGAAAAAGAACTGAGATGAGGAAAAGAAACTGGCCGTGTGGAAACCTACCAATATTCCTTTTGTGTCTGCTACTCTTCTTCTAGTATCCCTGCTTCTCTGGCGAACTTCCCGTATCCCATTCTTATGAGTGTCTTTGTACTCTTATTCAGAATGAAATCGATCCACTTTGTTTCGGTAGGTTCGTTATAGAATCGACCGAATTTCTTGGCATACTCATCTCTGTTATCGCTTGCCACTAGATCTCTGACTGCTTCTGGTGAGAAGTTTAATGCAACATCCGCTCTTTCTGCACGTCCAGGCTTGATCTCTATCCCACCTTGCAGTCGTTTGACGTGGAACACAGACAGAGGCTTTTCTCCTTTGTCGAATGAATTCCATGAGTTGAACTTTGCAAAGTCGAGGATTGAATCAATAACGAGATCCTCAAAGATCTCTGGATGATTCTCCAAGTAACTTGGAAAGTTGTCTTCTGTCAAGGCAACGTCTTTGAAAGACCCAGCGCCAGTTTCCTCTTCGCCAACTCCTGCGCTGAGATTGTCGGCAAGATATTCAACCATATCTGCGATCTTGACTAATCCGTTTGATCTATCAGTCAGGTTTGTCTTGCAGAACGGACAGGCTGTGAGAACCAGATCCGCCTTGATCTCTAGTGCTTCACCTATTCGTTGTCTCGCGATTTGGCCAGCAAGATCAGGGTAGGTGGATTTCACCCCGCCTCCTGCACCGCAACAGTGCGCATAGCTTCTGTTTGTCTTCATTTCGACTAGCTCTACGCCTTTGACCCTCTCAATTAACCTTCTCGGCGACTCATATACGCCGCCATGTCTGCCGAGGTGGCAAGGGTCATGGTACGTAACTCTAATTGGTTTGTTAGTGGAGAATTGTATCAGTTTCTTATCCGCGAGCTGATCGAGCAGTTCTGTTATGTGAAGTACCTTGAATTGCAGACCATCGTCGCTACTCGCACTCTGGTATGTATCTTTGTAAGTTCTGTAGCAGCCAGCACAAGATGTAACAACTGTCTCCGCTCCAGTTCTCTTGATTTCATCGATGTTATGCCTCATCACTTCTCTTCCCAAATTGTCATACCCAAGCCTAAGGTGTACGGATCCACAACACCACTCGTCTTCAAGCAACGTGAAGTCTTGGCCCGCAAATTCCAGTAGTTTAATGGTAGCTTCGGCAACGCTTCGCTGTCTGTAAGACGCTGTGCAGCCAACGAAATACACTGTTTTAGCATGTCTTGGCATTTCTTGGCCTTTCAAGAAGTCTCTCCTTCTTGAATGAGGTTCTCCATACGGGTTGTGGTGATTCAAAGTCGAGTCACTGATGCTGAGATGCTTTTCAATGGTTAAGCCTTGAGAGACAACGTCCTTTCTCAATGCCTCAATCATTGAGGGGGTATCGATGCCGCCCGGAATGGCAAGACATGTTTCCTTACAGTTGGCGCAAGTGGTGCATGTGTAGAGCCAGTCTAGGAGTTTCCTATCTGGTTTGATTCTTCCCTCAAGGAGTTTCTTTAGTACAATTATTCTGCCCCGGGCATCTGTGGGCGACTTCCGCGTCAAGTCGGTTGACGATGAATGAGCCTGAGGGCCCTTCCTTCTTCGATTCTTGGCGCTTTCCATGCGATAACTCTATCTTCTTTCCCAGTTTCGTTCGCTTTTTTTCACACCTAAGACGCTACAAAAAACACGTGGACGATAGCAGTTGTTCGATCCTTTTATGATCTGTGAGGGCTGAGTAGAGTGAAACTTTAATTACTAATTGTCTTTACACTGATCCTTAGAGATGATTAACTATATTTCATTCATATGTTTGATTGGGATCTTTAGTTCCAACGTGTGTGAGGTTTGTGAAATATGAGTGACGAGTCTCCACTCTGGACAGAGAAGTACAGGCCCCGTAGCCTCTCAGAGATAACTAATCAAAAGGAGATAGTTGAGCGCTTAAAGATGTTCGTCAAGGAGAAGAATGTTCCCCATCTGTTATTTGCTGGTCCTCCTGGAACTGGGAAGACTACTGCAATACTAGCGCTTGCTCATGATTTGTATGGTGGTCGAGTTGAAGGAAATATCCTTGAGCTCAATGCGAGTGACGAACGAGGCATAAATGTTGTAAGAACTAGAATCAAGGATTTTGCGCGAACGATCCCAATTAGTGATGTGCCCTTTAAGATAATAGTATTGGATGAAGCTGACGCGGTGACATCTGATGCTCAGAATGCGCTCAGGAGAACGATGGAACGATATTCGAAGAATTCTCGATTCACACTTCTCTGTAATTACTCGAGCAAGATAATTGAGCCTATACAGAGTCGATGCGCCGTTTTCCGCTTTGCGCCGCTACGTGAGAAAGATCTTACTTTGAGACTGAAATTCATTGCTGATAGGGAGTCTGTGAAGCTCGACGAATCAGGTTTGAAGGCGGTTCTCTACATTGCTGGCGGTGATCTTAGGCGAGCAATAAACACATTGCAGGGAGCATCTGCCATGGGTGGAAATCTCACTGAGGACATTGTTTTCAAGGTTGCGAGCAGGGCGAGACCAGAAGAAGTCCTGAGGATGCTCGAATCGGCGCTATCAGGCAACTTCATGGACGCTAGAAATATGTTACACGAACTTCTCATAAACTATGGTCTCTCGGGAACTGACGTGATTAGGCAAATCCACAGAGAGATCTTCAACCTTAAGATCCCTGAAGTTGAGAAAGTCAAATTAACGGACCATGTTGGGGAGATCGATTACCGCCTAACTCAGGGCGCAAATGAAGAAATTCAACTGAGTGCCTTGCTTGCTCAGTTCACGAGCGCTGGCTGCAAAATGAACCGCTAGTTCAAAGTGTGATGAAAGTGATGAACGGCAGTTCCCGAATCACAACGCCTGACAACAGCTCCATATGGGTTGACAAATACGCACCAAGAATAGCTTCCGAAATACTTGGTAACAGCGATGCTGTGTCAAAAGTGATGAACTGGTTATCTATCTGGACTGGTGGGAGAATCCCCGAGAAAAGGGCTATTCTGCTTTTTGGTCCTACCGGAACTGGGAAGACATCATTGGTCTATGCTATTGCAAGCGAATCTGGATATGAAGTAGTTGAAATAAACGCTAGCGACAAACGTGACAGAGAAACTTTGAGAAGACTCATTGGATCATCTTCCTCCCTTGGCTCACTGTTCAGTGAGATTAAGGGCAGAATTCTTCTAATCGACGAGGTCGATGGTCTAAGTGGTGACGAGGACCGTGGTGGAGTCTCTGCTATCATTGAGACAATAAAGGAAACCAGGAATCCAATCATCCTGACTGCAAACGACAAGTGGGATTCGAAAATAAGATCACTTCACAGCCACTGCCTGTCCATTGAAACTAGGAGAATAATCGTCAGTACAGTAGTCAATGCTCTGAGCAAGATCTGCCGAAAGGAAGGTATCAGGCCAAACGTAGAGGCTCTGAAAATCATAGCGGATCACTCCAATGGCGATCTGAGATCCGCTATAAACGACCTTCAAGCTTTTGCTGAAGGAAAACGCGAAATAAGTGTAGATGATGTCAACGGTTTGTCAGCTAGAAGAGACCGTGTCAAGGGTATCTTTGAGGGCTTGAGAGAAATGTTCCAAGCTGATACTTTCAGGAAAGCGTTGTACTCCATTGAATCTTTGGACATCGATCATGATATGCTGATTCAATGGGTATATGAGAATATACCAAGAGAGTTCACCAATCCTTCAGAGTTGTCTCAGGCGTTCGATGCTCTTTCAAGGGCGGATATCTTCCTTGGAAGAATAAAGAGAAGCCAGGACTGGGGTCTGCTATCTTACGTATACGAATTAATGAGCGCCGGCGTGGCTTTAGCTAGAACAACTTCCCAGAGACGCTTCGTAAGTTACTCATTTCCTAATTATATCAGGGGGCTCAGCGCAACTAGAGCTAGGAGAGGCGCCTTGAGGGAAGTTTGTTTGAAGATCGGATCGAGAACACACACATCGACACGCGAGATACTCCACGAGTATCTACCAACTGTGCGGACAATCATGGAAAACAGCGCAAACATGGCTGGAAGAATGATCAAGTGGTTCGACCTCAACGAGGAAGACATTGATGCAATTACTGGAGGAAAGAAGATCAAAGTAGTCAAGGAGAAGAAAGCAAAGACACCCGATAAGAAGAAAACAAAGAATAAAGAAAAGCCAAAACAAGCAAAACAGACTCTTTTGTTCTGAGAAGGTAAAGAGATGTGAAAAGTGCAAAGGTATGCATTCAAAGTCTTCTATGAAGGTACAAAGCCCTTCTACGGTTCTCAACGACAGGCAAACATCAGGACAGTAGAAGGAGATCTCATACGTGCACTAATGCGAACGCAAGTCTTACCCTCTGACCTCAATGCGGTCAAGTTCGCCTCGGCTGGTAGGACCGACAGATACGTTTGGTCATTAGGAAATGTTTTTGCGGTAAACGCTGAAAGAGACTTGACACCAGCAGCAGTCAATTCGAAGATGGGGAGTGATGATATTCGAGTCTGGGCAAGTGCCCGCGTTTCAGATTCCTTCAATCCTCGTCGAGCGTTGAGAAGACACTACAAGTACTTCGCATGCGTTGCCCAAGGAATGGATTTAGAACTGTTGATTGAAACTTCAAAGTTATTCGTGGGTGCACACGACTTTAGAAGCTTTGCACATCGCCCTTCAAAGGAGAATTCCACGAGAGAGATCACTGATTTCTCAGTAGTTGGGCCATCCGACAACTTCATTTGCTTTAGCATTATTGGGGATAGCTTTCTTAGACGAATGGTTAGAAAAATCGTTGGAGCGTTATTGTATGTGGCTCTCGGACTCCTAAAACCAACAGAAATCCAACAATTGTTTGACCCAATGACCCCAATTCCAAAAATGGGGGTACCTTCTGCTCCTGCAGAAGGTCTTGTATTATGGGACGTGGACTACGGGTTTCCTTTTGAAGTAGATGGCTATGCTGTAAAGAAACTTCGGGTAGCCCTGATGAACAGCATTAGGCAGCTAATGATCAAGAAAGTATTGTTGAACGAATTGATGGACTCAGCGAAGAATGACCTTCACCAAGAATAACGCATTTATTGCCTACGCGACCATCGAAGAACTGAAGTAATCTTCGATGGTGTCCACAAGAGTTCTGTCGCTGAATCGCTCTGCTTTGGCAGTCTTCCCTCCTTTTCTTATTTCCCGCTGGTTTATCACCACGGCAATTGTGTCTCCTTGTACTTCTCGCGGGTATTCTGACTCAGAGTTAACAACAATGATTTTGGGGTACTTCGACTGCCTGAACCCCTCAACTAGGATATAGTCGAGTTCCTTGGGCATCTGTGACACTGCGACTTCCAGAGTGACTGATAGATCCCTTCTAATAGTCACGATCTCCGATGATGTCAGTGCCAAGGTTACTGTTGAACCTGCTTGGATGTGTTTGCCGGTGTCTTTGTCTTTAAAGTCGAATGTTGAGTGGCTGCCAATGTGTTTTATGGTCCCAACGTTAAGCTTTCTCCTCTTCATCTCCTTGAGAATTTTAATAAGAACGGTAGTTTTGCCTACATGTCGCCCCGTCCCAATGATGCAAACGACAGACTGTCTTTTCATCTAGAGTTCTTCACCCATTGGATCGTTCATTTTTTCGACCTTGTGCGGAAAAACATGGAGATCAACCTCTTGGTTTTCGCCGACGATCTCAACATTTTCTTCAATAATTATGAATCCGTCAGCCTTACCAAGCGTGGTTATAGCCTCGCTGCCAGTAGGCATAGGTATGACGTAGAACCTTCCATCATCGCGACTCGAGATTCTGCAAGGTTTGAATTCTTTTCGACCAATTTCCGAGTAGAACCTTGTGGATGTGTATGCTTTCACTATCTGAAATCTGTAAGGTGGTTGACGCGCCATCTTTCTGATACAAGGGTCTACGAGGGTATAGTAGACAATGAGCGCTGAAGTTGGATATCCAGGTAGTGTAAGTAGCAACTTTCCTCTTATGGATGAGAGAATTGTTGGTTTCCCAGGTTTCATAGCTATTCCATGGACAAAGAAGCTAGGTGTGCCAATTCCTTGAATGACTTCGGGCATGAGGTCTCCAGGTCCCTTCGATGTGCCACCTGAAACTAAGACAATGTCAGATGATGATAGTGCGGATTCAACAGCTTCAAGTATCAGAGAATACTCGTCTGGGAGCATTCCGAACTCTATCGGAGCGCCACCTGACTCAAGTACCGCTTGATGGATAGTAACCGAGTTGACATCATAGATCTTGCCAGCGTCAAGCCGCTGCCCAGGAGTCACCAACTCGTTTCCGGTGCTTATGATGGCAACTTTCGGTTTCCTAAACACATCGATTTTCGAAAGCCCGATCGATGCGAGAACTCCTGAGTCGAATACTGTGAGTTTCTTCGCCTTTCTTAAGACTACTTCGCCGGCCTTAAGGTCTGTCCCGACCTTTGTGATGTTATCCCCTGGTGAGACCGGGCGGTAGACCTTGATTCGTCCGTTGCCCTCTTCTGTATACTCAACCATAATTATGCTATCTGCGCCTTTAGGAACCATGGCGCCAGTCGAAATCTTCACGCATTGCCCTCTCTGCAAAACCACACTTGGTTTTGTTCCAATGCAGACTTCACCTACACTGTGCAAAAGAACCGGCTTATCCTCTTCCGCGCCGAACGTGTCGGCTGAGATCACCGCGTACCCATCGCGTGAAGATCCGGGGAAATCTGGCACATCGATCGGTGACTTTACGTCCCTGAATAGTATTCTGTTCAAAGACTCTTTCAGAGGGACTTTCTCGCTTTCTTCCATTGGATACGAGAATTTCTGCAGTTGCGAGAATGCATCGTCGAACTTGGTTATCTTGAGAAAGACGCTATCCTTCACTTTAATTCTCCCTGAACACCAATGCAATAGTAGGAGTCACTTACCTGGGGAACAATTTAACAATTACCTTTGAGCCTTTCTCTAGACCTTCCAGATCTTCAGAGATTTCTATTAGACCATCCGCCTTGGTCATGCTACTGATAATTCCTGACCCTGAACTTCTCACAGGATATGCTACTGTCTGCCCTTCCTCATCCAATTGAAGTCTCACCCTTACGTAATCCCTTCTGCCAAGAGTGGAAGGCACTCTCTTTCCAAGTAGTGCTGTGATCTCGCTTCTGGGGTCTAAGCATTTCGCATTCATCATCTTGCGAATAGCTGGACCAACGAAGGTCTCAAATGTTATCATGGCTGCCACAGGGAAACCCGGTAATAGGAAGACATGTTTTCCATTCACTAAGCCGACTGTTGTTGGATTTCCAGGGCGCATCGATACTCCTCGAAAAACGAGCCTCCCTACTGAAGAAACAACTTCAGGTAGCATGTCCTTTTTTCCGACTGATGTGCTTCCTGAGAAAACTACCAGATCATATTTCAGAGCTGACTCTAACACCTTCTTGAGTTCCTCGAAAGAGTCTCCAACAATCCCAAGGTCAATAGGTAGTCCACCATATAGCGTCACGTAGGCCGACAGTGAGTGAGTGTTTATGTTGAATACCTTTCCCGGAATCTGAGTCTTCTGTGGTTCAATGAGTTCGTTTCCTGTCGCGATTACTCCCACGGTTGGCTTCTTTGCCACCTGGATTCTCAAAACGCCACATGCCAAGAGAAGTGAAATGTCCTGCGGTCTTATGAATTGACCTGCGTCTATTATCACTTCACCTTTCTTCAGATCCTCTCCGACCCTAGAGATATTGTCTCCTGGAGTGACTGGCAAAAATACCTTCAACTGATTTCCAGTACGATCCGTATTCTCAATCTTGACAACCGCATCTGCTCCTTTTGGAATTTGCGAACCTGTTGCAACTTCAACGGCTTTGCCTGATGCTATCGTGGCTCTCGGAACCCTGCCGACGTTAGACGCACCAGTGATTTCTAGTTTTGCAGGTTTCTGCTGGCTGCAACCAAATGTATCGCCTGCGATAACTGCAAAACCATCCATAGCGGAACGATCAAAGTGTGGCACATCTGACTCTGATCTGATTTCCTTGGCAACCACTCTGCTCAGAGAATCAACAACGTCAACCTCTTCGGTAATAACTTTCCGTATGCTAGAGTAGATAAGTTTCTGAGCTGTCTCAACGTCTACTCGACGCTCTATTTCGTGAAAACTCATTCTCTCAGTCCTGCCGAGGGCTACCTCATTTTCGAGCTACTCCCGGATATGTTTCAACATGTGTCCAATCTCTGGTAATATCAATTCCTTTAATCCAAGCTCGATAGATTGGGGTGAGCCAGGGAGACAGAAAACTGGTTTTTCTCGTACGATGCCTGCCATAGCTCTGCTGAGAAGAGCTGCTGTCCCAATTCTCTGAAAACTTATGTTCCTAAATATCTCCCCAAACCCAGTGACTTCCTTCTCTATGAGTTTCTTCACCGACTCTATTGTGACATCTCTTCTTGCAACCCCTGTCCCCCCTATTGTTAATATTGCGTCTGAATCATCTTGCCCAACATATTTCAGTATGCTTCCAGTTATCATTTCTTTATCGTCAGGTACTATATCTTTGTTTGATACTTCATACCCATTTTCTTCGATAGCTCTTTTTGCTATGAGAGAGGACTCGTCCTCAACTTTCCTGCCTTCCTTGAACAGCTTGTATCTTGAATCGCTGACGACTATTATGGTGAACCTGATCTTGCTAGGTGCCTTTTCTTTGTGTTCTATGTGAGTCATCTACTCTACTCTCCCTTAGTTTTCCTCAGAACCCGGATGTCCTTCATCGTCGTTGATGGGTATTGACCTCTCTCGTCCTTCTCGTATTTCTTCGTCATGTCCCACACTGTGAGTAGCGCGGATGTTGTGGCTGTTAGAGCCTCCATTTCGACTCCCGTCTTTGCTGTGGCAGAGACTTCGGAAGTTATAACTACATCACTGCCTTCAATTTCGAGTTTAACTAGAATATTCGTGATTGGTATGGGATGACACAGAGGCACTATCTCATGGGTTTTCTTAGCTGAGAGAATTCCTGCGATCTGGGCACATGATATGACGTCGCCCTTTTCAATGGAATTATTTTTGATCCTCTGAATTGTCTCTGGCCTTAGAGTTATCCTACCAATCGCCTTCGCAGTTCGAACCTGATCTTCTTTCCCACTCACATCAACCATTTGGACGGGACTCAATGCCATCTCCTCGCAAACAATTTATGATTCTATTTGACCTTGAGGTATTGGACTATCTCCTCGAGTCTGGCACCTGTGAAAACGGGCCCATCTTTACAAACCAAATATCTTCCGATATAACAACTGCCACATATTCCAATACCGCATCTCATGTACCTTTCAAGGCTTGCTTCGACTTGAACACGCTTGCTTTCAGCTGTAATGATGACTTTATGCATCATCGCTTCAGGGCCACAAGTATACACTCTGTCGAATTCCCCTTTCTTCAATAGAGCCGCCGCGACATCACTAGCGAACCCTCTTGTGCCTGCCGAACCATCATCTGTCGTTAGTATGAGTCTGGAGCGCCTATGTTTAGACAGTTTCTCAAAACCCTCTTGTAACACCAATTTATCTGCCGATCGTGCACCAATTATCATTGTAATCCGCTTATTAACGTCTGTTAGTTTTTTTGTAAGGAACAGAAGTGGCGCGGCTCCTATCCCTCCCGCAACTACTAGAATGTTACGACCTTTTGCTGAGAACCTAGTTCCGTACGGCCCCCGCAATCCGAGTAATTCTCCTTCAGCGACTTTGTGAATAGCTGCAGTAGCCTCGCCCACTTTCTTGACGGTAATCCATATCTCATCTTTCGTTGTGTTTGAAATACTCATCGGAACCTCGTCAATGCCTGGTACCCAAACCATTAGAAACTGTCCAGGTTGAGCCATCTTGGAAACATAAGGTGGGGATTCTATTCTCAGCGTGTTGGTATCCTGTGTTTCACGACGTACTGACCTCACTTCACAGATTACTGGACGATTCTTGACAGCAGCCTTTGACCCCAACCCGAACTTTCCTCCGAACTGTTTACCTGTGCGCCCTCCCTATGATATCCTTCAAGCTTTTGAAACTCTTCTTCTTCATATAGCTAGTTAATCCTTCCAAAATCTCCTTGAAAACTGATAATCCTTTGATTAAGGCCGTCCCGATTTGTATGCATGATGCTCCAGCGAGGAGGAATTCGACAGCGTCTCTCCAACCAGATATTCCTCCGACTCCGATTATAGGAACTCTAACCTTCTCATATAACTCGTATACGCACCTCAATGCAATGGGCTTCATTGCTGGCCCAGAAAGTCCTCCGTATCGGTTTCCAAGAATCGGCAAAAACGCATCTACATCTATAGCCATGCCTTTGACCGTATTAATAGCTGTGATCGCATCGCATCCTCCGTCCTCCGCGGCCTTAGCGATCTCAACAATGCTAGTGACATTTGGATTCAATTTAACAAGTAGAGGTATTCTAATTGCACCTTTTACAGCTTGAGTTACTTCCTTTACGCAATCTGGGTCTAGCCCTATTGAGCCGACCTTTGCATGAGGACACGAAACATTCGCCTCTATCGCCGCGGCTCCTGCTTTCTCCATTTTGGAAGCTACATAGACAAAGTCCTCAGGGCTACCACCATACACGCTTCCCACTATTGGAACGTCAATCACTTTCCTGAGTTCAGATATTTCTGGAGCATATGCATCGACACCGGGGTTTGGCAATCCCATGGCATTTAGATAACCACAATCAACTTCAACTATTGTCGGGTTGGAATATCCCTTCTCGGGTTTTGGGCCAATAGACTTCGTTACAATAGACCCTGCTCCCGCCGAAGCCACTTGCTCCAAGGTAAACCTACTCATGCCAAGTATTCCGGAGGCGAGCATAGTTGGGTTTCTCATTCTTAGCCCAGCTAACTGCAAAGGCAGATCAAATTCGTCTTTCTTGGGCATGCCTACCACTTTCTTCTTCGTCACGATGAAGCCAATCGTAGAATAGGGAATAGAATAATAAGCCAATTAATCATGGTTATAGAAATGTAGTTAAAGCTTTATGGAGTTCGGTAGCCTAAGTGTGGTTCCCCTTCAACTTTGTCGGAGGATAATTAGATTGCAGGCTTTCATCGTTGAATCGATCATTGGTGTCTTTGGATTTGACGAATCACTCAATCTGCTTGCATCAAGCGTTTTCCAAAAAGATCCTGAGACTCTGACTAAGAATGTTTCTAGGCTTCAGCAGGGCGAAATAATAGATGAGGTTGATAATATCGTCAAGCGTCTGGTTGAGAAGGGTTTTGATGGATTCATTTTAGAGGATGAGGAACTCGCCAAGAACATAATCAAGAAGTATGGCGTTCGTGCTCATGTTGAAACTCCAAGCGCAGCGGGCAAATCACTAAGGTCAAGAACAGTCAGTTTTTCAGAGGAAGTTGGATTCACAAGCAAACCTGAAGAACTATCTTCACTACTTTACTCGGTTGACCTGTCGCTAACTAAGCAAAAGATACGGGGGGCAGCTGAGAGAAGGGATAAACTAATTGTTCAGGCTATTGAGGCAACAGACGATATAGACAAGACCCTTAACTTGTTTGCTTCCAGGATCAGGGAATGGTATGGATTGTACTTCCCTGAGTTAGACAAGATAATAGAGAACCATCAAACCTATGCTACTCTCGTGAGCAAAATTGGGGAGAGAGAGGAATTCACTCAAGACAACCTTCGTAATACAGCCACATTCTCAGATGCACTGCGCGCAGAATTGGAGAGGTTAGCCAAAAGCTCCATGGGGGCAAGAATAGCAGAGTATGACCTTACTCGCATCCGGCACTTTGCGTCCATCATTAAGGATCTATACGAGACTCGGAGTGAAATCGAAGACTACATTGAAGACGTTATGAAGGAAGTTGCTCCAAACATAACCGGCCTCGCTGGTTCAATGATCGGGGCTCGGTTACTTAGTTTGGCTGGCGGGCTTGAGGAACTTTCAAGACTTCCTGCTAGCACGGTTCAGGTGCTTGGTGCGGAGAAAGCATTGTTCCGTGCGCTCAAAACGGGCGCAAACCCCCCAAAACATGGGATTATTTTCCAACATCCTTTGGTTCATCGTGCTGCGTGGTGGCAGAGGGGAAAAGTTGCTCGCGTCTTAGCTGGAAAACTCTCGATAGCCTGCAGGATTGACACTTACTCAGGCGAATACCAAGCGGATGAACTGAAATATCTGTTAGAAAAGAGAGTCGAAGACATTCAGAAGAAATATCCTAAACCCACGCACAGAGAGCCTCCGAAATATCAAGACAAACGTGAATGGAGTAAGAAGAATGTGAAGAGATTCGGTAGAAGGAGATTCTAAGAGTTCATATTATGAATTTGGAGCGCCAGAGGAGCATGTTGCCAGAATGACGAACGCAAGAGAATTCAAAGGCTGCAAGAATGTGATTTGGGTATCCCCCGAAGACAAGGTTAGCGGTGGAGAGAAGCTCGCAACCCTCAACCTTGCTCCAGGTCAGAGAGTATATGGTGAAAGACTCGTTCAGTTTTCAGGAAAGGAATACCGGGTGTGGGACACTTATCGCAGTAAATTAGCTGCCGCCATAGCCAAAGGTGTAGAGGAAATTCCTTTGGAACCAGGTTCCAAGGTTTTGTATCTCGGTGCTGCCTCGGGAACAACAGCCAGCCATGTATCCGACATCGTCGGTCAAGGAGGTATCGTGCACTGTGTCGAGTTCTCACCGAGAGTTATGCGGGAACTCGTAGCTCTATGTGAATATCGAAAGAATATGCTCCCAGTACTCGCTGACGCTAGATTCCCAGAAAAGTACCGGATGCTAGTGGACCAAGTTGACGTGATCTATCAAGATGTTGCGCAGCCTAATCAAAGCGAGATCATGGTGAAAAACGCAAGAATGTTCCTCAAGGACGGGGGACATGGGTTTCTGGCTATCAAAGCTAGAAGTGTGGATGTGACCAAGGAACCATCCGAGATATACAAGAAAGAGATAGAAACGTTGAAACAGTCATTCGAGATCAAGACCGTAGTCCACCTTGAGCCTTATGATAAGGCTCATGTAATGATTCTCTTCTGAGCTGGACGCCAGATTATGGTATTATGATGAGATTCTCCATAGCTACACAACTAGTTCTTATTGAGAGCAAAGACCGCAGTGTTCCGATCGGACTCGTGGCTGCACACTGAGAACTAACCAAAAGACTAATCTATTTTTAGAATGGAATCATTTAGATGATATTGGTGAAATGGGGCAGTTCTGGCGTATTCGCCAAACAGGAGTAGAAGTGAGTGAAACCTGGGTAAAGGTTCTCATCCATAAGGACATGCTCTCACGCCGCTTAGCGGTGAAGTTGACTTGGTGTATCTCAGAAAAATCGTTTTAAAGGGGTTCAAGTCGTTCGGGAAAAGAACTGTGAGCCTCAGATTCTCTAAAGGGCTCACGACTGTCGTCGGAGCTAATGGCAGCGGCAAGAGCAATGTGCTGGACGCCATTTGCTTCACTCTCGGAATATTAAGTGCAAAGTTTGTTAGAGCGGGCTCATTCTCTGACCTGATTTATAATCCCGGATCCCCATCCAACGAAAAACCAGCTGAGTATGCTCGAGTCACTCTTCACATTGACAATTCAGATAGAAAGATTCCCATAGATACGGACGACATTGTGATGTCAAGACAGGTGGACCGGCAGGGGCACGGAGTCTACCGCTTGAACGGACGCCTAACAACTAGGACGGAGATACTAGATATTCTGAGCATGGTAGGGATAGATCCTGAAGGATACAACATTGTTCCACAGGGCGAGTTAGCTCGAATAATAAGGTTGAGCCATGAGGAACGGAGACAGCTAATAGAGAAGATTGCAGGAATCGCCACATACGACGAAAAAAGGGAGAGGGCCCTGAAGGAGCTTGAAGAAGTTAACCAGAATCTTCAAAGAGTCAATGATATCGTCAAAATTGTCAAGGAGGAGTTCGAGCGTCTAGAAAAAGAAAAAGAAGGAGCGATGCGATGGCAGAACATTGACAAGGAGATCAAAAATCTCCAGGCTTCATTGGTATATACACAACTGACCAGGGCGAGGTTAGCCTCAGAAGAGGTTTCAAAGAAACTTGAGGCCAAGAAGAGTCAGTTGGATAAACTGAAAGTAGATGAAGACACCTTAGTGAAGACTCATGACGCAGTATCTGGCAGAATCACGGAGATCGAACGTTCTTTAACGAGACGAGAGTCTGAACTTGATACAGCCCAATCGAGGATCCTTGAACTAAGACAGCAAATATCTGAGAGTGAGAGTGCTTCGAAAATTATTCAAGAGAAGATCAGATCTAACTCAGGTCAATTAAGATCTCTAGAAGAGAAACTACCTAACCTCAAGAAGACTACCGACAATGCGTGGGACGAGGTCAAATTGCTTGACGACAGAAAGAAAGCATTAATAAAAAGTATCGAAGATACCAGTGGAATCATCAAGGAGCTCTCGACACAGATCACAGGACTGGATGAAGAGTTCAACAAGAAAAGACAACAGCTTGATGACGTGGTGTCCAATGTCAATGAACTAAATTCGGAGTTAGCAAGAAACAACGCGAAACAACAGATACTCACTAGAGAGAAAACATACTTGGAGCAAGAGATTTCAAAACTAGGCAAATTGAAGGAAGAGTCTGAGAAGAATCACCTTGCAATTAAGAATGAGATAGGCTTTTTGATGAAAGAACAGGAGGACACAATAAACAGACTCTCAAACGTACAAACTGAGACCGAAAGAGTCTCAGAAGAACTTGCGGCCACTGAAAAGCAGTTGCAGGAAACAAATGCTATAATAAAGAAGATAGGGGATGAACTCATTCGAATAAGAGCCAGGGTGGACGCTCTCAGAGAAGCAAGAATGTATCTTTCACACGGTAGAAGAGCTGCCGTAAGAGAGATTCTCAAACTGAAAGACCGAGGCGGTTTTAATGGGATCTGTGGAACAGTTGCAGACCTGATAAAAGTTCCTCTCGAGTATTCGACTGCGATAGAAGCTTCTGCTGGCTTTCGTCTAACTTATATAGTAACTAAGACTGAGAACGATGCAGCAAAACTTATTGATTTCCTTAAAAAGACTAAGACGGGCAGAGCGTCATTTCTTCCACTTGACTCTCTTAAGCCAGGGACCTCTATGGAGTGTCCGAAGGAGAAGGGGGTAATTGGTTTCGCCAAGGATTTGATCAGCTTTGATGAAGAGATTGAGCCAGCTATTGAATATGTCTTCGGAAGAACCTTAGTAGTAAAGGATTTGGGCGTTGCTCGCTCCCTCAAACACACACAGTTGCGCAGAGTCACATTAGACGGTGACATAATGGAGCCTGCGGGACTAATAACAGGTGGATTCTACAGAAAAGGAAAGCAAGTTGATGAGAGATCAAATCTTCCGAAACTGGAGGAAGAGTTGAAAGGACTTGAAGAAACTAGAATAATGCTTTCTGATAAATTACACAGGCTGACCCGTCTCAAGTCAGACTCAAGCGAAAGCATTAACACCAACGAAAGAAAACTCGAGGTAACAGGATTTCAACTTAGCGAGAAGAACGGCAAAACAAAGGAACTTGAACAGATTATCGGAAACACGGAGAAGGAGCTAGTATCGAAAAACGCAAGGCTAGCAGAGGTCACGAAAGACCTAACAAATCTGCGGAACGTCATTGAGGACTCCAAGAACAAGCTTGCTGAATTCACTTCTCGGGAAAGAGAGTTGAAAACATTACTCGACACCTCCGAGGCTTCCAAGATCGGGACAGCCGTAAAGAACAGAGAAAACGAGCTTGCCCGACTGAACGATGAACTCAAGAAAGTTGAGATATCAATCGCCCAGAACATGGGAAAGATCGAGCAACTTGCACCGCAGACTGAGGAAGCAAAGCAACTCCTTGAAGAGGTTAGGAGTCTGTTACCCTCACTTCAGTCCGACCTAGAGACGAGGCAGGCTGGACTCGACACACTGAATGAGGAACTAAAGAATGTTCTAAGTGAAAGGGAACTGGTGAAAGAAGAACTCGACTCATCTAGGAGAGAATTGACTGAGAACAAGACCGCTTCGAGAGATAGCTCGAAGAAGCTTAACGCTGTCAGAGAGGAAATTAACACGCTTCAAATGGATATAAGTGGACTCAATATTAGAAAGGAAGATCTAGGATCCGAGGTATCATCAGCGGAGAAGAGAATACAGGAGTTCCCTGAATTCCAATCACGCGCAGGGGAAGAGACCGATGAGGAGGAAACGTCGGAACGTATACGCATACTGAGAGAAGAACAGGTCGCCCTGGGAAGCGTCAACATGAAGGCCATAGAGCAGTATGACTCCACAAAAAGTAGATACGATGAAGCAATTTCAAAGAGAGAAAAAGTTCTCCAAGAGAAGACAGCCATTCTGGAGTTTATGGAAAAACTCGAGAGAGAAAAAGTTAGAAAATTCGTGGATGCCTTTAATGACATTTCCAATAACTTTAGAGAGATATTCAACTACCTTTCTCCTGCCATACGCGCAGAGCTAGCTATTGAAAACCCTGTACAACCCTTGTTGGGCGGAATCGCTATTAAGGTAAAAACCGCGGGCATGGAAGTCACAAGTATAGAGGCTTTGTCAGGAGGAGAAAAATCGCTAACTGCACTAGCTCTGATATTTGCTATCCAGAAGCATCAGCCCGCTCCATTCTATGTAATGGATGAGATTGATGCTTTCTTGGATGAGGTCAATGCAGTCAGAGTGGCAGACCTTCTAAAGGAGCTGTCGAAAAACTCCCAGTTCATCGTAGTCACGCTTAAGCAGGCGGTCATGACTAGATCCGATTCTCTGATAGGAATCTCAAAAAACACTGAAACAGGCATCTCAAACATAGTATCTGCAAATATTGAGGAGTTTACTAAGCAGGTTGCTATGTAGATCACGGTTTCAAAGAAGATTTTAGAAGTGAGGTGAAACCTCTGAGCGAAAAAAACTCACCATTCTGGCTGCAACCTCCATGGTCGTTCCTACTCGATTCATTGAAAGCTAGTAAACTCTCTCCATGGGACATTGATATTGCCTACTTGGTCTCTTCGTTTCTGCAGAAGATGTACGAACTAGGAGTAATCGACTTCAGGGTCTCCGGACGTGCGCTTCTATCGGCGTCAATAATCCTAAAACTGAAGACAGAACAACTCTTAGACATTAACGCGAACCTTGAATTGACTGAAGAAGAGAAGGAATTGGTGCTACCCCCTCTTGAGATGCCTCTTCGTTTGACTTCAAGGAAAGTAACTTTGGATGAACTTTTGGTAGCCTTGGAGCGAGTCCTGCTGCAGGGAGACGAAAAAGCAAACAAAGCGAAACAGGATGAGAAAGCAAGGTCGTTCGTAACCCCCTTGGTTTTTGAACTCGAACCCGACATGATCAACGTTGAGAAAAGCATCAATGAAACGCTTCAGAGAATTCTCAAGCTAGCAATGAACGAACCTATTGTAAAGTTCTCCCACCTCCTTTCCGAGAGAACTTCCAAGGAAGTTGTCAAGATCCTTCTAAGCTGTCTTCACCTGGCCAACCGTGGGAGAATAAGGGTTTGGCAGGAAGAGGACTTCGGAGAAATACTGATCACTCTAATGAACGGAGGCCCCTCAAAGTGAATTCTCCCCTCAACAAGAAGGCACTGATGGAAGCTGCGCTATACGCTGCAGGTAGACCTCTTTCAATAGAGGATCTTGAAAAAGTTTCAAAGGCAGGAGGAAGACCTGAAACAGAATCGCTTCTAGAAGAACTCATAAGTGAATATCAAGGTAGATCTAATGCCTTGGAGATAGTACAAGTTTCTAGGGGGAGATACGCGCTTCAACTGAAGCCAGAGTACTCAAGTAGAGTCTCTCGTTTATCACCTGGAGGATTACTGAGCCTAGGTTCGCTGAAGACGTTGGCACTGGTAGCTCTTAGACAACCAATTAGGCGGTCAGAAGTAATTGAGATAAGAGGCGCTCATTCATACGAGCACATTCATAGGCTCGAGCAGCTTGGTTTTATTAGAAAGGAACCGAGTGGGAGAAGTGTCTCACTTACTACGACGAAAATGTTTGCGGAATACTTCGGGTTCGATGAAGATCTAGCCAAACTCAAAGTCCAATTGCACCGAAAGCTTGTCAAACTTGGTGCTGGAAATCAATCTGAGACCAATCTATCAAAGTCAAACGAAGCAGACCATCAAGCAGAGAATGAAATTGATACCTAGATTAGAAATAGCATTTGGAACTACTTTGCTTCTTTGGTTCTCAATTTCTTTAGGTTCCTTGCAATCGAAACCAACAATTTCCTTTTGGGCATCACTCTGCCAACAAGAAGTCTTCCGCTTTTCTCCCACCATGCATTCGGGTAAGCGGCGGACTTGTCGATCTTACAGGGAATCCCCGACATTTCTGCTGCTCTAGCCAACTCGTCGACTGTTGGTCTCTCTATGGTCAAGTTACGCCCAATTCTCCTCCCTTCATTCCATGATTTAGTTCCATCGAAATAACTAGGCCACAATATTAGCTCAGCTGATTTTCTCATGATTACGCAGCTCTCCTTCAATTAGCATACAAAGGGGCTTCCGATTTACCGTTTCAATCTAAATGGTTTCCCGAAACATATATTAACTGGCTTTTAAGCTTCAACTTAGTATGTGTCTTAAGAGTCGAGAATGTTAGTCATCCTCTTAAATATGGTCTTATCACTTGTAAGTTTTGTCTGTGACGAGGTGCAGAAACTTGAGCAAATGGCAAGGACGAGCAGGACGGAGATACACGGGCGCAGCAATCAAACTCGCGAGAGGAAAAAGAGCCTACGAAGCTGGCGGAGAATCGGCTGAGACCAAACTCTCTGAAAGAAAGATAGAGTTCAAGATCGGAAGGGGTGGCAACCAGAAGATAAAACTACTCCAAGACGAGTTTGCCAATGTAACTGACCCAAAAAGTGACACAACAAAGAAAGTTAAGATTCTCCAGGTTCTCAAGAACCCTGCAAGCATCGATTATGAAAGACGAGAAATAATCTCGAAAGGTGCGACGATCAGAACCGAACTCGGTGAAGCCGTTGTCACGAGTCGTCCAGGGCAGCATGGAATGATAAATGCATTGTTAGTAAAAAGAAAGTAGAAAGGAATACTAGGGCAATCATCTGCCCAATGATTATCACAAGCTTAGCTTTTCAACAAGCTCTTTGTATCTGTTTCTTACAGTTACCTCTGTAACCCGAGCGACCTCAGCTACATCACGTTGGGTTCTTCTCTCGTTGAGAGCCACGCTCGCTATATAGATCGCCGCAGCAGCGACGCCAGTAGGCCCGCGACCAGACGTTAGTCCCTTCATACTAGCGTGCTTTAGTATCTCGACCGCTTTTGCCTGGGCCTCCCCTGACAGACTCAATTGGCTTGCAAACCGCGGGATGTAATCAACGGGATTCGTTGGAGGAATGGCGATATTCAGTTCCCTTGCTATGAATCTGTAGCTTCTGCCAGTCTCCTTCTTGCTCACACGAGAGACCTCAGTTATCTCGTCCAATGTTCTCGGGACTTTGCACTGTCTACATGCAGCATATAGGGCCGCAGCTGCAACACCTTCAATGGATCTGCCTCGAATCAGTTTTTGTTCTACCGCTTTTCTGTAGATTACGGCTGAGGCTTCTCTCACGTTACGGGGAAGCCCCAGGTGTGACGCCATCCGATCAAGCTCTGAAAGGGCGAATGCGAGGTTCCTTTCCATAGCATCTGAGACTCTTATTCGTCTCTGCCACTTTCTCAAGCGGTATATTTGAGCCCTCTTCCTCGGAGCTAAATCCTTTCCAAAACTGTCGCGATTCCTCCAGTCAATCATTGTGGAAAGACCCTTGTCATGTATTGTGTAGGTCGTAGGGGTCCCCGCTCTAGCTCTCTTCTCCCTTTGCTCGTGGTCGAACGCTCTCCACTCTGGTCCCGTGTCTATCATGCGATCCTTTATCACCAAGCCGCAATTCAGGCAAGTCAATTCCGCTCTTTCGTAGTCCCTAATAAACTTGGTATTCCCACACTCACTACACTGAACCAAATGTTCAGGCATCATCCTGTCCTTGTCACTTTTCTCCAGAACCCCTCTACTATTATCCAACATACTCTCCTCGTTTTCCCCTGAAAGGCCTTGACTCGCTATCTTCATACTCTGTTTTCATCCCCCTCTTTTCTCTGTAGAAGAGAACCCTCCCTACAAGGCTCTGCAAGAAAGCTTCGTCTGAAGGCGATTTCACCGAGACAAATGGTGCCCTTTTCGGACCGAAAATATCGACGACACGCCCAATTTCCTTGGCATCGCCGGTCAAAACTGCTGTTCCAAGCGGTGGGGCGATCTCAACACGAAGAATCAGGTTCTTGCTGGAAGAGATGTGAAGGAGTTTCCCAAGCTTGATCAAGAAGCCACCACCAAAAAATGAAACGAGATTAGAGAAATACAAGAACTTTATTAACTTTATGGTCATCAATTCATTTGCTTTATAAGACACTGAGAAGATTCCAGAAAAAAGAGAACGGCCGTAGTTTTTCTGCAAGAAGACTGGAAAACGTATGGAGAACTATTACTGTGGATAATGCAATATAGTCTACATCATATCGCAACAAAGCACAATCTGATGTGACAGCTAATCTCCAAAACAAAATATGGCTTATCGGCCGATCTCAACATAACTTATTTATTCGAAACCTGCCTAATAGTAAAAGTAGACTTGAATGCACTATTTAACTCCCCTATCACAATCAGTTCCGCCAGTATACCCTTCTCGTACGTTTGATTACTGCAGACATTCGTCGTGGGAAATATCGCTTCTGCGGAGGTTCATAGTAATGAGACAACCAAGTCGAGGCCGTCAAAAGAGTGCGCGTCGTTCCACAAAAAGAGAGAAGAGTACGCCAGAAGCTTCGACTACAGGGGTAAATTCCAATATTGAGTCAATGGCTTTCGATATGATCAAGAAAGCAGGTGAAAAAGGACTTCTGCAAGTTGATCTCCTGAAAAAACTAGGCACAGATAACCGCAGAGGGTCCAAATTGATATCAGGACTTGAAGAACAAGGTTTGATTAGTAGGTCGAGAGAACTCTATCGAGGAAAATACACCTACAGACTTGCTTTGCTTGCAGACAAAATCCCAGTTGTGACTTGGGGAGACATGGATTGCCCTTGCTTCTTCTGTAATGACTCCGGGAGATGCGGTCTCGGTAATGTTGTGTCTCCGAGCTCTTGCTCTGATCTATCAGGCTGGCTGAAATCGTTCATAGAAGGAAAGGATGGCAATCAGCCCAGTACCCAACCAGCTTGACCGCTCCTAGAAAACACAATTGAGGGCTTCTCTTCTCATTCACCCTAATTGTCTTACGATTGACTTGACTGTCTCCGTGTCTGCCGTTGTGCGGACACACGTTCCTCTGAAATGCGTTGGCGAAGCAAAGAATCCCTTGCTTCGCAGGAGTTCTATTACATTGGATGTGGAAGGCGAATTCACACCTTCCGAATCAGAAATACTGTGTAAATCATAGTAGGTTGGGGGGCCATCCAGTTCAGACAGGATCAAATCTAGCATTCGGTTTAGCCGTCTATTAGATTTGTACTTCGATTGCCCAACTATGGTCTTGACAACTTCGGTGAATGATCTATCCCAGATTTTTCCACACCAAAGTGGCCCTGCTGATCGCATAATCGACCCGCAGAATTCACATTTTGCTTCTTTCAGGGGCGCTAACGAGGGTAGGACTCTTCTGTTGCCACAATGGAAGCAATGGAGGATGTACCCGATTTCTTTGAGATTCCCGTCAGCTTCGGTTGCATCTCTCTTAGTCAACAAGTAGGCTCTGACGTAGTGGTCTGAGCTGTGAGAAAAAACAACTTTTGCTCCCAGATCATGCCTCGATGCAATACGAATGGTCGCCCCTACTAGAAGTCTTAGTGCAATCTCGTGGCAGTATTCGGTACGCAAGGATAGACCTCCATACTTCCGTAGACATGCATCTTGGTGGATGCCGCAGAGTGGCTGCATGTCAGTCGCTGTCAGGCAGAGTAACCCTCCCTCCTTCTTGAGTGCATTAACCGCTGAATCTACGAAGTAAATCGGAGAGCCAAAAGGGTCCACATCTACAACATCGAACCTACGTCCATGTAACGGGCAATCATCTAGAAGACGAGTTGCTTCGTTCCATCTGACATCCACTTTGTTCAATACGCCGTTTAAGTAGGCATTAGCATTGGCAAGGAGAACTGCTTTTGGATTTAGGTCTCCAGATAAAACGTTTCTGATCCCAGGTACTTCACAAGCCCATCTGATCGCTCTCACGCCACAACTTGTTAGAGGTTCACACAGATCCATTTCCTTCCCAGTTATGTTATGGTACGCGTGGACCAGGTAGACCGAGACGTCCCTAGAGAATTCCATTCGAGGATTATAGAAAACGATGTCAGATGTAGTCACAACTTGCTTGACTATGGGAGCAAAGAAGTCCACTTTCCCCTCTCTATATTTTCTGAGAGGAGACCCCAAGGCCTCTTCCAATTCCTTGACAACTTGTTCAGACATTACGGAGAAGCAGCTTCCTTAAAGCCTTGCTTGTCGGTTCAGTTACTGTATTATTCGACGCATTCGAACGTTGATTGCCTCCAGAAGCTCAGAAGCATCGTCCATAGATTCCAGTTCATCTCTGCTTACAACAGGGACCCCTTTTACTAAACTCGAACGGGGGCGATCCAGCACAAACATTGCAAGTGATCTCACGATGTTGGAGAAGCTTCCAATGGCCTCTATTCTGTTCTGGACTCTTCTTTCTGCAACATGTCCGACGCCTGTAACTACAACGTCATTTCTCTCGCGAGTATATGTTATAGCGTCGAAAGGAGTTCCCTTCGACCACACGACTTTCAGACCTAGATCCGAAAGAACCTTTCCAACGCTCTCCTCAATTTCGTCATCTAATGATCTGGCAACAGCTTTACCTTCAACAACTCCCCCTTCAACACTCCATGAGAGTATGTTGAATGGAACCGTTACAGAAGTCTGGAGCAACTCTTCAAGCTTGACTGCTGTATCCAACGTGCTGTCCATTTCATTCCTTTCATACTCGTATATCGTCCGCCTCGAGACTCCAAGGATTTCAGCCATGCCTCCGAGCGAGAATGAACCTTTCCCTCTCTCTCGTCTTATCTTTTCTCCATTCAAATGAACGTAGAATCCGCCTCTCTTTGCATATACAACTGGGAACACGCCATGGAGCAACGCCTGTTCAAGCGTGCTGTAGCTGATAGCTGGTATGCCAAACCTTTCGTATAATGTCTCATCTTCGACTTTGCCCTTGCGAGTTCGCTCCCCGACAAGAACGACTGATGCAGACAACACGTCACTTAGGAGTTTCAACTGAAAAGCATGTTCCTCATGGAAGCTATCGATGTTAGTCAGCACCTTTATAAGCAATATCTTACTGCCATTCCTCGCAACCACGTCAAAACAGGCTGACCTTATGTTGTAAGCATCTGAGGTCTGGAAACCGACCTGCTTGAGTAGGCTTACCACACGAGTAACGTTATCAGGCTTCTCATGGGACATGTTTCCATCACAATTAGACCTTTTTGTGATATCCAACGATAAATCTGAGACTGAGAAAGCTGTTCGTAATAGGCTTTAAAGAACACACCCATTTAAGCAATTCGCTCATAATATGGGATTCTCATTATTCTGATCAGACAACAAACATAGCATCAACTCAAAGAGAAAAGATGGATGAAATGTGATCACCAGATCAGAAAGAAGAAAAGGCATCCTCACTCGTCGAAGCCCCCCCGAAGCCAATCACACTCAAGCTCCTAAGCTTTCTCCTTAACTCCTGAACTTGTGGGCGATAGATGTGGTTTGGGACGTCAACTGTTTCATAATTCACGAATGATTCGTCAGTAATTCCAAGCGCTTTTGCCACGAAGAACGCTTCCAGTTTTCCTCCGCTTATGCTGAAAATGCCTTCCCCCAGATCTATTCTTCTGATCAGTACTATGGGAAAATACAACTTGTTATGTAACGTCTTCGGAACCATGTTGGCTACTTTCGTTAGCTCATCTCGGTCAACCCAGAGCTTCGTGCCATCTCTTGCGTTAACCGTAGGCTCTTCTTCACTAAGGAGCTCGCTAAGGGGAACTGTTTTGCTCGGTAGGTGATCATTCATTTTGTTTACGTCCCACTTCCATATATATCTCAGCATTTTGTCAAATCCAGTTTTGTCATCTCGCAAGATCAATCAGCACCAGCTATTGGCATCAGATCGCAACTCGCCTCACATTACCAGAAAAGGATTTGCCAATCCTTTATCTGCGTGTGCACAAGACTTTCCTGTAGTTTCAACCTTTCAAAGCATTTTCTGGTTAAAGCTAATCTAGATACTTAGACCCTTTATATGATCTCCAGTTGATTCTTCACAATGATTCAGATATGTTTTAATAATAATTGACTCAATTATATCTGGAAACGCAGAAATCGTTGCGAACTTCACGGCTAAAGAAGATGGTTTCGAATGCTTGGAGAAAAGATGTTTCAAAGGACTCTAGAGTCTCTGGGGAAACATGAAGGCGTAAAAGGTGTTATTGTAACTAGTAAAGAGGGCCTAGCTATCAGTTCGACTATGGATTCCGAGAAGACTGAGAAAATCGCTGCCCTTATAACTTCGTTGGTTGGTAAGGCGAAGTCTGTTGTCAAAGAGATTGGTGAAGGCCCCCTCAGATTCCTGACAATAGATATAGAGAACAAGGAAGTCTTAGTGGCGCCCGAAGATGAGGCTGTACTCATAGTTCTGCGGGAAAAGAAGAAAGTCGAATAGATATTTGCAACTGACTGTTCTATTATTGACTGGTTAGAGGAATAAGATTCATAATTATCCTGATTTGAGGAATAGACTATTCACGTGAATGTTATTTGAGATATGAGAGACAGGCTACGAAAATCTTTATGGAGGGGTAGAAATGACTGATGTCAAAGCATTCGACAGGGTATTGGGCAACGTGATGAAAAGCGAACCAGGCATCAAGAAAGTAATTTTGGTCGACAAAACCGGACTGACTATTGCTCATGTGTCTAAATTCACGTATCAACCCGTTGATGTCGATGGTATCGGAGCCATTGCTAGCGCCGTTTTCTGCGCGAGTGAAGAACAAGGGAAGAGTCTGGAAATCGGCGAGCTGAAGATCGTCACATCAGAATTCGATAACGGCAAGATCTTCGCTGCGAGCTGCGGAAAAGGGGTTATATGCGTTATTACGGATGGCGAAATAAACATTGGAATGATCAGGTTAGTGCTAAAGAAGTCTGCAGATGAAATCCAGAAGATCCTTGATGAGTTTCTAGAATCACGAGCACAGGTTCCTGCTGCAAGAAAGTCCGAAGAGGAAGAACTAAAAGCAGCGCTCAGCGAGCTAGAGAAGGTTCCGTGACAGCTAACGAGGAAGGTTGATCTCCCGTGAACAAAGACTCAGAGGGAAGAATGCATTTCAAGATAGTTTTCTGGGGGCCGACTCTCTCAGGAAAAACAACAGCTCTTCGGTGGATATATGATAACATTGAGGGACTCGCCAAGGGAGGATTTACCTCTGTCGAGGATCCTACCGGGAGAACACTCTATTTCGATTACACTCCGCTTTCAGCAAGTGGGAAAGTTATATTTGATGTTTTCACGGTTGCCGGGCAGAAAAGACATAGACACCAGAGAAGGATTGTGATCCAGGGAACCGATGGGATCATATTCGTCGCGGACTCGCTCGTATCTCAACTGAGTGAGAACACCGAAAGTTTGAATGAGTTAAAGCAGATGCTCGGGAACAATCTGAACAGCGATATACCGCTAGTTGTAATGCTCAACAAAAGAGATGAACCTGGCGCGGCAGATCGAAAGGCTCTCATTGATTCCCTAGCACTACGGGATGTACCGATATTCGAGACTATAGCCACGAAAGGTACCGGGGTCCGTCGAGCTTTCCAAGCCATCGCCAGGGAGGTTCTTCTTAAGAGGCTTTATAAGGGTTCGCTTCCAACAGTTTAGAATGCGGGAAGTTCTCATCTTTCCGTAGGTCAGTATTGTTATTGGTCTGTTGACTACGGGTATGACAAAACCAATGGATGAGGTCGAGCAACGCTTTGGAAACAGACTCTGGAGCAAAGGGCGGAACGCTTGAGCAAGTCCTTAAGGATCTGGAAGCTTCTGTTTCCGAGATCGAGGCTGCAATAGTAGTAAGTACAGAGGGGCTTCCTATTGCCTCAGCCCTTCCGGCAGACGTTGATGAGACTAAGATAGCAGCAATGACAGCGGCCATGCTGTCTCTGGGTGAACGAGCATCTTCAGAGCTTGGTAAAGGAGAAATAGAGCAGATCTTTGTAAAGGGGAAGGATGGCTATATAATAGTCATGGGAGCGGGATCCAACGCCGTATTGACAGTGTCAGCGAGAAAGGATGTCAAGCTTGGACTTGTATTCCTTGACATGAAGAGAGCTGCCGATCGTGTGGCAGAACTCATCTAGTATGTCTACTTAGAATTAGTCTGTGCGAGATCTCGATTGCCGGTCGAGCGTGACTAGTGCAGCAGGAACTCGCCAACCCAACAACTAGCGTTTTGTTCGGCTCAATATCAGGGAAATACTATATAAGGCTAGGAAGAAAGTGATTGACATAGGTTGGTCGCCGTCCTTTGTCCCGGTGATTGTATCGCGAGTGACTGCAAGGAGATGCCAAATTGAAAGTCTTAGCACCTATATACAGGCTTTATGAATGGATGCTCTGGAGACAGGTGACCTCCGATGCTGGTCCCAAACATATAGGGATCATCGTCGACGGTAACAGAAGATTTGCCGAGAGCAAAGGACTGATGCCCTGGATAGGCCATCAATACGGTGCGGACAAGGTGAAGGATTTCCTACACTGGTGCTTCGAGGTAGGAATAGAAATCGTCACAATATACGCATTCTCAACCGAGAACTTCTCGAGATCGAAAAGGGAGATCGATGAAATATTCTCTATTGTCAGGGACAGATACAGGGAGATAGTTGAGGACCCCCTAATCCATAAGTATAAGGTCAGAGTAAAGGCCATTGGACATTTATCTTTGCTACCACGCAACGTAAGGAACTCAATTAGAAAGGTGGAGAAAGCCACTGAGAGATATGATCAGCATTTCCTTAACATTGCCATCAGCTATGGTGGAAGAACAGAATTGGTGGACGCTTTTAAGGAGATAGCCTCGGAAATCTCAGATGGTAAGTTGAAACCTGAGCAAATTGATGAACGACTCATTGACGGTCACCTATACACAGCGGGTCTGCCAGATCCAGATCTGATAATTCGGACATCAGGAGAAGAGAGGCTTTCGGGTTTTCTTCTGTGGCAAGCTGCCTACTCTGAACTCTACTTCTGCGATGTATATTGGCCATCATTCAGGAAGATAGATTTGTTTAGGGCATTGAGATCATATCAGCAGAGAGAAAGGCGCTTCGGCGTATAGCGGAAAATGAAGAAGAGGTAGAACAAAGATTAGCAAAATCGGTAAACTTGCTAAACTCCTGAGATTCAGAAGAAAGGGGAAGAGAATAGGAGTACTAATTGATGGATCAAGCCTCGAATCTAGAGAATACTATCCTGTGGTGACTAAAGTAAAAGACCTACTTGAAGACTTGGGAGTTACAAAGGTAGCAAAGGTAGTTATCAATCAGCAGACATCACATGAAGAAACGGTTAAACAGATTACCCAGAAGGGCTATAATCCTATAGTCGTTCCTGCAGAAGTTGACGTTCACGTAGCTGTTGAGGCAGCTGATATGGCATTCAATGAAAAGCTCGACGCTGTCGTGCTTTTTACGGCAAATCCAAATATCCTGCCAGCGCTTACGAAAGCTAAAGAACTCGGGAAAGAAACTATACTTTTGCGCACGACCGATAAGCCAAATGAAGCCCTGGAAAATGTGGCCGATATTGTGATAGTTCTCGACTTCGCCGAAAAGACAGAGAGCGCGTCTTAGCTAGGTCCTTCCATCGTCATTGAAAAAACCCTTATCTACAAGAACGGACAGCTCGTCCATCGTGATCTTACCGCCTTTTTTGACTTTTTCGTATGCCTGGGTGACTACTTTCTCGATTCTCTGCTTCATGTCATTGTCTATGTCTGGTTTTCTTTCTGTTCTTTCGGACATGAGTCTCGCATTTAACTCTCTGATTTGATCATGGATCTTCCTTGATTTCGAAAGTGCTTCACTGGCAAAGCCGAATGATTCGAGGTATCTTTGGTGGGCATTATCGGCTTCTTTCTTCAGGTCTCCTAGCTGTTTCTTCAAATCAACAACTATTGCATGATGTTCTTGGGACATTTTGACTTGTTCAAGCATCCGAGTTCTGTACTCGTATAACTTGCCCTTGATCCCATTCGCTTTGTCAACAATCTCGGTGAGTTCAGCATCTACCCCATCGATTGCCTTCACACCTTTTAGTCTCTTCTCAAGAGCAGAGACTTCCTTTACAAGCTCATTCTCCCTTCCCAGACTCAAGACATTAGTCTGAAGGAACCAATCCAGTTTCCTAATTTGCTCCCGCAATTGATCCGGATCATCCCTTAGATTGGAAATTGATTCCCTCCTCTTTTTTTCAAGCTCATCGATGAGGTTCTTCCTTTCGTCAAGCTCCTTTTTGAAGCCTTCCTTCATAACCTTGAACTCGGCTACTTTTTCATTCGCGCGACTTCTGTGTTCGCGTTCTTGCTTCAGCTTGGAAGCGAGTTGACTCATCATTTTGTTCAATTCGTCTCTTTTGGCTTTCCAGTCCTCCGCCCTCTTATAGAATTTCTCAGTTTCAGTTCGGAGTTCGCTTAATTGATTATATAGCTTGGTCAACTCTTGACTCAGGCTATCATTGGATCTCTCCGACACCTGCAGGACCTCTTTGAGCAATCCATTCGAAGTAACCTTGACTCCCAAGAGCTGAGAAGACTATTTCTTGCTGCCCACTAAGACTATGTCATCAATTGCGACAATTAGTTCATAGGGAACAAGCACTACTTCGGTTCCTGATGCGGTCGTCTTTCTTTTGATCTTCATCTCCAAAGCTGAAACCGACCTCATGTCAATGTCTATTGAGATATCAGTGACACGACCGACGTACTTCCCCTTCGTAGTGTACACAGTTTTGCCAATCACCTTTGACAGTCTGAAGACACTAATGTTTAACGCCTCCAAACATTAGTCTCAAATCACTTTTTTTCTCCATCGGTTGATAGTATTATCCTTGCGTCAACAATTCTCGCGCCCTTTTCGTAGACAAGAATAGGGTTCAGATCTAGTTGCTCTATGTTGGTATGCTCAGTGACTAGTTTCGAGACCTTCAGGATTATGTCTACAATGGAGTTAATATCCGCAGGTTTCTGACCCCTGATGCCTGTCAGTACGGGGTATCCTTTTATTTCCTGTATCATTTCCCGTGCGTCGTATTCTGTCAGCGGCGCGATACGGAATGCCACATCCTTCAGAACTTCGACAAATATCCCGCCCAACCCGAACATCAGCGCCGGACCGAATTGTGGATCTTTAGCCATTCCAACAATAACCTCATTGCCCTGCGGAGCAAGTTGCTCCACGATTACTCCAATGATTTTCGCATCGCTCTTAAACTTCTTGACGTTCTTCATTATTTCGCTGAAGGCGGCTCGCACTTCGTCGGCATTCTTGAGATTGATCTTCACTGCTCCGACGTCACTCTTATGCAACACATCGGGCGAAACTATCTTGATGACAACTGGGTACCCTATCTCGCTAGAGAACTTGACAGCTTCCTCAACTGTTTTGGCTATCTTGAACTTAGTTACTGGCATTCCATATGAGCCTACAACTTCCTTTGACTCGGGCTCAAGTAGAAAGTTCCTCCCGGTTGAAAGGGCCCCGTTGATTATTTTATCAACACTGTTCGCAACCATCTATGTTCACCCTACATCAGACTCTAGAAGCTTGATCGCATTTTGAGAACTCGGTCTAAAACTTGAAATCCCCCATTTATAAGGGTTTTCGCCAAGGAAGCACAGACAATGCTTAGAGAATTTGAAGGACGCACCTAAGGTGTGTGATCTTCTACCCAGACTCTCTCAAGTTCAGCATAAAGCACATCCAGACCTTCCTGCCGTTGAGCAGATACAGGAATAACCTCGCCTCTGGAACCGATCCTGTCAAGCACCTCGCAGATGATTTTGCTCATGTCCCGTGTGACTCCCTTTCCCTCAGTGTCAACATTCTCATACAACTGGGCTGAGTTGGTAGACCACTCCACAATTCTGTTCACCTCCTCATCCGAAAGTAAGTCGGATTTCGCAAGTAGAGTGAATTGGGCAGCCGTAAACCTAAATTGCAGAGAAAGCCCAAGTAGAGCAAGAGAAACGAAACCTGTTGGATACCTAACCAAGTTAGGATCAAGCAAATGCAAGTTCACCGTCGTTTGCCCACCCAGTGCCGAAACAATTAACGGACCAGTCGAGCGATAGGCAAAGAGCTCTATCTGCCCCGGAGTGTCGACGATTGCGAATTCTGATTTTGTGGATTCTACTTCTTCTTTGATCTTGTCTATCTGACCAGCCACCATGTCAACCGAAGCTATGAGTGCACCATTCGGCCCGAGACCTAGCTGGTTCATTATATCATCAACATTCACGTAGTCTCTGATGTCGACATCGGGATCGTAAGGCAATCGCCGAGCCGCCGGATCAAGATTTACCTTAATGACGTCCAAATCATTATTGTCCATGAAGGATGCCAAAGCTGATGATAGCGTCGACTTACCACATCCAGCCGTCCCCATCACTATAATGAAATGCAAGAATGTCCCCTTTTGAGAACAGTATAGACTGCTTCAATGGCAAATCAAGAAAGGAGAAAGTGGACACACATATAAAAACTATCTTTCAGACCGATTTCCTGGCCGGATAAATAGCATAACATATCTCGAAATGCGATGCCGAGATATTGATGTAAGCTGCTTTAATCTTCAAACAATCACTGCTTGCTTGACTCTGCGAAAGACAGGGAGAGCTATAACAACGCCACACACACACTGCATGATATTGGCAGGAACCTCCAGTATTGCAGCAATGCCAAATAGAGGCAACTCATACAAGAAATATCCAATTACCATAGTTGCACCTCCGGCAAGCATGGACAGAGTCAAGATTAGACCTCCAACTCCAGACCGGTAAATCACATATCCGACTAAAAGAGCAGCGAGAGATGAGATAATTAGCCATGTAACAGGCCCTATGATGAATTCACTATCCAGAAACGCTAATGTGACACCTGAAATACCCATTAGGACCAAGAAAGCCCCGATCGCAAGGCATGAAACAGCGATGACCAGGGATGCAAGTGTGGATGGCTTCCTTCCTCCACTCCTAGAATTCATGAGTTTAGTCCGGTGTGCTAGAAATCCAACAATGAGTCCCTCAATCCCTTTGATCACCAACGTGCCAGGCGCATACAAGTAGTACCCAGTGAACACATCGGCCAGCATTGATCCGACCCCACCAGAAAAGCCGCCGACTAAGGGTCCGAAAACAAGAGCTGAGATGTAAACCATAGACTCTCCGAGATTGAAGTATCCTTTGGTCGCTGGTATGGAAACCTGGAAAACCACTGTGGTTAACGCGGTGGCGGCAGTCATAACAGCGGCGAAAGCCGCGAATTTGGCTCTCGAATCCACCATGTTATCTGTCTGTCTATTCATTCTGCTTTCGTGTCTCCTAGTCAAAGGATGTCAACTGACTTGAATAGTCTGCAAGTATTGAACAATTTCAAACTAGGCCTAGCGACTTATAAGAATATTCATAAAAGCCTCTCTAAGATCAAATGCATATCATGAAGTTTGGCGATTGTCAGAAGTCTCAGTGAAGTGGATAGCCTAATATTAGAGTCGTACAACCAGGATCTACTGTGTGCAACTGAAATGGAAGATTTAAGAAGTCTCTTCAACCTATAGGTGATTGGTGTTTTTCTGTGGACGATCTCGAATTTAATCCAGAAGCATTTGAGTTTGTAAGGAAGAATAAGCAGGTGAAGGTAACAATAACGAATCCAGCAGAAGATCTTGTGATCGTAGGCAAGGATCTCAGTTCAATTGGCAAAGGTCAAGATGTCCAGCTACCTCTCTGGGCAGCAGAGACGTTAATCAGAGCGAGCATCGCCGCAACTCAAGAGGATCTGAAGTTAAGCTACAAGGATTTTGAGAATATTCTTTGGAAAGAGCAGTTGGAAACACCCCTTCAGAAACTGCCTGACGATTTCTACGTGCTTGCAAAGGAACTTATGGGTTCATATCAAGAGAAAGCCAACAGGGAAACACGTGACCTCGACAGCGTTAGGAAACTGTCTCAGTTTGAGACACTTTTGCGGGATATTGTCTGCATCCGTATGTCCAAGATTGTAAAAGTAGCTCTCCGCGGTAGTGATTCACCTGGATCCACGAGTCCCATGACGGATGAGGAAGCGTGGCTATATCAACGCATGACCAAACTGCTGAAAACTTGGGAGTCAGGGATAATTGGGAAAACGAGGTGATAGACCTACAGATGACTAATGAGATTGCCACAGAAAAATCTGACGAACAGACGGATATATTTCAACGATTCTTGGACTTCTTCAAGTCATACCGGACCGAATCTGGGGCACTGAAATACCGCGAGATGATCCAGCGTCTACCCGTAACTGGCGGAAGATCAGTGATTGTTGACTTCAATGAGCTACTTGCCCATGATCCTCAGCTAGCCAGACAGATCATCGATGAGCCTGAGAATTGCCTCAAGCCAGCATCTGACGCCGTGAAAAGCATTGTAGATCTGGAAGATCGGGACTATGTCACGAAAATCATAGAATCTGGATTTGAGTTCAAGGCTAGGCTCAGAAATGTGTCAACCGGGGAAGTCAAACTCCGAATGATTAGAGCTGGCCATATAGGTAAACTGATCATGGTCAGAGGCATAGTCACAAGAGTCAGTGAAGTCAAACCGCAATTGGTTGTTGGCATCTTCGAGTGTATTGCCTGCGGCGAGAAAATAGAAATCCCGCAGGTTGAAGGGAGATACACTCCTCCTTCTCGATGTACCAATCCGAAATGTGGGAGGGAAGGCCCCTTCATACTCGTAGTTGAAGATTCTAAGTTTGTGGACTGGCAGAAATTAAGGATACAGGAAATGCCAGAGGAACTTCCGCCTGGCCAAATGCCTCGATCCATCGATATTATTGTCAAGGACGACCTCGTCGATACTGCCAGACCTGGAGATCGTGTCGCCATGATTGGAGTACTGATCTCCGTACAGGATTTCGCCCCCAGAAGGGGTCGTCTCACGACATTCAGGACGTTTATCGACGCCAACTATGTCGATACTATGGACAAAGAGAGCGAAAAGGTTGAAATCACACCTGAGGAAGAACGAGTCATAGTCGATCTTGCCAGAGATGAGTGGATATACCAGAAGATCGTAAAATCAATAGCTCCGTCGATTTACGGCCTTGAGGATATCAAAGAAGCAATTGCGCTTGCTCTCTTCGGAGGTGTCCCAAAAACTCTTCCAGATGGCGTCAAAATTCGCGGGGAGATAAATGTGCTTCTTGTTGGAGACCCGGGGACAGCTAAGTCCCAGCTCCTCATGTATACAGCGGAGCTAGCACCTAGGGGCCTCTATACTTCCGGAAAAGGCTCAACCGCAGCCGGCTTGACTGCGGCTGTTCTCAGAGACTCTGACACGGGAGATATGACTCTTGAAGCTGGAGCACTTGTGCTCGCTGATCGTGGCGTAGCCTGTGTTGATGAGTTTGATAAGATGAATCCCCAAGACAGGGTAGCAATACACCAAGCGATGGAACAACAAACTATCTCGATCGCCAAGGCCGGAATTGTTGCAACCCTCAACGCTAGGACAGCTATCCTCGCAGCAGCCAACCCGGCGTTTGGGAGGTATAATTCCTACAAGAATCCGGCGGAGAATATTAGCCTCCCTGTTACAGTTCTCTCGAGGTTTGACCTCATCTTTGTGATCATGGACAAACCAGAGTCTGAGAGAGACAAGAGGATGGCTGAGCATGTACTCTCCCTCCATTCCTCAAAGGGAGTCGCTCTTGAAGCCCCAATCTTCCCTCAACTCTTAAAGAAGTATATCAGTTATGCGAAGAGGAATTTCACGCCCACGTTGACTCCTGAGGCTTCCAGAAAGATACAGGAATTCTATCTGGAAACTCGTGCAATGGGAGAGAACCCAGAGTCTCCTGTACCAATAACAGCAAGGCAATTGGAAGCTCTTGTAAGGCTTGCTGAGGCTAGAGCTAAAATGGGTTTGAAGAAGGAGATCACCGTTGAGGATGCAGATGCTGTGATCCGTTTAATGAGTGCATCCTTGAAACAGGTTGGAATAGATAGGGAGACTGGCAGATCCGATATAGACACAATCATGGTGGGCAGGACTAAGTCGCAACGCGAAAGGATAGACCTGATACTTCGAATAGTAAACGAACTGTCAGGGACCTCAAAGGAGGGGTTCATTCCAGTGCAGAAAATAATCGACGCGGCAATATCTCAAGGAGTAGAAGAGCAGTATGCCAAAGATGCCGTTGATAAGTTGCTGAAAGAAGGCATATTGTTTTCATCTTCAAAGCCAGGATTCGTGAAGAAAGTGTAGAAAAAGAGTGGGAAGTTTTTTCCGAGGTTAGCCATACTCTTGAAGATCAGAGAGCTAGCAATTCCAGAATCAGTCAAAGCCATCTTAGAGAAAGAGAACTATGTTGACTTGTACCCGCCTCAAAATGAGGCTATCAAGAAGGGAGTTCTCGAGGGCAAGAATCTTGTGCTAGCGGTTCCTACTGCTTCTGGAAAGACATTGATAGCAGAGTTATGCATGGTTAAGTCGATAGTGGAGTATGCCGGCAAGGCCGTTTACCTCGTTCCTCTCAAAGCGTTGGCTGACGAAAAGTTTAGAGAATTCAAGAAGTATGAGAAAATAGGGATCAGGGTTGCTCAGTCCACGGGGGATCTAGACGCTTCAGATCAATGGCTTCAGAATTGTGATCTAATAATCTCAACAACTGAGAAAGTCGATTCGTTAATTCGACATCGTGCAAACTGGATTAATAGCCTATCAACAATAGTGGCTGATGAGATTCATCTAATCAATGATGGTGAGAGAGGCCCGACTCTGGAAGTTGTTCTCGCAAGATTGATGCAGATGAACCCATCCGCCCAAATCCTTGCTCTAAGCGCTACTATTAGCAATGCGCATGAAATAGCAGAGTGGCTCAGAGCCGAATTGGTGACTAGTGAGTGGAGACCCGTCAAACTGAGGGAAGGCGTGTATGAAGCGGGTGTCATCTACTTCGGAGACGGCGAAACCAAGAAGATTCGTGCAAGCATAGGAGTGCCATCAATAGATTTGGCTCTTAATGTGATCAAAGAAGGAGGGCAAGTCCTCATATTCACAGACACCCGAAAGAAATCGGTAAACCTGGCCACGAGAATAGCAAAGTTCACTGCTACATTAGTATCGAATCCCGAGAGAAGAGCACTCAAACAAGTCTCAAGTTCAATTTTGAAGACCGGAGAAGTGACCAAAGTCACTGAGAGACTTTCAGAACTCGTTGCAAAGGACGTTGCCTTCCACCATGCTGGCCTTCGCTACCAGGAACGCAGGATAATAGAAACAGGTTTCAGAGAGAACAAGATAAAGATTGTATGCGCGACTCCTACACTCGCAGCGGGAGTCAACCTACCGGCCAGGATGGTGATTGTTGACAACTACAGAAGGTATAAAACTGGAATTGGATATTATCCGATACCAGTACTTGAATACAAGCAGATGGCAGGCAGAGCAGGGAGACCAAAATACGACAGAATAGGTGAAGCAATTCTCATATCAAGAGGAGGAGATGAAAGGGAAACACTCCTAGACACATACGTCAACGGTGAACTTGAGAAAATATACTCAAAACTTGGGAAGGAATCGGCGCTTAGATCGCATATACTCTCCTCTATAGCAATGGGTCTAGCAAACAACGCAGACGACGTCATGAACTTCCTTGCCAAGACATTCTACGGCTTTCAATATGATCCAAAAGACATCGAAGGCGTAATCGACACTGTATTAGAATTCCTGACCACTGAGAACATGGTTAATGAGGGAAGAGGAGGAAAACTAACTGCAACACCATTTGGGAACAGGGTTTCGGAGCTATATATAGACCCCAAATCAGCGGTAATCATAAGAGATAGCATACAAAACAGAAAAAACAAAACCACAGTCGGTATAACCCACCTAACCTGCCATACCCCTGACATGGAACCCATCTTCCTTAGAAGAAGAGACTACAAGGATATGGAGACATTCGTTGACGAGTATATGAACGAGTTTCTGGTCGATGTCCCAGATCCGTGGAGCAACCCAGTAGAGTACGAAAACTTTCTTTCGGAGGTTAAGACAACGCGTCTCCTACTTTCTTGGATGGAGGAGACCCCCGAGGAAACAATCATTGAAAACTTCGACGTCGGCTCAGGTGATATTTTCCGATATGTCGAGTCAGCAGACTGGCTACTGTACTCAACCTATGAAATTGCCAAACTTCTTAATGTGCGAGATGTATTGCCCCTTGTAATGAATTTGAGAAAGCGTGTGGCGGAGGGGGTAAAAGAAGAGTTGCTCGAACTTGTCAACCTGAAAGGCATCGGCAGAGTGAGGGGTAGAATGTTATTCAATGCTGGTTTCAAAACAACAGTGGATCTAAGACTCTCCAAACCCTCGCAACTTATCTCGATACCAACCATCGGACGTGAAGTCGCAAAGATCATCTATGAACAGGTCGGAGCTACGCTTGACCAGAAGGAGTGGAGCAACCTCAAATCGGAAAAAACGACCGAATCAAAACAAGAAACTCTCGCACTAGAACAAAATGACAGCAAAGAATAAAGCTTTGGTCAAGCCCATAGTGAAGTTGAGCAACAAGAGATTGCCAAAGGGGGAACTCAACGAAGTAAGAGTACGAACTCCACCAACAATATATGAGGCGAGAAACAATTGGCTATCTGCCCCATAGACTCCGGAAGGTATGGTTCAGAAGAGATACGAAGTATATTCGATGAGAAGAACAGGCTCCAAAGGTGGCTCCTTGTCGAGGCTGCTCTGGCAAGGGCGAACGCCAAAGCGGGCAATATCCCCGCCAGAGCCGCGGAGGAGATTGCAGAAAAAGCTTCAACAGATTACGTGAGAATTGAGAGAGTCAAAGCCATCGAAAAGGAGATCGACCATGACCTTATGGCTATGGTTAGAGGCCTCTCTGAAGTGTGCGGAGAGAGCGGCAAGTGGGTTCATTTCGGGGCAACGAGCTACGACATTGAAGATACTGCATTAGCACTGCAAATCCGCGATGCGTTGGCTATAATAGAGAAGGACATTGGCGAACTAGAAGCCGTATTAGTCGATCTCTGTAAGAAGCATCGAGACCAAGTGATGGCGGGAAGGACCCACGGCATCCACGCAGCACCTATCACCTTAGGGCTTAAGTTTGCTGTATGGATGAGAGAAGTGTCGAGACATATTCAGAGACTCAATCAATGCAAAGAAAGGATACTCGTTGGAAAGATGACTGGGGCAGTAGGAACGGGCGCTGGACTAGGTCCAAAGATGTTTGAAATACAAGAGATGGTAATGAATGAACTTCGGCTAAAGCCAGTTGAAGTTTCAACACAAATAGTTCAGAGGGACCGCCATGCAGAATTCATTTCCCTCTTGGGCCTAATTGCCTCGTCACTTGATAAGTTCGCGACTGAGATTCGAAACCTGCAAAGAACAGAGATACAGGAACTCATTGAGCCTTTCCGGATGGACAAGCAAGTTGGCTCATCGACAATGCCTGCCAAAATGAATCCCATAAGATGCGAAAGAGTGTGTAGCTTAGCTAAACTCATGCGTTCCCTCGTAATAGTCTCACTTGAGAATATTCCTCTCTGGCATGAAAGGGATCTCACAAATTCGGCCAACGAGAGATTCATCATCCCACAAGGATGCATCCTAATGGATGAAATGTTGAGAACAATGACAAGAATACTGAAAGGGCTTACCGTTCTCCCTGAGAATATGAAACGAAATCTAGAGTTGGGAGAGGGACTCATAATGTCTGAGAGCATTATGCTCCTCTTAGCAAAGAAGGGAAAAGGTCGCCAAGAAGCACATGAATTAGTAAGACAAATCGCGATGGACTCTATAAAAACCAAGAAGCCGTTCAGGGAGCTACTCATTGAAAACAAGACTGTGAGGCTGCACTTAGAAGAAGATGAGATTGAAGATGCATTAAACCCAGAGAAGTACCTAGGAAAAACCAAGGAGATCATAGACAGAGCAGTCAAATCCACTGTCAAGGAAAGAGAGCAGAGAGTGCCCTCCTTAAGAAAAGGATGAAGAAAAGTTGACTTACGAGCCCAACGAACATTCTGTAGGGTCGAGATGATTTCGATGCCACAAGATATTGCGACGTCTCTCATCTACCACCCCAAGTATCTAGAACATGATACTGGACGTGGACACCCTGAGTCTAGATATCGACTTGAAGTAATGATGAAAGCAATCAAAGAAAGCGGTATGCTTGACCATGAAAACATCATAAGACTTTTGCAGCCAGTTATGGGTTCGCCTGAAAACGCGATTTTGAGAGTCCATCCTAAATCACATATAGAATTTGTGAAGAGGATTTCGGCCAATGGCTCTTCGGCAGATCCAGATACACCAGCTTCACCTGGAACGTACGAAGCTGCACTTCTTGCAGTCGAGGGCATCATACTAGCTGGAGATAAGGTGATTAACGGGGAGGCTAAGAACGCCTATGCAATGGTACGACCTCCAGGACACCATGCAAACGCGACCTCTGCTAGAGGATTCTGTTTTTTCAATAACATTGCAATCTTAGCAGAGCACTTGCATCAGGAAAAAGGCTTCAACCGAATACTGATACTTGACTGCGATTGCCATCACGGTAACGGAACGCAGGATATCTTCTACGATAAACAGCATGTGCTGTATATCAGCTTCCATCAAGATGGCAGAACACTCTATCCGGGAACAGGCTTCCAAGATGAGGTGGGGGAAGGAGAAGGTGAAGGCTACACTGTTAACGTGCCACTCCCCCCTCTAACAAACCACGAGTCCTACCTAAAAGCTGTCAGAGAAATAGCAGTTCCCATCGCAGAACAGTACAAGCCTCAGATACTTCTCGTATCAAACGGTTTCGATGCCCATCACCTGGATCCAATATCGTCCTTACAGCTAACAGCCGACACATATCGAGAAGTAATTAAGATAGCTATGCAACTAGCGAATGATCTGTGTGGAGGAAAACTTGTGATCACCTTGGAGGGCGGATATAGTCTAGAGGCCTTGCCAAAATGCATCTTGAGCGTATTATCTCAACTAAGCGGGTTCAAAATAGAAGTGAAAGATCCACAACCGAGCCCCGATGAACGAGTCAAGGACTATGTTGATAGACTAATAAGAGAAGTCAAGAGAATCCAGTCGGATTATTGGCAATTCTAATAGTCGTCCTGTCTGCTGACAAGGATAGAGAACTGTCCTATAGAGCGATTTTTTCTAGCTGCTTGTAAACGTACTCTCGTGTCTCACGCGGCGTTGACAGTTTCCCAACAACCTTACCGTTCTTGATCAATGGCAACAGTAAGGGCTCCATCTTCCCATTGCATACTGGGCACGTTGGCGACTCGTTAAAAGAGACCGCTAGATCTACGTAGCAGTTCATGCATCTGAACAGCTGCTTCTTACCAGAAACCTTGCCGCGCTTGGTTATGGGCTTTCCTTCGATCTCTACAATATCAAAAGAGAAGTCAGTTGTGGGGGAGTTGCTTATATATGTGCCGATGCCAAATCCGTCAGCAAGGTGAGCGAGCTCTTTGACAGACTCTTCGTTCAGGCCTCCTGAAACCATGATCTGGACATGGTTATATCCCCTTATGTCTAGTTCACGTCGGACTTCTCTAACAATATCAGGCATGTTTCCTCTTCGGCTTCCAATGGTGTCAAGCCTAACCATAGAGAGACGCTTGCCCAAAGATTCAGCCGCCATCAAAGATTCGATCTTCTCATCGTACAATGTGTCACACAGTGCAACCCTTGGAACCTCAGGCGGCATAATCTCATCAAAGGCCTTCCATGCATCAACTTGACTGCCAAAAGCATCGTAGAATAGGAGAACAAGAGTGTGCGGTATAGTGCCTGAAGGCTCTATTCCGATCAGCCGACCCCCGGCAACTCCGCTCACCCCGTCTGCCGTTCCAATGTAGGCTGCATAATCAATAAGTGGAGCGATGGCTGGATGCATTCTCCTGATCCCAAAACTCAGAAGCAACTTATCATGTCCAATAACCTTACGAATCCTAGCAGTCCTCGTGGCAATACCAGAAGCCTGGCATATCAAGCCTAACATCGAAGTATCATACAAGACAAACTTTGAGAAAGCGCCCTCAATGACTATCACGGGAGCCCTAATGCCATTATGGTCTCTAGCATGGAAAATTGTTCCTTCCCGCATACAGTAGACGTTGACTGGAACACCTTCAAGAAGCCTTGCGACTTCACCGACCCCACACAAGACCCCCCAAGGAACCCCACCTGCAAGCTCTCCTGTAGTCACCTCAACGACAACCCGCTTCTCGGCTAACCCTTTTCGCTCAAGAATCTCCTTGGTTCTGAAGAGGTAGATATCCGCTGTGTCTCCTTGCTTAATCTCCTCGTCAGTTGCATAGTAGAATAGTCGTTCCTTCCTAACCATTCGAGCACTCACCTGAGGTCAATGAGTTGAATCAACGCAAATGGTGGGACCGGTGGGATTTGAACCCACGATCACCTCCGCCCCGGGGAGGCATCTTACCAATCCAGCCAAGTAATCATGCCAAGTATCTGGACTACGGCCCCGCCCAATTTCTGGCATTATCGCATATGTTACTTCCAACATGTTTCTTATTTAATCTTTGTTTTCTGCTCGATGAGCTAGGCGTTCTTACATCTTCGCACGCTTGCAGGCAGATGTGATAAGAGACTGCCTCATCGCAAAGAGGGTTAGCATGGTCAACGTATTTGACATCGAAGGGAGACTTGACGTAAGAACCGTTGATGCCTTCCAGGGCAGGGAAAGGGATGTAATCATCTTCAACACCGTTGGAACATGGCCACAAAAAAACACTCCAAGATTGTAGAAGACTCAATGTGGCGATCACTGGGGCAAGGAGGAAGCTGGTTATCGTGCGAAGTGGTGAAGTCTGCCAACTTGAGCTTCCCCGCTTCTGCAACTTTAGATCTGTCGAGAATAATGGTATAATTGCTTGTTCGCCGAGAGAGGCGAACCTTGAAGTCGATTCTATTAGAAGCAATATTGAGAGACTGACTTTCAGAATTTCGGCGCCAGAGGAAAGGCAGGCGGAACACAAGGTATAAGATTCTGCTCTTATCCAAGTTGTCCCCTGGAGCTTACTGGAAAACGGCTGGACACGTCAAGATTCCAGTGTCTCTATCGGAAGTTGACCGCAGTTTTCCGAGTGCTAAGAGTTTAATACGTGGCCACACTAGATAATTGCTACTGAGATGTTATTTCCTTGTCTGGTTGTTTGCTCGCCACGATTTCGTAACATAGGTTTCAGATGGAGGCACTAACCCATGAAGGTGTTGGTGACAGGTGCCACGGGCTTCATTGGTCCGGTGTTGGCAGCTCATTTGGTTAGTGAAGGTTATGAATTGACGGCGCTTGTGAGGAAGACTAGCGACACGAGTGTTCTGCCTGATGACATTAAGCTTGTCAAAGGGGATATGCTAGATGAGTCTTCACTTGAGAATGCAGTCAGAGGAAAAGACGCAGTGATCCATCTTGCTGCTAACTTCGACTTCTATCCGAAGGATGTCAAGCTTCTATATCGTGTGAATGTTGGTGGAACTCGAAGCCTCTTGAATGCATGCATAGGAGCAGGAGTGAAACGTTTTGTATATTGCTCGACGACGGAGGTCATCGGACCCGTCAGTGACCCACCTGCAAACGAGGAAACAGAGTTACGACCCCAATACCACTATTCTAGGAGTAAGATGATAGTTGAGGCCCTGGTCAGAGACGCCACCAAGCATACAGGAATCGAACATGTCATAGTTCGCCCAACTGGCATAGTTGGTGCGGAAGACACTTACGTCGGATTCCAGACTATGAAAGCCATCAACGATGGCGCGATCCCAGTTATTCCAGGCGACGGGCTGAAGCATGTCTCGTTTATCCATGTTGATGATCTTGTTAGGGGGTTAATCCTTGCTCTGATGACCAAATCGGGTGTAAATGGCACGTTCATATTGTGCCCCGATAGACCGTTGAATTATATTGAGACATTCTGGGTTATTGCTGATCAATTGGGTGCCAAACCGCCTAAGCTCAGAATTCCTGGGCTTGCAGCTAAGATCTCCATTGGTCTCCTCGGCTTGGTCAAAGGTCGCGGAAAAAGTGGCTTCCTATGGCACTACAAATCAGTTCAGGCTATGCTTGAGGATCGATGGTATTCAAATGAGAAAGCGAAGAAACTATTGGGCTGGTTTCCCCGGATGTCCATGGAGGAGGCTGTGAGAAAGGCTATTGACTCGCAGGTCGCCGCAGGTCACCTCGTGAAAAATAAGAAGACCAGCTTGCTCAGTCTGCTCCGCAGGTAAGCATCACAAATGTCGATGTCAAATCTCACAAAGACAACCCACGATAGGGATCCCAGTCTGATGGAGTTCAGAGAGCAAGAAGATATGAAGGAGATCCTGTTAGGTGAGGGTCGGGGTTAGAGAACCCAGGTTGGCAGCTTCTTGAAGTAGTTAGTCAAAAACTCGGCGAAGCTTAAGTTAGCATCACAGAGGGGGAGTACCTCTTCGTTTAGGAGTACCCTCCCTCCCTCTTTTACCCAAGCGCCCACATCCTTGGAAATGCCCATCGCGGCTGGGCTTTCCTCTCTCAGCTTTGTTTCGACTAGGTCTTTTGCGTTTGTGAAGTCTCGCTTTAGTTCGACAACCCACTTTCCTTCCTTGATCCATGGTCCGGCCAACGTCTTGTTATTTTGAAGATGTTTCTCGAGGAACTTCTGCTGACTTGGGTCTCCGGCCGCTGGTCCTTGATGGGATTTCACCGACGGAAGGTTAGCTGAAGTTAGCTCTATTGCCATGATCGCTTCCTTTTCCTCGTCTGACCAGATGTCGCTGCCTATTGCCGTGAAGTCGTTCAAATCAAGAAGCTTCTTGATAGCTTTCAGCGACTTTCTTAACTCCCCCCAAATTACGTCTGGGGAGATCTTCTGCGAAGGTATCAGGATGAATAGCGTGTCAGTTCCCCTGCTCTTCATCAGAGCTTTGAGTTGATTGGCAGACAATGGCTCCAACAGCTTAGGCTTAAAGAACCTTGTCGACGGATCTTTAAGGAATGCTTCTGCCGCTCCCTTCAGATCACCTAGTCGATCGCCCGATACCGCTGCGGCGGCGTTTCTGGTTGGGTCAATTGGATCAATTAGTATGAGCGGTTCAGCGAAGATCGTTTTCATAGTTTCAGAATCGCTGTAGTGCCTTTCTATGTCGATTGCTTCTTGAGTCTTCCATCGCAGTGCATTTCTAAGGACCTTCTCGAATGAGCCATAGTGTAGAATGAGAAGCTCGCACAGATAACCTGAAAATCCGTTTATTCTGATCTCGGCTCCGTAGACACCTATTCCCTTCATGAAGGCTTTTAACAATATGATTTCGTCTTTGAAATCTTCTTTCATCGATTTTGACAGGTATTCTGTGTGAAGTGGTGTTCTGTCGACTGATGTCACTCTCTCCGAGAATTTCGAGATCTTGTAACATGGCACTATGTCGACTCTGTAGCCATCTATGTTTGCTTCTATGAATGGGTGCTCGGCGTAGCGCTCCCTCCATTTCCCTTGGGATGCTTTTTTGCCTAGCTCCAGACCGATTGTCTTGACCTTGTCTAATGGGTAGTTTAGCGGGAACAGAATGAAAATATCTATGTCCCGCTCACCAGAAATCCAAGTTCCATGTGCTATAGAGCCTTCAAGTTCTGGATGAGCGTCTATCCCTGCCTTTTTGACCTCCTTCTTAAGCTGATTTAGGATGTTTGAGACAGTCTGCGCAACTTGCGTTCTCTCTTTATCATCTGGTTTCATCTCTTGCAGAATTTCTTCGCAGATCTGCTGGATCTTCGATTTCATTTTAATCCTGTCCGAGATCCCGTATTCTCAAGACTCAGGGAATCTAATCTGGTAGGTTTCCTCATCACCGACTACTACTCTTTTCCATTTACTTCATGTAGGGTCGTGTAGATAGGTCCGCGAGGAGTGAGAGTGCTCTTCTTAAGCTCGACTGTTTTCACTGTCATTCTTCCGATTTCTGCGTTCAAGAGTTCGCCAAGTTTCTTGATCAGAGCAGCTTTGTTGCGCCCACTTCTTACTCGGCCAATCGTCAAGTGAGCAGTGAACCGTTCCCCCTCAGACTTGAAACCGATCCCTCTGAGATAGTCATCAAGCTGTTTTGAAAGCCTGCTGAAAGCATCTAGTCCGGTTGACACACCCACCCATACTACGCGGGGGTTACGCATATTTGGAAAACATCCTACGCCTGTGATTTCAATAGTAAATGAGTTGAAGTCCAGCTTGTCCATGCAGCTCATGACTTCATTCACTGTCGACTGAGGTATCTCTCCAAGGAATTTCAATGTGAAGTGTATGTTTTCGGCTTCAACCGCTTTTATATCAGCTCCCACGGCAAGAACTTCTCGCTGCAGTTTGAGCACCTTTGGGAGAAGTTGAGAGTCCAACTCCACTGCGATAAATGCTCTCACTTTGTCCAATTGATCTCTCTCCTCCAGAGTTTTGACCAAAGATATTTATGCGTTATAGTATCTCCTAACACAAGAAGCGAATGGAGGGAGGAACTGCAATACCTACTCAATAAGCGCAATAGTTAATATATGTGTGTTCAATTGGTTACTTTATCAAGAACTGTCGCATAAGTTTATTTCTGCTTCTGGTTTAACTATGATTTAGTAGGCTTAGGTGAAGTAAGCTCTATGCCAAAGCGAAGCAAAAGGATTTCAATCGAGCACGATGAATCCTTCATAGAGGAAATCGAGAGAGAAGAATCCATCTTGACGCCAGCTGAGACGGTGGTTTTGCGCCCCGCTGGTTTCCCACTGCGTACGCCTGGAGAAGATAAGCCTCTTAGGATAACCACTGATAACCCTCTCCTCTTTCAGGCCTATGCCACCGATCAGTGGCGTGGGCAGAGAGTAAAAAGAGGCGACTTCCTGTTTGACCAAGAGACATTCCCTAATTTCGCTTTCGAGGTCATAGACATCCTTCCTGAAGGCGCGTGCATAACATCGACGACCAGGGTTGTGCTAGAGAGCCCACAGAAGTCTACGTCAAGCGTGAAGACACAAGTGACTTTCGATGATATAATTGGCAATGAGTCTGCAAAGCAGAAATGTAGGATTATTCAGAAGTACCTTGCCTCACCCGAGAGATTTGGCGATTGGGCCCCCCGTAACATTCTGTTCTATGGTCCTCCTGGAACCGGGAAAACTATGACTGCGTTGGCATTGGGAAATGAAAGCAAAGTTCCGATATCTTTGTCTAAGGCGACCGAACTGATTGGGACATTCGTCGGTGAAGGAGCTAAAAGGGTCCACGACCTTTATGCAGAGGCAACGAATTCATCACGCTCAATAATATTCATTGATGAACTAGACGCGATCGGCCTAGACAGGAAATACCAGTCTATTAGAGGGGACGTCTCTGAAGTTGTGAATGCTCTCTTAGCTGAAATGGACGGTGTCAAGCCAAACATAGGCACGGTGACAGTGGGTGCAACGAACGCGCCCGTATTTCTAGACTCCGCAATTCGGAGCAGGTTTGAAGAAGAAATCGAGTTCAAGTTGCCCACAATAGATGAGCGAATCAAAATGCTTCATCATTACGCTGGTAAGTTGCCAATTCCGGTGAAAGCGGATCTCGATAGGTTCGCTTCAGAACTGGATGGGGCATCAGGGCGTGACATCAAAGAGAAGTTCCTCAAGGGCGCGCTTCATGCTGCAATGCTTCGAGATGCCCAAGTTATAGATAATGCTCTTCTGAATGAGTCCCTTGACAAAATGAAAAAGCAATCGAACCATATGGTTCCTTCCCAGTTGTTTACTTAATTAGACTACTGCTACCGGCGCTGTTCATCAGGAATAGAGTTGATATCCTTTAATTCTTGGAGCCGGATGAGGCTAATGAAAGTCATCGGCATTGTTGGCATGCCAGGATCTGGAAAATCTGAAGCAGCGGATATCGCGAGATCTCTAGGCATACCTACAGTTCTAATGGGTGACGTTATTAGGAAAGCTGTTGCCGATTCGGGTCTCCAGATCAATCCAAGGACTCTTCGATCAATGATGATTGAACTCAGAAAGAAACATGGAAAAGGTGTTGTCGCTGAAAGGTGTCTGCCTCTCATCAGATCCCGTAGGTCGCATGGGTTAGTGGTTGTAGATGGTCTCAGGAGTCTTGATGAAGTTGAAGTATTCCGCCGAGAATTTCCAGATTTTTCGATCGTCGCTGTTCATTCATCGCCAAAGACACGTTACAAAAGATTGCAGGAACGAAGGCGAAAAGATGATCCAGACAGCTGGGGCGAGTTCTGCAAACGGGATAGACTTGAGCTCCGGGTCGGGATCGGAAATGTCATTTCGCTTGCTGACGTAGTAATATCCAATGAGGATACGCACTCGGAGTTCAGAGAGAACATGAAGAGAATTATAGCGAAGGGAACTACCAATGATCAGAGTTCAAATTGAGGTGCCTGTTTACTCAACTGAGAGCCCTGACAAAGTTAGAAGAGCTCTTTCGAACATCGTTTTTGGAATGAGTTTTAGTGAAAGAGATGAGGATGAAGTAAGGTACCTGTATGGTGTGTCAGAAGGTCTTGATTCACTCTCACAGATACAAAGGCATCTGAAGGACCAGGCAATATCAACCTTTGCTAAGAAGGCACTTTCCAAATCAGCAATCGAAGGCAATAGAATAAGGTTTTATCTCAATAAACAAGCGGCTTTCATGGGAGTTGTTCATTTCTGTGAGAGCAAAAGTGAGTCTCCTTTAGGCCCCATTACCGTTGAGATAGAGTCGGACGATATGAAATCGGTCATCAACTATATTACTGGGCAGACTGACTGAACTCGTATGCTCTAAGCTTCAGCAAAGGGAGAGCGCCGGGATTTGCAGATTCTTTTTCTTGGAACTGGTGGAAGCGTTCCTACGGTGGAGAGAGGTTCTCCCTGCATGGCTTTGAGAAGAGAAAGCGAACTCCTCTTCTTCGACTGTGGTGAGGGAGCACAGAGGCAGCTTGCCTTTGCCAAGCTGAGATACGGCAGATTATCTAGGATATTCATAACACATCTTCACGGAGATCATGTACTCGGGTTGGGAGGACTACTTCAGAGTCTATCTCTCTCAAGAAGAACAAGACCAATCCAGGTATTTGGACCTACAGGAATAAGGAAATTCATACAAGCGTTAAGCGAAACACTGCACTTCATACCTAGTTTCGATGTCATTATCGACGAAATAAATGATGCAGGTAGAGTATTCGAGAACAGTCAGTATATCGTAAGCGTGTGTAGAACCGATCATAATAATATTCTCTCACTAGCTTATCGGCTCGAAGAGAAGTGGAGGCCCGGCCGATTCTTCCCAGACAAGTGCAGGCAACTTGGGGTTCCTGAAGGACCCAAATGGAAGAAACTGCAGTTGGGCGAGTCTGTAAGACTGGAAAATGGCACTGTTGTGACTTCTGAGATGGTTCTTGGACCCAAACGCCCAGGGAGGGGAATTGTATACTCAGGCGACACTAGACCGACTAAAGACGTAGTCACCCTAAGTTCTGGTGCGGATATATTAGTACATGATTCAACATATGATGACAGTTTGATGGACAAAGCCGCGGAGTACGGACATTCTACCGCCAGTCAAGCAGCTAGAATTGCAGAAGAGGCCAAAGTCAAGCTCTTAGTCTTGACGCATATCTCGAACAGGTACAAGGATGACCGAATTCTGCTCGAGCAGGCTCGAAGAATATTTCCCAACACGATTGTCGCAAGGGATTTCGCCGATATTCCGGTACCCTCGGCTGATACAGTTTCGTAGCCCTCGAGTTACTTCCTTGTAAGTATGACGATTCTTCTAGTAAGGCTTCTGTGAACCCTCACTAGATGTGTTTCGAGCACCTTAAAGCCCTTAGACATTAACGCACTCGTCTCAACGCTCGAAGGAACAGAGAGACAAACCTTGCTGCCAGTCTTGAGGAGTGATGCAGCTTCACCGAGGAATTCATGGACTAGGGCGCAAGTTTCCCTACCTTTGGTTGATGATGACCTTCCATAGGGAGGATCTGTCGCCAGCGCATCTGCCTCCCTTATTGGCATGTGTCGTGCATCGCCTATGCAAACATTGCTTGAATTCAGCCCAAGTGCCTGCAAGTTTGTCTTTGAGCCTTTCGTCATTTGGGGATCAAGATCTGTTCCTATCATGTCGCATCCTATGATGCCTGCTTCTATTAGTATTCCTCCAGAGCCACAGAAAGGATCTAGGAACCTACTGCCAACTTTTGCGCCTGACAAGTTCACCATAGTTCTGGCTAAACGAGGATGCATTGAACTCGGATGGAAGAAAGGCCTAAACCCTGGTCTACGAATACTGAAACCTTTCTCTTCTGCCCGTGCTACATTTATGCATAAGAGTGCTCTGTCGTTCGTGATAATTGTATAGAACAGGATGTCAGGGTTCTCAAGATTGACGCTTGCCCACTTCACTCTTTCTTTTATTTTCCCCCCTATTTCACTTTCCAACCTGCTTACATCAATCCCCTCCGAATGTCCCTTCACACCTTTCACTCTCACAGCGAAGGATAGGTGAGGCTTGACTACCTCATTGAGGTTCAGATCATCTATGGCTCGAATTATGCTGGCAGGTGTTTTTTCCGACTCAGCTAAGAGAGCACAACCTCTTCGCACCATTCCAGCCTGCTTCACGACTACTCGACAAGCTTCAACAGGCGCTGACAGGATGAGAACTTGGTCAAGTCTATTAAGTTCTTTGAACGGTATCTTGTAGCTGTCCAGTATACTTTCGCACTCAGAATAAGGGATGGTAGCATTGTTTCCCAATAACGTGAATACGATTCTGCTCGATTCTCCATGCATGTTTTTCGTCAAGCCCTATCTGATCGGATGTAGTATGTCGGACACAGAAGCCCTTAAGACACACTTCTGACTTCAATAACACAGAGACCTGCTCACAGAGATTAAGTCTTAGGTTGGCCACCAAGCCTCAGTACTCATTGTCACTGGTGTAGGTTTGGAATGTGGCGAATAGTTCGTCCTGACTCCGTGGATGTATGGAACGACGAGCTAGTCAGGACTAGGCTCTCAAGGTACTACGGTATCCTTAAAGGAGTTTTTCTGCCGAAATTCAAAATAGCAAAGCTGGTACCTGTTGAAGTTTCATTGGACTCTCCTGAAAATGAACTGTGGAGCGAGCATCGTAAAGCTTCCAGGGATTTTGGCACATTACTCTCAGATCTTGATGGAGGCAAGATCAATCTTAGGGAAGTCGCAGTTCCTTCATCTATTTCTTTCTTGGATTTGAAAATCGAGCTCGCCAAGAGAATAACGCAAAGTTGCCACCTCTGTGAACGAAGATGTAACGTGAATAGGCTCAAAGGTGAGAAGGGATTTTGTAGACTGGGAAAGGATTCATTTGTGTCAACATTCTTCCTACATATGGGGGAGGAAAGCGTTCTTGTTCCATCTGGAACGATTTTCTTCACGGGTTGTAACTTTGGTCCCTGCGTCTTCTGCCAAAACGCTGACATATCAAGCGATCCTGACAACGGTCAGATAGTTACACCAATACTGTTGTCGAAGATGGTTACCAGTCTCAAACGCGAAGGAGCGCGCAATGCTAATTGGGTTGGAGGCTCTCCCACTCCGAACCTTCATAACATTCTGGAGTCCATGAAACATATTGAGGTTGATATTTGTCAGCTCTGGAACTCGAATTTCTACATGTCGAATGAATCCACCGAACTACTCTTGGATGTGATCGACTTCTGGTTGCCTGACATGAAATGGTTCAATGACAAGTGTGCTTTCAAGTATTCGCGGATTCCGAATTATTGGAATGTTGTCTCAAGGAATCATTTGGTCACGCACAACAGGGGAGGAGGTGAAATGATCGTCCGACATTTGCTCGTGCCAGGGCATATTGAGTGTTGCACCAAACCTGTTCTGGAGTGGATTTCGAACAATATACCCAAAGCTCTCGTTAATGTCATGGATCAGTATAGGCCGAGCTACCTTGTTTCGAGCAACAGAGATTATGCTGATATAAATAGAAGGCCGTCGCAAGAAGAGATAGAAATAGCTTACAAGTATGCTGATGAGTTGGGATTATTGTGGAAACCAATAAGCTGAATATCAATCAAAAGTTGAATGCACAATAATCCGATGTCGCACCCCTCCTTGGGCGCAACACGCAAGAGCGTTTAAGCAGATTTAAAAATCGAATTCACCAACTAGTAGTTAGCGAGCGTAGAGTTTAGTTTTCAGAGCTTCTTATAAGAAGCGATGGGTAATTACTTTAGAACCAAGATTCGCGGGGTAAGCAAGCAATGAATTGTCCTGAGTGTGCTGGGGAATTAAAGTATGATAGAAACCGCCGATCATACGTCTGCACTAGATGTGGAGCCACTTGGAAACGTGAAGAACTTGACGAAGCCCACGAGAAACTCCTAGATGAGATCTATGGCGGCTTTGACGAGAAAAAAGATGAGAAAGCCAAAAGACAGAAGGAATATCTAGACTGGTGGGTTTCCAAGGAAAAGAAGAAATGACCTATTTCCTCTTCCTCAGTCTGATTACTATTGGACTTCTTTGAATGTCTTCACAACCATGTTCACGGGTTGTTTGGTTATGTTTCCCCTTCTTGCTCCGACGACCACGCCTATGCCTTTCTCGCTAGCCAGATCTACTAGACGTTGCGTGATAACTCCATCGAATACTATTGCATGAACTCCCTCGAGTGACGATATGGCATCAGTGATCTCTCCAACAGGTGTCTCCTTGACCAATTCAAACTTGTCGTTAAGTACTACTGCTTTTAGCGTCCCATCGATGGAACTGACATATTTTGCAAATGGCTCTGAGCGGGCAGAACTTTTTTCTTTTCTTTCCTTCACCCCAGTGGGGCGCGAATCCTTAGTCTTCTCCGGAGTTACGTGCTGGCCCTTATCAGTGGCTATAGTTGCTTGTTCAGCTGGAACCTTGTTTCTCAAGGCCTTTATGATTTCCTTCCTTGTGAGTTCCTCGACATCCTTGCCTACAGGAGCTCGAGCTACGAAGTCGACATCAGCTACTTGGAGTAGTTCTTTGAGTATTAGATCGCCGCCTCTGTCACCATCCAGGAATGCGATTACGGTTTTCTTTCTGCTGAGGTCTATTATCGACTGAGGGATCCTGGTTCCCTCAACTGCAATGAGGTTCTTAAACCCGTATCTGAGAAGGTTCTGCACGTCTGCCCTTCCTTCTAACACGATTATCGTATCCGATTCCTCTATCCCTGGGCCAGCGGGCAGTTCTTCTAAGCCGAACTTGCTTATTTCTCCGCCTTTGACGGTATCCATGACTAATTCAGTTATCTCCTTGCTTTCAGGAGCTATTTTCTCCTCCCATTCACGTAGGATCTCGGAAGCCCGCTTCGTTATTTTTTTCCTCTTGAGTTCTCTCACATCTTCTATTTTATCTATCCAAAACCTAGCGGTGCATGGCCCTACTCTGTCAATTGTTTCGAGTGAGGAAGCCAAAACTGCCGTCTCAACTTTGTCTATGCTTGAAGGTATTATGATTACCCCACTCGATTTTCCCGCTTGAGTATTGATGTTAACTATGATTCTCCCAATGCGACCAGTCTTTTGCAATTCTCTTAGATCAAGTTCATCTCCGAGTAATCCCTCCGTCTGACCAAAGATGGCTCCTACGACATCAGGTTTCTCAACGACGCCATCAACTTCAAACTTTGCTTTGACAACATACTTCGTTGTAGTATATTCTTCATGATCCTCCGTCATCTGGTAATTCAACCCCTAATAAGAATGATTCAGTAAAGTGAGCATCAAACATACTATGTCTTAGTGTCTTTGTATAAACCAGGAAGCATAGAAAACTCCTTTGCTATACCTAGTTTACGAGGAATTTATTATGAATCGCTTGTTATTTAACTTTTCTTGCAGCCCCTTTACTTTGTTGAGCCCTTCGATTTGTCTCGTTACCCAGCTAATGGCGTTTCTTATCTTCTCTCTCATTATCGTTTGAACACCCCAAAGGTGAAGTTGCCGCCTGATCTCTTGAGACAGTTCTTCGCCTTCCTGGTCAAAATCCGTTAGTATGACGACACTTTTGCATTTGGAGAGTTCCTCGGTGAGTTCAAAAAGCCTCTTTCGGTGCTGTCTGATTCTGATAATTCTCCCAGTCACACCAAGCTCTTTGAGGGCGCTCTCATCTCTTTTCCCCTCGACTAGAATCGGTACACCAATGGACGAATGATCACAGAGTTCTACAATCATCTCGGCTATCTTTTCTACCCTATTATCATCTCGCGAAGCCATGTCTTTCATATGAAAAACCTCTGCTGTTGAAGAGGAGGATTATACTAAGAGACCGGAACGAATGCCGACGGCCTATCCTTCCAAATCCTGCATAGAGACAAACAACGGTCCGCAGTCAAAATCTGTTACTAACGACCACATTCAACGAATGACCAGTTATTTGGACTATCTCTCGGTTTCGCTGGATGAAGCTGTTACATCGGGCTTTATAAAGAGGATATTATTACCCCTAATGAAAACCTCTCCAAATCTGGCAGTATGTTCATCATTTTCAATTTCTTCTGCCCCGCTAAGAACCAAGTTCATGTAATTGTCCATCTCGATCAATCTTCCTTTATATTCGCGCCCATCCTTCAATTTCACTAGCACAATGTTGTTTATCGATCGCAGAAGAAGTTTCAAGGGTTGTCTTTCGGCCATAAATTCATCCCCAGGGTACCTTTTCGTCTTCTGTTTCTATCTCTTTCATGAAAACCTTGCACCTAGTAAGGCGTTCAAATCCTTAAATAAGTTTAGTTGCGTTAATGCCAATATCCTCTTCATTGCCATCCCATTCTGATACCACTCTTAACCTGGGCGTGGTTGAAGCTATCAATCTCCTCAAATCCGATAGACCATATTTCTTTTTCAGACATGTTAGAGCTATTGCACCACCAGCACGCGCAACACGTGCAATTTCACTTATAGTAGCTTGAGGATCAGACATGTTTTGGAGAAGTGAGACTGAGGTAACCTTGGTGAAGATACTGTTGCGGAATGGCAATGAATCGGCGTCAGCCCTAATTAGGTCTCCTTTTATGACTCTTCTCTTCAGATCTCTTGATGCCACATGGATCATTTCTGTTGAAATATCAACGCCGACGATGCGATCCACTTTGTCACCTATGAGGGAGAGAAATAAACCAGTCCCGCATCCCACATCAAGCATAACATCTCTTTTTTCAAACAATCCAATTATGTATCTGTATTTCTCAGATTGGATTTCTCGATAGCGCTTGTTGTATTTTGCGGCTGTCGTGTCATAAAGTTCTATTAATTCACGCTTCCTCATTGCCTTCTGATTCTCCTCTGCCAATTGCTTTCTGCCTTGCCTTTCAATTATGCAAGAATCAGAAATAGTCCTTAATCTCTTTCGCCTCGTTCTTTTCTACTTCACGAAGCATCTCAGAGCATTTCTTCGGACTGAGTCTCTTGAACCCCAGATTTAGAGAAGCAAGAGCCCTTTCGGCTCCCCTGGCCAAACTTTCTGCGACGAGGATCCCTCGAGTATTGGGATTCTCCTTTCTGAATACTTCAACGTATCTCGCCAGCTGCATTACAGCCTCTCTTGTTGCCCTGCCTCTCTTTATTTCTATGATTGTGTAATTTCCGTCCTTATCTCTGCCCAGAATGTCCACAAATCCAGTTGGCATCTCTTTTTCTGATGTTATGGGGGCAAAACCATCTTCGATTAAGCTGGGTCTGTGCAGAATTGCTTTTTGCATGTCTGACTCAGAGGCGTATAAACAAATCTTGCTTTCATCTATAAGATCAAGCACGCATGTCAAGTAGATACGATCGAAAGAGATCTTGACGGACTCAAGAGGCTTCATTCTCACAGCTGTGATCTCTAACCTATCTTCTGAGGTTTTCTCGACTCTGAAATTACATCCCGCTGGCTGCCAATTCACTGCACGGTATCCGCAGCTTCGGTGTATAAGCAGAGCCTTGTCTTTGGTTATGATTACTATTCTTTCGCCACTTCCAAGAGTAGAAGAAGCCCGCCCTTTATAGAGAATTTCACATACTCCGACTATTAGTATAGCTTCGGATCTTTCCAAGGCTTCATGAATGAGTTTTCTTGAATCACTTGCCGACGGATGGATACTTGCTTTTACAGGTTCTTTTGCTTTCAAATTGTTCCCGAACCTCGCCAACTGATCCTTCACCATTCACAAAGAAATCAGACGCAAGAGCACTAGATCCTGAGACGATCGAAATGCAATAGGGCGACTAGACTACCTTCTCGTGTTCCACGCTTAATAGCCATTAGATGGTCTACCTAAGGGATAAGTATAGATGTGACTAATTAGCTGATCATTTGATAAAAGCAATTTCTTACCAACAGATGACCTTAGTAGAATTCCCCCCACTCTATCTAAGGCAGTAGAACCACGTTCAATCCTCAAAACTCCTCCCCTAGTTATGCCTTCTATACGGCTCTTCAACATCTGGGCTTTTTCTCTGATAATGTCAATTCCACTTCCGCTAATAACAAAAAAGGAAGTGGCTACCCACATTTGACCGTGTTCAACCCCATCTATCAAAACATTTTCATCATAGATTCTGTGTGCCTTAAGACTAATCACGTAGGTCACGTAGATTCCTGGATCTCTGATTATCGAGATGATTTTCCTCAGATCCACCATTCCAATGGATCCATCAGTAGCTGTTAGCAGAAGAAATGCAGACGATTCAACGGCTCTCTCGTCGCGTCTGAGCACGACGTTGGCTCCACTGGAAAGAACCTCAAAAGCTCCTCCGATTATATTTAGGAATGCGTTCCTAAGCTGTTCTCCTTCGAGCATTTCTGCTCGGGCGTTCGTTCCATGAAGATCTCTAACGATCCTTAATAACCTCTCTGCTGATGCTTCCGCTTTCTGACAGGCCTCAGCTATTGTCTTGGCGCACCCTGTGGTTAAATATCGAATTGATCTTGCTTTGCTGTCAACTTCAACACTGAAGGATGTCACATGTTCTGCTAGTATCGTAGTTGCCTTGTGTATTTTGGCCTTGTCCTCTTCTGAATTGCTCCCACTTAGGATACTACCACTCACCTTCAATTCTATAACCGATAGAGCAAGGAATTTTCTCTTCTTGCAGTCGGATAAGGTTATGCTCGTTCGATTTATCCTCAACGTAGATACGCTGAATTGGGAATCTTCGCTGTATAGAAACCGCTCTGCGAGTAGGATGCCCACAAAAACCGTTATGGCGAGATTTGTGCTACCAAAACTCAAGGATGCTATGGAAATCAGGGGGACAAAGACTATCAAAACAACATATATCATGTTCTTCGAGACACTTAAATTGCCGAAGATTCTTCTGACAGGACTCAACGCTCTACCCCAGCCAATAAACGGAAGAAACAAGGTTTACTATGGTAATGTGATTGGTCACTCTATTTAAGTCGCCCGCAACTGCAGTGAGAAGTAATTCCGTGGAAAACTCTGTCTCCGAATGTTCGAAAATTAATCAGTTTCGCAAGATTACCTAGACAAACTTCTCGCCATAGGATCGCTGAAGCAGGTCCACTACGTTGCTCACTTTAGTAGGTATTCCAAGCGTCTGGAGTATATCTTGCACCTGAACTGTACAAAACGGGCATGAGGTGACACAGACATCAGCTTCTGTTTCTCTTACTGATTCAGCTTTTCTCCTTGCTATCATCATTGAAAGGGGTCTCCTACCCGCTCTCACTCCACCTCCACTACCACAACACCTGTCTGCATCTTTCATCTCGATCATTTCTACACCTGGGATCATTTGAAGTAATTCCCTTGGCTCTGTCTTTATCCCTTGACCCCTGTTCAAGTGACATGGATCATGATACGTTACACGTAGATCTAACCTGTTTCTTGGCTTCACTATTCTCTTTGGACCTAGTTCATTGATTAGATACTCATTGATGTCATAAACCTTGAACTTAGCCTTTCTGCCGAGCTCCTCGTGAAGAATCTCGTTGAAGTTGGTTTTAAGGGTGAGGCCACAACCAGCACATCCTACTACCACTTTGCCAACGCCGAGTTTCTCAAAGACTTCAGTATTCTGGAGGATTCGTCTCTTGGCAACATCTACTGCACCAGTCCTCAGCGCGGGAGAACCACAACACACCTGCTTCTTAGGTAGGTGCACTTCAACATTGTTTGCAGCTAAGGTATTGATCAATGCTTTGCCCGTATCCTGCATTCTCAAATCGAGCAGGCACCCTGTGAAAAACGCTACACTATCGACTGGATCACTAACTCTTACGACGTCGGGTACTTGTTCAAGTAGCGGAGTGTCTTTCCTTGCAACAGACTTCCCTGTCTCGTCTACCAACCGAACAAAGTCCATGTGACCCGAAAGCGGACCTAGTCCCTCCTTCACGGCAAAGTACCTCAGCTTCTCAATTGCCTTGGCGGGTATGTCTATCTCCTTAGGGCACGCTTCTACACATGCTTTGCATGTTGTGCAATCATACAATCCATCTGCAACCGCCATCTTGACGCGATCCTCCACGTCACGCGGATCAGACTTCAACCTAGCAAGTTGCCTCATTGGTAGAGGACCTGCAAACTCCTGCCAAGCATCAGCGATCACTGGGCATGCACTTATACACGCCCAACATTCTATACACTTCCTGAGCTCTCTTGTCGATTCTATATCGCTCCTCATGATGATTTCCGGTCTTCCTGGGGGCGTGACTCTCTCAACAAATGGTCTAATTCTCATCAAACGACGCGTCCCTCGCCCAATGTCTGTGACGAGGTCTTTTATCACATCAAAATGGAGAAGTGGTGAGACTGTAATGCTCTTCCCTTCCTTTACCAGCGTACGACAAGCTGCACAAGGTTTTGAATCTACAAGAACAGCACAGGATCCACATGACCCTTGCCTACATGATTTTCGATATGCCAGCGTTGAATCAAGGTTCTCATAGACATAATCCAATGCATCGAGCACAGTCATCCCATCTGAGTATGGCACTCTATAACTCTGATACCTCAGTGCGTCGTCTTTTCTGGGATCATAACGCGATATCTTCAATTCGACTTCTTTGGCACTCAATAGAATCACCTATTAAAATCTCTGATAAGAACTCAATCACCCTTTCATAACTCCCTCAGGCTATAATCTTTGCGAGCATCAGCAAATGTTTCTCAATTGAGTTATGACACATCACTAAATCAACCTTTATTACTTTTTTATGTTATCTCTATTTGTATAAAACAAGAAAAGAACCAACATTGGTCACGTGCTTGAGAAAAGCCTCTTCCAACCCTCTAAATTGGAACTTTCAACTTCGTAATTATGACAGGTTCAGTCCAGAGTTTCATAGTCTTGCCTTCCTTTGTTATATGTATATTAACCGACCAGTTCTTGTTATCGGTCTTATTGAAGTCTTTTCTGTAGTGGGCGCCTCGACTTTCCTGTCGCATTAATGCTGATCTAGCTATCATCTCTGAGGTCAACAGCATATTGGGTACCTCAAGTGATTCTATCCACTCCTTGTTGTAGCTTGGGTTCTTATCTTGTGTTGCTATCCGTGATGCTTCGTTCCTCATTCTAACGATTTCGTCCACGGCTTTGCTAAGACTGGCGCCGCTGCGAAAGATCCCAACGTTATCCCACATGAGTCTCTGTAATCTCTTTCTCAACTCAATAGAGCTTAATCCTTCTTTTCTGTCAAGAGAAGCGTAAGCTTCCGCATAGGCTTGATCAACCTCGAACTTGCTAAGGCTCGGACTCTGCGAGAGAGACTTGGCCAGCGTGGCGGCATTTTCCCCCGCGATTCTGCCGAACACTTGAGTATCAGCAAGGGCATTGCCTCCCAGCCTGTTCCCACCATGGACCCCACCCGTTACCTCGCCAGCCGCGAATACTCTCTTAATAGTGGTCTCAGCTCTTTCGTTAATACTTAACCCGCCCATCAAATGATGGGCCGTCGGACTAACCTCCATCGGTTCCTCCCTTATGTCTATACCTATCTTGAGGAACAGTTCTAACATTGATTCAAGTCTTTCTTCTATTATGATTGAAGGAAGATGAGATATGTCAAGGAACACCCCACCGTGCTTGGTTCCCCTTCCCTCTATGATCTCATTCGCAATACTTCTAGCCACTTCGTCTCTTCCTGCAACCTCCATAAGCTTTGGATTATAGTTTTTCATGAAACGTTCTCCAAGCGAATTGTATAGAATACCACCCTCCCCTCGAACAGCTTCTGTTACAAGAGTTCCTCTCGCGGATTCGGGGTATACTATTCCCGTAGGATGAAACTGGAACTGTTCCATGTCGACGAGCTGCGCTCCACTGTTAAATCCGAGCGCGTACCCGTCTCCAGTATCCTGTGCGGCGTTAGTGGTTATGGAGTAGATTCTCCCTGTTCCCCCTGTTGCCAAGACTGTCGACTTAGATCTGAGGACGACAAGGTCTCCATTTTTAATTTTGAGCGCGGCAGCCCCCACAACCGCTCCATTATTCATTAGAAGATGGGATACAAAGATTTCGTCCATGACCGTTATGTCTCTTCTTCTGACTTCCTCAACTAGGGTCGCCATCATTTCATGACCTGTTCTGTCACTGGCATAACATGTTCTTCGGTAAGTCTGTTTTCCAAATAACCTTTGTGCAATCTTCCCTTCAGCAGTCCTATCGAATAGCCCCCCGAAGTTCTCCAGATCAAGAATACGCTCACAGGCGTCTTTCACAAGTATCTCCACTACACGCTGATTGTTTAGGTAGGCCCCGCCCTCGACCGTGTCTTTGAAATGGATGTCAGGATTGTCTGCAGGATCAACATTGCCTAGAGCAGCATTATAGCCGCCTTCAGCCATAATTGTGTGAGCTTTGCCAAAGAGCTCCTTACTGAGTAGAGTCACCGAGACGTTATGATTGGAGGACTCTATGGCAGCCCTGCATCCTGCTCCTCCCGCACCTACAACCAAGACGTCTGTGTCAATAGTTTCATATCTTTCTACCACTTCGTATCGCCTTCATTTTGACTGACTGTTCATATCGGAAAGAGTTTTTCTTTCCGATATCTGAATCAAATTTTTAGTCCGATTTTCTCATATATATGTTGAATGTTGTTATGGACGTCGCGGGCAACCTGTTCATGCAGACTATTGCCTTTACTGTCTATTGTGACGACAACTGGACCAAATCGCTCAACCTCAAAGATCCACATCGCCTCAGCCATTCCCAAGTCTGACCATTCAACTCCTTTTACCCTCTTTATGCCTTTCTTTGCAAGTAACGCTGCCCCACCAGTGAAGGAACAGTAGACTGCACCGAATTTCTCGCATGCTTTAACGGTTTTCTCGCCCATTCCGCCTTTGCCTATTATCATTCTGATACCAAACTTCTGAATGAACTGATCTTCATACATATCCATTCTAGTGCTTGTTGTAGGACCAGCTGCAACAACGGTTTTCTCGCCTCTTCTGTCGGCAACTATCGGGCCGCAATGATAGAGAGCTAAGCCTTGAAGTGAAAGCGGAAGAATCTTTCCTTCCTTGTCATATTGCAGAGCTCTTTTATGAGCCTGGTCTCTTGCAGTTACAAGAATCCCAGAAAGAAACACCGAATCGCCAATATTCAACTTATTAACATCGTTTTTGGATAGTGGTGTCTTCAATTCAAAACTGGCCAAGATGCCTTCTCACCTCCTAAAGCTGTGCGTAAGATAAGTGACGATACCATCATTGCTTACCCGGGCAGAGGATTTTCTGGCTGCCCAGCATTGAATAGCGCATGCAACAGGCAAGGAAGCTGTGTGACAGTATGAATGAAGTATTTTGACCCCCAGTGCCGTATATTTACCACCAAGGCCTTGAGGACCGATCCCAGTCTCGTTAATCAGTTTGAGAAGTTCGCGTTCAAGCGAGGCAATCTCCTGATCTGGATTCTGCTCATCTAATGGACCTATCAGGGATCTCTTCGCAAGGCTCATGACGACGTCAGCAGTTCCACCAATTCCTACGCCTACAATAATAGGGGGACATGGCTGTCCTCCAGCCTCGACAACGGTGTCGACAACAAATTTCTTGACGCCCAATACACCTTCGCCAGGCTTCAACATCTTAAAGGCGCACATGTTTTCACTGCCTGCACCTTTCGGGAAAGCAGTAATCTCAACAAAGTCAATGTTCTTGTCAAGTTCCCACTCAATGTGAGGAACTCTCAAACCGGTATTGTCTCCCGAATTTGCACGACTTAATGGATGAACAACATTGGGTCGCAATGGGATCTCAATAGTTGCCCGTCTCAGAGCTCTTATCAGAGACTCTTCGATAAAGTCAGTTCCCAGGAATTTGCATCCGACTCTAACGTAAAATGAGATAATTCCAGTGTCCTGGCACATGGGCAACTTTAGATTCTCAGCCAAGTCAATATTCTCCAGAATTGCCTTCAGCTGGGTTTTGCCGATCTCGCTCTGCTCTTCATCGTAAGCCTTTTTAATCTTACTCTGAACATCTTCCGGAAGCTCGGTGACAGCGAGAGATATCAACCTAAAACCAACACCTTCGATTAGTTCCGAGAAATCCATCTAGTCTCACCATTCCAAGATCATTACTGTTGATTCAGATAACGGATTATTCACAGACTTATAAATTATGGTTTGCTTACTACCTAATACTAGGCACAGGGGCCCGTCTGAGAAAACAGGAACGGAAGAGTCTTTGATGGAACATATGTTCAGTAACAATAGAAGAATGAGGAGAATCTACTTCATAATAGAACACCTTGAACCTGTTCTCGGAAAATGGATCTGGTTGGAGTACCGACATGTCTCCAGCATGGTAGGACGCCAAAATCTTCTCTTCACCAATGTAAGGAAAAGGAATGAGGCATCGAAGCTGAAGGAAATCGGGAATGTGGCAAGGAAAAGTATAGTAGACCTACCAAGAAGTGAAAACGAAACCATAATTATCCTTGATCCTCTGGCTACTAACTCATTGTCGCCCGGAGATTTCTCTGACAACGCATCTCTCATTGTCGGTGGAATCTTGGGGGATCACCCACCTAGGGGAAGAACAAAGCTTGCCCTAACTGACAGAATACCACACTGGTTAAGCCGCAATCTCGGGCCTCATCAATTCTCAGTAGATGGAGCAGTTCACATCGCGTTGGAGGTTTCGTCAGGAAAATCAATTGCTGATATACCAGTAGAAATAGGAGTTGAAGTAAAAGTCAGCAAGCGGCAATCAAGTTTTCTCCCATTCGCCTACCCGCTGGTCAGAGGAAGGCCACTGCTGGCGCCTGGGCTGACAGGGTACTTGAGAAAAGGGGTATTTAAAGATGAAGAAATACTATTCAGAACAGGAAGGGCTCAATCGGTTGCGCAGAAACGTTCTTAGAGACCTCCTCCAGGCATCACAGTAATCCCCCTTGAACTTACTTCAAATGGATATCTCCTCAGAGAGTGCGAACTAGCTCTAAGTTTCTGGGCTACAAGAGATCTTCTTAATTCCCCGTCTTCCTCCCTGAGGTAGAGCATAATTACTCCTTGAGCAACGTATTCTTCTACTCCAAACCTTGATGTCTGACCAGATTCATATGGCATTTCACTGGTCATCACAGAAGTAACGTTCAATTCTCTCAGCAAAGTTGACAGTTTATAGATGGAGGTTCTTATTGCTGTACTGTCCTCGAACTTGATCCCAATTGCGGAAAGCGAGTCAATGGCAACTCTCTGAGCATCAACCTTGCGTGTAGCCCTGTAGATCTCCTGCGCAAGTATATTCATGTCAAGATCGCGATGAATAGCATAAGCCTCGTCTGATGGTATGCTCGCCTTACTCGATGCTGCGTCTATGATGACTAGCTTGTTCTTCTCTTCGAGCGCTCTGAGATCCCAGTTGAACTGCTTAGCCTCTAACCTGAGCTCTTTGGGTCTTTCTTCAAATGTAACAAAAACGCCTGGTTCATTGTAAATTGTTGCACCATTGTACAAATATTGGGTGCAGAAGATTGTCTTTCCAGTACCTGTACCGCCTAGGACAAGAATGTTCGTTCCCTTGATGAACCCGCCATGAAGTATGCTATCAAGTCCGGGTATCCCTGTGCTAACCCGTGTCGCTGACAATCTTTCTCCTCTCCGTCACAGTTGTGAACTCTCAAATTGCCTTGACAACTTCCTCTTGAACCTTCGCCTGTTCCACGGAGCTCTTGTCCAAAACCTCTTTGAATCCTTCGGTTGGAGGACCCACTAACTCTTCGCCCTTAATCAGCTTTGAGATCCTCCATACATTTAGGTCGAGTACATCAGGATCACTTCTTAGTCTTGAGAGAATTCTGTCCAGCTCGAAGTTGTTGCGAGCTACAACCAATGCGTAGATAGATGTTCCTCCTTCACCGGATGCCAACAGACGTATGCTGGAGTTATTGCGCAATGAACCGGTTATTTCCTCTGCTCTCTTTATGCTTATGCTAGGAATGATATGGCCGCCAACACTTATTCTGACAAGTGCAAAAGTCTCGTATCCTAAACTTGACGGAGGTATAGAAACTGTGAAAGCTTTGATCACATTGTTTTCTCTTAGCTTTCTTACTCGGAAATGGACAGTTGTGTCGGGAACCTTGAGAATATCGGAGATCTTTGTGAACGGAACACGAGAATCCTCCTGAAGTATTGCTATAATCTTTTTGTCTAACTCATCTAGTTCCACCTTTCTTCACCCTTCGCCCTCTAATTTGTGAGAATAGCAACAGATAATTCATTTCGCTATCTAAGCTATTAAATATTTCGCAAACTCATAGGTAAATCCAAGAGTTATCGCATTATCATTATCCCCAGTTGTACGTTAAGGTGAAAACAAGACCCCAGATCGCCGTAAAAATGAAGAGATAAGTGATTAATCCTGAAAGAATCATCCTGCGGGTGCCACCAGCCTGTGAGGGCGTAATCTTCAATACAAGAATCTCCACTGGGTAAGTGGCTAAGTATATCAGCAAAGCAACTAGTATACCAAATTTACCTATGATCGCTGCAGCCGAACAAAATACAGCTGCAATCAAAGCGAACAAAACTTTCAGCCAGAAAATCTTGTCTTCAGTATTCAAGTTAGTGACATCCTCCCGAAAAGAGATGAATAACCTATTGAGAGTAAAACGCTCCGTTTCAAACTTCGATATAGCCATTCTGCTTAGCGAAATAGGACAATTTGTTATAGGGGCTTGGATTAATAACATTTACCAAATCAAGGACTTCTTTCTATTCAAACTGAACACTAAGTCTGGAGATAAGACTCTTTTGGTGGAGCCTGGAGCCAGAATACACATAACCAAGTACCAGAGACCTATGCCTAAGACTCCTACGAACTTCTGCAGTGCTCTTAGAAAACATGTCAGAAATGGGCACATTGAAAACATAGTTCAGCATGACCTTGACAGAGTAGTGGTAATAACAATTATCACTCACTTAGCTAAGTTGAAATTAATAATCGAGCTATTCGGGGAAGGCAATTTGATTCTTTGCGATGCAGAAGACAAGATAATCATGGCCAAGTATTACAGAGTAATGAGAGATCGATCCATAAAACCCAAAGACATATTTGTCCCACCCCCGCCGCGAGGAATCGATCTGGTGAGTTTATCTGAGAGCGAAATCTCGTCAATACTCGATACGTCTTCCGCTGGACTAGTCGAGACCCTCGCAAGCAAACTGAACATTGATCCTCTTTACGCTGAAGACATTTGTGCCGTTTCTGAAGTAGATAAGAGCAGAAAATCAAGGGAGTTGACTGAAGAGGAGAGAGTCAGAGTAGCGAGAGCGATTCAACTCACGCTTGGCAGACTCATGAACGGTCCATATGAACCCCAGATAGTATTAGACACTTCAGGCAAGCTTGTCGCGACAGCTCCATTCCACCTGAAGATCTTGGAAGGTCTGCCAACAGAAAGAAAGGACAGCTACAATGATGCAGTCGATGAGTTCTTCAGTACTGCTGAAGCACGTGTAGTTGGAAGTCAAGAAGCTGGGGAAAACAAGAAAGAAACTGAAATACAGAATATGATCAGCGAACAGAGAAAGAAGATTTCAGAGTCCGAGGAACTTGCACGCCGAAATAAACAGTCTGCCGATCTTATCTACTCAAACATAACAAATGTGGAGGGGATTCTCATGGTCATACGGTCAGCTAGGAAAAGAGGAGTTTCCTGGCAAGAAATAGAGAGCAAGCTAGCTGAGGCCAAGAAGAAGGGTGTCGCGTTAGCTGATAAGATAAGTTCTGTAGACGCAAGACAGGGAACTCTCACATTAGAGCTTGCTGGAGAGAAAGTTACCATTGACATTCGACTTTCTGCAACTAGAAATGCTTCAAAGTTCTACGAGAGCGCTAAGAAAGCTGCAGCGAAAAAGAGAGGGGCTGAGTCGGCGCTCCAAGATGCCCTTAGGAAATTGAGCGAGCTGGAAACTAATATAAAACCTCCTAAAGAAGAAGCTCTGAGAGAGAAACGAGTGAAGAAGTGGTATGAGCACTTCAGATGGTTGATGTCATCGGACGGTTTTTTGATTATAGGAGGGCGGGATTCCAAGACAAATGATATTATCGTCAAGAAAAGACTCGAACCGACTGACATATTTGTTCACGCGGACATTCACGGCGCACCTGTAACTGTTGTGAAATCAATGGGGAAGGATGTTCCGGAGAATACAATCAATGAAGCATGCCAATTCGCAGTGTCATACAGTAGACTGTGGAAACTAGGAACCGGGGCGGGAGAAGCGTATTGGGTAAGAGGTGATCAGGTCTCATTATCCCCTCCTTCTGGAGAGTATCTGCAGAAAGGCTCGTTTATTATCAAGGGTGAGCGAACCTATGCGAAGGGCATACCTCTTGTAATCTCAATAGGAATAATGACCGACGAAGAGAAACATGTTATTCTCGTAGCTGGATCCCCGTCTTCAATATCTCTTAAGACAGCAACTAAAGTGGACCTGGTACCTGGAGACAAGTCCGGATCAAAGTTGGCCAACTTGGTAAAGGATAGGCTGATAAAACTCGCCAACCCCGAATTAGGATCTGAGATAGAGAGAATTTCACTAGATGAGTTTCTCCTGATCCTACCGCCTGGGGGAGCGCAAATAGAATAGCTGCCGTTCATTTCTCAATACAATTGGCAGTAGATGTATGAACCCCTTATTTAGGATCATACATATGAAACTTAAATAACCAAGTCGACATTATTCAACTTGTAGCAACTTCCTTCTGCTAAACTGAATCTGGATTCGACTCCGTGATCCTTTGATCTGTCAGTAAGATGTCTTTTTACTTCGAATAAGGAGGGAGAAGTAATTTGCTTGTCAAGGATCTGATGGCGAAGAACCTGACAGCAATAGATAAAGATCAACTAGTTTCCTCTTCAGTTGAATTGATGAGGAAAAGGAGAGTGTCTCGTCTACCCGTTATGGATGGAGGCAACTTGGTTGGAATAGTCACGGAAAAAGACATTGTGGCAAAACTATCCTCTAGTAGAGTTGGTGGACTACTCCCATCGAGCCTTCGTGTTTCGAGTATAATGACTTCAAGCCTCAAAACAATATCGCCTGAATCAGATGTCATTCAAGCTGCCAAAGAAATGATAGATTGCGACATAAGTGGTCTTCCAGTTGTTGGCTTGAGAGGCGAACTGCTGGGCATCATTACCAAAACCAGTTTGCTGAAGCCATGTCTCAGTATAAATAAGATCTACGTAGGCCAAATCATGACGAAGAACCCAGTCTCGATCTCTCCTAACGCAAGGTTAGTCAATGCAGGAAGACTACTTTTCGAGAAGAATCTGAGTGTCCTTCCAGTAATTGATGACGGAAAGTTGGTGGGTATGGTCACATATGGCCTACTTGCTTTAGCTATTTTCAATGTAAGGGAGAAGACGGATGGAAAACATGTAGACAAGAAGATACGCCAAGCTACCGTGAGTGGCGCAATGAGGCTGTCTCCTCCATTCTGCCATCCTGACTCAAAGGTTCAGGAAGCAGCAAAACTAATGATTGAGGAACGATTAAAGGGACTGCCGGTCCTAGACTATGAGGCTAAGCTATCAGGATTAGTCACCAAAACAAACTTAACCAAGTTGATCTGTAACAAGATGAAAGTCTGATTACTGCCAACCAATTTATTTGGAAAGACGGTTCATGAGAAAAGTGGAATTGAACATCATCAACGCGAAGATCCTAGTCGAAGACAATCTAGTTGAAGCAGGAGTTTCCATAAACCAAGGGAAGATAGTTAAAGTTGCAAAATCGCCTAACCTTCCTGCCTCAGATGTTACAGTAGACTCTCAGAATATGCTAATGATCCCAGGCGTAGTCGATGTTCATGTTCATCTCAGAGATATGAATCTCTCTTACAAAGAGGACTTCTCTTCGGGCACACAAGCAGCGATCATGGGTGGTGTCACCACTGTGCTCGATATGCCCAACACTTCTCCTCCGACAAACAATGCTGAGAGAATGAAGGAGAAAATCGATAAATCAGCCAAGATGATTTATTCAAACGTAGGATTCTTTGGTGCGTTGTCCTTAGATCCACATGAGACAAGCATGATGGCAAAAGAAGGCGCAATAGGGTTCAAGCTCTATCTCAACGACAGTCAATACAACAGTCTAAACGATGAGAAACTATTAATGAGAGTGTTGAAGCCCGTAAGATCCAGTGGTGTCCCCTTGTCAGTGCATGCTGAGTTCCCACAAGAACTAACGCAGGAGACAGGCTCAGTTGGCACTAGGTACGAAATAGAGCGCTTCATGAGATCACATGATCCCCAGATGGAAGCTGACGCGGTTTCGATGTGTCTCAACATGGCGAAAGAATCAGACGCTCATGTTCATATATGTCACTTGAGCACTAGAACTGCTTTGGATCTGGTAAGCAGGGCAAAACTCGCTGGCACTCCAGTTACTGCCGAGGTCACTCCTCACCATCTTCTCCTGTCTTACAAAGAGCTCAACAGGTTTGGCTCATATGCGAAAATGGTCCCACCACTTAGAACAGCAAAGGATGCGGAAGGCTTAATGAAAGGTCTTGTAGACGGAGCAGTAGATGTCATTGTTAGTGATCATGCTCCACATACGGTTGAAGAGAAGAAGCAGAGATTCATCGACGCGCCGTCGGGAATTCCAGGACTTGAAACAATGCTTCCGCTTGTTCTTACCGAGATGTTGGAAAAGAGGATAACGCTGAGAAGAGTTATACAGACAATGTCCGAGAATCCCACACAACTCTTCAAGCTAAAAGATATGGGCAAAATTGCAGAAGGGTACAATGCAGACATTGTACTGGTAGACCTTCACAAAGAGAAGAGGATAGAAGCACAGGCTTTCCGTTCCAAGGCAAAGTATACACCATTCGCAGGGCGCATCGTGAAGGGCATTCCGGTGATGACAGTAGTGAACGGAATTCCAGTGATGCGAGACGGCGAAATCCTCGGCAAACCTGGAGACGGAAGAGTAATAAGACATGTTGAAGTCAAAAGGAATGACAGATTGACAGTTGGAGACGACTGAGGTGCCTGATATAGGAAAAGAGAGGCATCCTGCTTTTGTCGTTGATCAAATGCTAGGTGAATTGGCCCGTTGGCTTCGCCTCCTAGGTCATGATACTTATTATTCCAAGGAACTCAACGACGACGAACTAATAGAATACTCAAAAGAGGAGAACCGCGTGCTAGTAACTTGTGATCAACGTCTTTACTCAAGAGCAATGAGAAAAGGCGTCCGTGCCCTTCTCCTTAGACCAGACAGTCTCGTCAATCGACTCGCCGTTCTAGCAAGGACTTATGGAATCGAGCTAAGAGTTAAACCAGAGGATTCAAGGTGTCCGCTCTGCAATGGAGAAATACGTGAAGTTAGTGACTTAGTCAAGCTTGATGGCAGAGTTCCCTCAAAGGTCTTGAGCACAAACAGAAAGTTTTGGGTATGCAACAGTTGTAATCACGTTTACTGGGTTGGCGGTCACTGGAGAAACATAGCTAAAACAGTCGATGAAGTAAAGCGATCACTGACCCCGTAATCTGTCTCCTCCAACGCAAGTAATTCATGATCATTTAACGAAATATATTGTCTTAGTGATACTGAAAGTATTAAAGGGGGAGAGAATATCATCTGATTTCGGAGGAAGCGAGACTATGAGTCAAAGATTCTTGACCTTAGATGATGTGAAAGTCGATTCGAAGAGAGTGCTCGTTAGGGTTGACATAAACTCACCTATGAAACCTGGAACAGAGGAGATAATCGATGATACAAGAATAGTTGCTATCCTCGACACGCTGAGGGACTTGGAGAAAGCGAAAGTTGTCATTCTTTCACACCAAGGCAGACCTGGAGAATCAGACTTCACATCCATGCAACCTCACGCAAGAGTACTGCAGGAACATCTGGGTGCTCGCTGCAGGTTTATTGATGATATCATCGGACCAGCGGCCATCGACGCTATCCGTAAACTCAAGAATGGCGACGTACTTCTATTAGACAATGTCAGGCTGCTCTCAGAAGAAGTGATGGAAGGCACACCTGAGCAATTTGCAAAAACTTACCTAGTAAAAAGGCTGGCCCCTCTTTTTGATTTATTTGTTAACGACGCCTATCCAGCAGCTCACCGTGCCCAGACTTCCATGGTAGGTTTCCCTGAAGTTCTACCAGCCGTGGCAGGTAAATCCATGGAGAGAGAATTGAAGGCACTGAACAAAGCATTAAATGAACCTGACAGACCGAGCGTCGCCGTACTTGGGGGAGCAAAAGTACCAGACAAGATAAAGATTCTGGCTAACATACTGGAAAAGAAGAAAGTTGACAGAGTTCTCCTGTCAGGTCTTATGGCAACTGTGTTCCTTGAAGCTTCAGGTGTAAACCTTGGCGAGGGAAGCAGAGGAAGCCTCAAGGATTTCGAATCATTAAAGAAACAAGCCAAAGATCTTTTGGACAAATACAAGGATATCATCATGCTACCTAAGGATGTGGCTATTTCAGTCGAGAAGAAGCGAGTCGAGGTTCCAGTCGGCAAGATGCCAAAGAATGCATCCGTCATGGACATAGGAGAGAACACTATCAAAGAATACGCGGAAACGATAGCAAGAGCAAAGACTGTACTTGCCAATGGACCAGCTGGAGTCTTCGAGGATCAGAACTTCGCCAAGGGAACAGAGCAGATACTAAGAGCGATAGCCAATTCAAAAGGTTTCACAGTCATCGGAGGAGGACACCTAGCAGTCATCGCCAAGGAGAAGAAACTTGAAAACACCATAGGGTACATAAGCACTGGTGGCGGGGCCACTATGGCGATGCTGGCTGGGCAGAAGCTACCAGGAGTTGAAGCGCTTTACAAGGCTGCAAAGAGAACTGGTATTAAATAGAAAATGTTATGGAGCCGCCGGCGAGAGTCGAACTCGCGACCACCAGCTCTCATGTTCAAGGAATTACAAGGCTGGCGCTCTGACCGACTGAGCTACGGCGGCAATCTGTTTTCTTCTTAGGATAAGAGAGGTAGATATATTTAAGAATCTTGTACTATTCGTGAGATAAGTCAAGTCTCTTACAGCAATCAGCCAAAAGACCTATTTCAGAGGCATAATAAGACATTAAAGAGAAGCGCAAATTGGAATAACAGAACGCAAGTATGAGAGTGCGTAGATCAAGTTATGGACAATACAAATTGGCTTCAACTTCGCCAGAAATATCAGTCAAAGGTCCTGCCAATAATGGGCGGGTAGTCTAGATAGGAACTTGATGAGAGCCCTAGGCTGGTTATGATTCCTGCCTAAGCAACACTTGTTGGAGGACGTGTCGCTGCAGAATGGGAGCAGGAGATTGCTCTGCTGAATTACTGGCAACCTGAGGTCGCCGGTTCAAATCCGGCCCCGCCCACATCATATTTTCGACTCAGTTTAACTGGCCTGTACGCCAACGAGGTGGATACAAGTGTTAAACAATGATACAACTCTCTCCAAGATCAAGCAGAGCAAAGTCATCTCCGGCAAGGACCTGCAGAACATGATCTCAAAGTATGGCGAACGATTTTGGAAGGGAATCAGGGCTGCTATGGAAGGTTGCGTCATAAGACATGTTTTCGATCCAAGCGAACGGGTAGTCTGGACAGTCAAAGGTAAGAGGATGGATTATCTTATAGTAGACGATTTCTACTGCAGTTGTGACGATTTCTATCTAAATGTGATCATAAGAAGAAAATCGGCATCTTGTTACCATCTCTTGGCCAAAATGTTGGCAGATGCTCTTGAGACATATGAATCAGCCAAATCACATGATGACAAGTACCTACCGCTCATGAGAGAGCTAAGGGGAGTACCTAAGAAGAAGTCTGAGGCATGAGCATGCCTTCTGACCTTTCGACTAGGGAAGTAATAAATATCCCATTTACACTTCCACTGATCTAGAAATCAGCGAGGAGCTTGTGAACATTGGCAGGTTTCTTTGATACGTATCTTGTGATAATATTGATTTTAATCGCTGTAGCAATAATATTCGTCTTAGTGTACCAAATAATCGGTGAAGAAGAGAAAATTACTGGATGAGCGACTCAGCGAGGAACAACCTCAGTTTCATTGTCCTGTTCCATTGTTATGTAGGGGCACGGGTGCACTAACGTATGGTTTTGAAGAATGCAGATAGAAAGCTAGTTCTTGAAACACTAAATGAAATTAGACCATACATTGTCGAAATACAACTAGTGGAGCAGGTCATTGCCGGGTACATAGAGTCGTCTAATTCAATAGAGGAATTCGCAAAGAAACTTGAGGAACGTCATGATAAACTTGATGATTCAGTTTCAAAAACAGACTTGCGCATATATATCGGGCGACTTGGGAGAAAAGTGAAAGCCTAGTCAATTTTGCACTTGGCAAACAAATGAGCTTCATCATTGCAGCACATGTGCACCAAATTAGAGAACTTTAAAGCTGTCTGATTGGTAGGTTAATTGTAATAGAGGAATGAGGTCAGTCAACGATGAAGCTGCCAAGAATGACATTGGAAGAGATAGTGAACAAAGTAGTCGAAGAGAAAGGTCTGTCAAGGAAACAGGTTTTTGATTTGATTGAGAAGAAGAAGAGAAATCTAAGCTGGATGATAAGTGATGAAGGAGCAGCAGACATAGTTGCGAAGGAACTGGGGGTCGAAACTTATCCAAATTCTGGGGACGAGGACTTAAGTCTAACGATCGCTGACCTTGTTGCTGGCATGAACAATGTTATGATCACCGGTAGAGCCACCATGATAAAACCGATAAAGGAGTTCATCGACAAAAATGGTGGCAAGGGTATTGTTGCCAACTTGGCAATAGCTGACAAGAGCGGAAAAATAAAGGTCGTACTGTGGGGAGAAACAGCGAAACCCATTCAGGACAATAATATTGGCGAAGGTAGCATTGTCAGGATCCATAACGGGTATGTAAGAGAGGATTTGGCCGGTAGAACCGAGCTACATGTAGGGAGAAGGGGGCACATAGAAGTCAACCCCGCTGATATCAAGGAACAGGATCTTCCAGACAACTCAAAGAAGTTTACGGAAATACGCGATTTGACTGTGGACATGGCTGAAGTCAACGTCACTGGGGTTGTAAAGACAGTCTACGCCACTAGAATAGTTAAGACAAAAGAAGGAAGACAGGCAGAAATATCCAGCCTAATTATTACAGACGAAATGAATGCGAATCTCCGAGTTGTTTTCTGGAATGACAAGACTCCACTCATGGAGAACATAAGGAAAGGAGACGTTGTGGAGATCTTCTCAGGACGAGTGCGCATCAACAGAAACGGGGAGATTGAACTTCATGTGGATTCAACAACAAATGTCAAAGTGTATCCTGCTCACGCAGAAATTGACCACAAAACGAGAGAAGTCACGCATAGAATAATCGAGGTCAAACCGGAGCTTGCCAGTTTCTCAACAGAAGGTATCATCACAGAACAACCCAATTTCAGAGAATTCGCTCGTGCTGATGGGGGAACTGGCAAAATCCTCTCATTCGTCATATCCGACGATTCCTCATCCATTAGGGTTGTAGCATGGGGAGAACATGCTGAGAAACTGAAAAGCTTGAAAAAAGGATATACGGTTAGGATTGGGGACGGAAAATTGAGGGATGGAATGAAAGGTGAACTGGAGATACACATAAGAAATGCTGATTCGGTTGAGATTAAGAGCAAGAAAGATGCTACAACCATAGAGACTGAAACACTGAAGCGCGACTTTGCTCCTCCAGAAAAAAAGGATCAAATAACTCCTCGAAGGAGAATCAGTGAGCTCAGAGATAGAGAGACAGTTGAGATAAGAGGAATAATCACAAGAGTCAACAGCAAGAGCCCAGTCTATATGGCTTGCCCGAAATGTTTGCGCAAAGTGGATAGCAAGAATGGAGAATGGCTCTGTTCAAAAGACGGTAATATTGTGGAGCCAACCATGAGAGTCCTATATAACCTGATTATTGATGATGGCACTGGCACTATAACATGCACACTGTCCGGAAGACCTGGAGAAGAGTTACTGGAAATGGAGCCCAATGATATGGTTTCAGGTAGCGAAGTTGAAGACAGACTCAACGAATTCAATCTTTCAGACTTACTTGGAATGGATATAGTTTTCGTCGGAAGATATTACTTGGACCAAAAACTGACGAGGAAGGGTTTTAGGGTCACGAGAATAATCAAACCAGACCCAAGAGTTGAGGCCAAGATATTACTTGAACATATCAAGAATGATTTTGCATGTTGAAAGGCAAACTTCTTTAAAAGGACTAGTACTAGCTATATCAATAAGGTTAAAATGCGATGTCATCGTGTTGGTCAGAAGAGGACTGCTTGCTGCACGGTTGTGATCCAGATGGGTAGAAGACGCAGAAAGGTAATAAAGAGAGTTACGAAGAGAATACCGACACTATTCACTTGTCCATCATGTGGAAACAAGTCGATAAAGATCAACCTTGACAGAGACCATAATGAGGCAACAGTCAGGTGTGGGAACTGTGGAATCAACGCCAAACTAAGTACTAGTAGACTTACTGAGCAAGTAGATGCCTATGGATTGTTCATCGACGAGTACTACAAGAAACAGAAATAAGATTTCATTGCACTACTTTTCATCGTCTAATGCGTGTTGATTATTGGGAACTGGATCCCAAAGTAGAACATTAGGAGCCCAACTGCTGCGCCACACAGAGACGAGATGAAGTTCACCCAGTTGTTTCCTAGCGCTCTCCAACCTTTCACCAGTTCTGCAGGTTCATTGCAATGGATGCTATGCTCAGTTAGTTTCTTGCAGGCTTTGCATGTGTACATTGCTTGTACAGAAGCTCCGAGAATACTGTCTACAGTACTTCCAACGAATGCTGACACAACACAAATGGTTAAAAAGTTCGGGCCGAAGGCTAGGATTCCCTCGTTAGGCACGAGACCTGTTGTGACAGCTAGTATCCAAGCAACGCATCCAATCAGGAGCCCTCCACCAATAACAGCAATCTCACCAAGCGGCGAAACGCCTCCAGATGTTCCTGCTGGAACCTTTTTCTTCAGGTTTGTAATCAGCCTGGGCTCTCTTGGGTAAAGAAGCCCGATCTCCGTTGCAAGTGTATCAGCCGTAGTAGTCGATATTGCTGCTATGAATGCAGCAAAGAATATGTCTGCACTCTGGCCAAAATAAAGTGGGTATATTTTCTCAGACACAGCGAAAATCGCTGGAATTGCTCCATTTGCGAAGACGTTCCCCCATGCGCGGGCTCCTTTCTTCCCTTCAGCTACTCCCAGTTTCCTCTTGTATTCATATTTGAAATGTGTGAACTGGGCAGTAACTAGATGAAAAGTCAAGATCAAGATGAACCAAGGCCAACCACCGAAAATCCAGATGGATAGTCCCACTACAAGCCCTGCGATCAACCCAGACAGATTCACTGCCTTTACCTTTATCGAGAATACGCCGAATCCGCCGACGACAATCAAACCGATAAGAAGGTAAAGTAGATCGAAATTTGGTGGACCCATTCTCCTTCATCCTCATTGGATTATGTTAACAGGAAATTTGTGCCTCAGTGGACAGCTTGGTTTGATTTTCATGGGAATATCGCTGTACTCACGAATCGAACTATATCCTTCGATAAACTGAATAAAAGTGTTATGCAGTTCAACGCAAAGTGCTTCGACAAATACCGAAAAATGTTTATTTAATCGTCAAATGGCTCAGGAAAATGCGGGGGCATACTATATATCTAGGACAAAACGAACCTTGGATCCGTTTCCAGAACTGATGATCTGCATTTCAGCGTACGTAATTGCTTTGACCTCGATTCTTGCTCCATGCTTTCTCCGGTCATATAGTTCGCCTCGTGCCTCTCCTGAGCCTCTGAGATTCTCCCCATTTTCAGATATACCAAATCTAAACTGTGAGAATGCCGTTCCATCCACATTGAATCTGAAAAGAAGCTCTTCCAACCACGAATACAACAGACTCTCCAGATCGTTTCCCGTTACCTCAACTTTTAGAATTGATTCTGGCTCAACCTTGGACACGTCAAGCATAACTTCGAACATTGCCTTTGCAGCAAACGAGAATGCTTCACCCATAGATGCGCCGTATGCTTCGATCATGACATCAGCGGTGTGTTCCAAGAACTTATATCCCATATCAATTAACTCCGATGCCGTACTGAAATGTTAGTTGAGGCTATATCTCATCAGATTGGCACAGAAGACAAAACGTGCACTTGTTAGATGAAATTGGGCGCCATCGATAGCATTCATCCCTTCCAATGAAGGTGTTCAGGTAGTTCTCTAGGATCTGTCGTGGCGCCGGGGGTGGGATTTGAACCCACGCGCCCTTTCGGGCACAGACTTAGCAGGCTTGAGCCTTTTCGAGATATATTCGTCTGCTCCCTACCAGGTTCCCCGAGTTTCGCGGAGAACATCCTCTCTCTAGGACACCCCGGCACGCATTCTATTGAAACGCGCCACGATTCAGCAGAACGTCACAGCTGATTGATCTTCACTTCAGGAAACCTTTATATTTAATTTTTCGGTATGCAGATTGGGGTTATGCTCCTAGGCGGGGGGCTAGGGACTCAGGTCAATACCTCGCCTGGGCTAGAACTCCCCTGTACCGCAAACGCCCTATACGGCGGGCCGAATGCCGGCTTGAGGCGTTTCAAGCATCCGCGCAGCCTTTCCCGAGGTATGTGAAGCCTCGCCCTGGAGGGTGTCTGGTGGTCGAACATTTCCTGTAGGGGAAATGGAGAAGATCGTTGCAGACAAACCCGACGAGGGCCGGGAGGCAGCAGTCGTAAGTTTGGCTAGGTGCGCTTCCAGGATCACGGGGTGGATTTCCTAGGATGGGTGTTGGCTGGTGTGAGGGACGTCGACGGTCGGGGTCCATAACCCCACTAATTTCAAAACTTCACTTTTGAGACAACTCTGATAAGAGTTTGCACACATTACACTGCCTTCCTGAAGAAGGCTCTCCACATTGTTCGCATTCGGTGAAATCAGAGTCGGTACAATAGTTTCTCAGAGCAGGTGCCAAATCATCTAGGAACTTAAGTACACCATATTTTATCCCAGGTCTTTTGTCATCAAGTCTATTCAATGTGGATTCTATCTCACCTCTTAACACATTAAAGGAGTATGGACACTGCTGCGAGTGGAACTCAATTCCTTTATAATAAGCGTATAGTATAGTCTCTCGCTCAGGAATTGTCCGAAGTGGCTTGATCCGAGGAACAAAGTTCTCGTTTTTGGCTGAAGTGTCCTGCAAGAGTCTTGCCAAGCGATGGATGTCCGAGCGAAAGACGTTCAGAAGTATGCTTTGAGCCTCATCATCAAGATTATGTCCGACAGCCAGTTTGGACGCCCCTAGCTCTCTAGCTTTCTGGTTCAGCGCTCTTCTTCTGAGGGAGCCGCAGAAGGCACATGCACTAGCACCTAGTTCTTTGACATGTTCATTCTGCATTATCTCATCAATAGTACAGCCAAAGATGTCTTTGAACGTCGATATTTCCTGTGGTATGTTCAGTGCTGAGGCGTTCTTCTTTGCAATCTCAATACTCTGTTCGCGGTAACCTGATATGCCCTCGTCGATCGTTATGGCTACTAAGCTTGAATTTGGAAAGTTTTCCTCAATTCTCTTCAATATGTGAAGCAACACCACGCTGTCCTTGCCACCAGACAATCCCACTGCTGTCTTATCTTCTTCTCTAAGCATCTTGTGAGCTGCAATCGCGCGTTTGACTCTGACTTCAATTGATTTGGTAAAGCAACTTTTGCAGAGGTATTCTCCAGAGTAAGGTCTAAAAGTCACGGCGTTCTTACTGCATTTTGAACATTTCTGCAAATCTGAGACGCCTCAACCTTGAACAGCATTGGTTTTCATTATATTTGACCAGATCCGGGTGAACATTTTTTAGCGGCGATGCGGATCAATTAAGCCTTAACACACTATCATACGTGCTGGATAAGAACAAGTATTCCGCGTGACTCACCTCCGCCTGCGTTAGATTTTAGCGGCAACATTTGTTATAAACTTATTGGGTAAAGCAAGCACAAGGACGAATTATGATGACTAAAGAGATCAATCTATCTGAGCTGTTTCCTATCCATGCTGAAATTGAAGGAAACAGGATCATAATTCAACTACACAACATCATTGTTGGCGATTTGTCATTAAGTCAATTCAAGAAGTCTCTCAAGAAAAACCTGATTCTCGATCAAACAGAGCTAGATGTTGCAGTGAGAGGTGACCAACTCGTACTTGAAATCGGTAGTCCCTTTGGAAATGTAGATGAAAAGCGAATAGCAAACACTGCAGGACAATTAATCTCAAACCTTCTTTATCCAACACTGCGGAATCAGGTAACAAGAAACAAACTAGTTTACATAACAAAAGCAACTGGGATCCCGCTAATAGGGCGTATTGATTTTGGCATTATCGACAGGGGTACGAATCTACTTCAGATTAGACCCATAACAGGATGCGTACTGGACTGCCCCTTCTGCTCTGTTGACAGTGGATCTAGATCTAAGACGCGGATTACTGATTTCATCATCGATTCGGACTACTTGGCCGACGAAGCAAAGAAACTCTGTGAATTCAAAGGTTCTAGGAGTATTGAGCTTCACATTGATGGACAGGGTGAACCAACTCTCTATCCCTATTTGCCTGCCCTAATTAAGGACTTCTCGGTGATCCGCGGTGTGGAGACAATATCGCTTCAAACAAATGGAGCACCATTGACTGAGAAGCTTATTGACCAGCTGGAGACTGCCGGTCTATCTCGTATAAACCTCTCGCTCAATTCCTTGGATCATAACAAGGCATGTGAATTATCAGGCAATGCGGGGTATAGTCTAAGCCATATTCTAGGGATCATAGAGCATATCATGAGATCTCAGATTTCCTTACTAATAGCGCCGTTATGGATCCCTGGATTTAACGATGAGGAGATCTTAGGTATAATACGATTTGTGAAAAAACTTGGGATCGAGTCCAAGTGGCCTGTTCTCGGGTTACAGAATTATCTTGTTCATCGGCACGGCAGAAGAATGAAAGGAGTTAGACCTGAATCTATGAAACATTTTCGATGGAAGTTAGAGAGAATAGAAAGAGCATTTGAATTCTTTCCTCTTTTGCTGAGACATGGTGATTTTCATATAGTACCGATGAATAGTTACCCCAAGCCTTTCAGGAAAGGAGAAATCGCAGAGATCGAAATCCTTGGAGCAGGTCGAATGTCTGGTGAAATGCTTGGAGTGGGAAGGGGAAGGTCTCTACACGTTCTAACAAATGAGAAAGATATCAATCGAAAAACGCGTGTGCGCATCACCCGAACTAAGCACAACATATTCATTGGCAATCCAGTTGGTCACTAGTGTGTTTGTGCTGACTTGAATGAACTGAACTGCTAGAGAAATGGCAGGAACTCAGTCCGTGCCATCTAAACCTCCTTTCTTAAGTCTGGAAAGAATATCATGGAGTCTCTCCTCTAGGATGCTTGCTGGGATGTCATATAGTGTTATTCTGCCATGTCTTCCTCGCTTACCCTTTTCAACAGGACCTACAATCAGCCCCATGAATCCCAAGTTAAGTAATAGGGTTGCGTTTTTCCTGAAACTTGGCTTCAACTGTGGCGAGAACCCTTCTTCTTCACAAACTAATCGATAATAGTCGTAGGCGTCGTCTATAGTTGTCGATGTTGACCCTCTGCTGTTTAGAGACCTAGCTATTCCTAGCGCTGTTAGGATTTCATGTGATTTCAGAGTGTAGAATATGTCGTATCGCAATTCGGGATATACACTTTCCTTCGCATGCCGAATCATGTCCGCTGTCAGCTGGCTCTTGCCATCAGAATCAGCTCTTTTGCCCGCTTGGTAGAGTATTTCGATGCCATGTCTAGCATTTCTTGTGCTTGCTGCTATCTCCGCCGCCATTTGCAGAATCTCTTCCGGAACCACCCCAGGTATGAAAGCCATATCTGCTCTGTAGCGCAGTATTTCCAGGAGATCTTCTTTATCATAGCTACTCATGTTTATCTGATCGTGGATGTGTCCTGATAGAGGGGCACTCAACATGACCCTCCACTCAGATGGGCGACTTATGACAACCGTTGAAATGCGTGATTGACCAAATCCATATACTTCAGGTGCGTGTAACATGCTCAGTATTTCTTCCCCGCCTAGAATCGGGGCCTCATCGAGCACTACTATGAGCTTCGCATTCTCACTGACGAGTCTTTTGACTAGCATGCTTAGAAGTTCTTCATCTGAAAAACCACGACTCAAGATGTGAAAGTGCTCAGTAAGCAAGTTCCTTAAAACCGCGCTCTTTGTGCGAAAAGTATAGCAATTGAAATACTCAAAGAGTATTCTTATGCCCTTCTTTGAGGCAGCTTGAGCTATCTTCTCCATAACAAACTTGGCGAGCGCTGATTTGCCCGTGCCTGCTTCGCCTATTATTGCTACATTAACAGCGAAGGCCCCATCTCTTATGAGAAGAGGTCTGAAATTCTGTGCCAAGCGCATTACTTCGTGCTGTCTGCGTGGAAGCCTTGGAGGGACGTATTCCGAGAGCAAAGTAGCCTCGTTTCTAAAAACTGATTTCCCAAATAGAATCTCTTCGACTGCGTTGTCTTCCAACCTTAATCGACCTAGCTGCGGCAAACTAAAGGCTATGATCGAAATTCTTCAACCTGGGATTCGTGCGGTTCTACATGGTCTGACCCATCGGTCTATTATGAAGAATTCGCTTAACGTAATTAAGCCTGCCTCTGATTCTTGGAGAAGCCTTACTTCTATCTGCTCCCTCAACCTTGGGAGTTTGCTTTCTGACTTTACCTGCTTTCGCTACAGAGCCGTGTGATGGCACATCCGGTCCCTCCCAGATGGTATCTGCAAATGGAGAAGGTACAAAGCTATTTATTGATTTCCGTCTTGGTAGGATTCCACAAAGAGATAAAGCTTTTCATGGCTTTTACGATCAAATTCTCATTTCTAATACGGTATATCCGAATTCTTCCGAAGTCCTTCTCGTCGACAAGCCCAGCACGTTTCAGCAAGTCCAGATGGTGCACCACAGAGTTGTGGTTCAATCTGCTCAGTCTGACAATCTTAGATACATTGAGTTCTCCATTCTTCAGTAACATCCTTATGATTCTAATACGCCCTTTTGACGATAGTATCTCTTCAATAGGGACAGGAATATTCTGCTTGTTGTGGATCTCATCCGTTTTGAGTAACATGTGCCGGGTTCCTCCGTCAGCGGGCGATAATAACTCGACGAGGTTCTCGAGGTCAACAATTTGAGCTGCAAACTTCAACTCTAGGAATGGAAGCTCCCGATATTATAGAGGTGGGGGGAGTGAAGTAAAAGTAAATCTGGATGAATTATCTCTTAAAACAAGATAAGGACTCAGAACTCAAGATCCTCATTCATCCAAGTATCAGTGGGGTCAGAGTCATCATCGTTAGTTCAACTTGAGCATAGAAGGTTAATAACTTTTCGCATAAAGGTGTTCCTGAATTGAAAATTGGTGCGGCCGCCGGAATTTGAACCCGGGTTTCCTCCCCAGAAAATAAGGAACCGGGATAGAGGCTTGGGAGGCCTTTGGACGGTAGTTGTCGTGTCTCCTCTGTCCTAGACCATTCTAGGTATCTCAGCGATCCTCTCATAAGACTATCTGACTAGACCACGGCCGCTAATCATTAGATAGCACCCAAAGAGTAAATAAATGTTTTAGGGAATGGAACAGCCGAATATTGATACCGTGGACACTTGCTGTTTAAATATAGATCACCAGAACCGATCTATGGCGACATTGACTATGAAAATAAACAAGAGAAAAAAGAACATCTTGTCAAGATTACTTCAGGATGAGAGAGGATCACCTTTGGTTGAAGAAGGAATGCTGCTAGGTCTATCTCTGATTGTCATAGGAATAATCATAGGTCTCGTACTGCAAGTGCTTGGCTGGTCTGGGGACGCACTGGGCTCAATATACCAGCAACTTGACCAGATAAAAGAACAGCTTCTGAGATTGCTGGGGGGAAGCATTCTATCGACACACATCAGCTTTTTCTAATGTCAGTGCTCCGGCCGGGATTTTCACTCCATTGATCAGAAAGAGATTCGAACCCGGGTCCGCGGCTATCCCCATCTGTGTCGAGAGGCCGCTATACTTGACCGAACTATACTACCGGAGCACAAGTCTAAAGGTAGCAGATCTAGTTCAAAATCCTTTCGGTCAATTAACACGTGATCAACCTGAACCTACGAGTTAGAATGGTGATGCGTGACGTTCTATCTAGGACAACACAACCGATAGAATTATAAAAGCTCTAGTGTAATAACTAACTCTCTTGACACCAAGTCATGGAAGGGTTTTGTGTCAGAGAAAGGTGTTTGCTCATGGGCAAAGTCAGAACCGAGAGCATTAAACGCGCTGCACGCAATCTCCACAATCGATATCCAAACTATTTTAGCGCTGTATTTCCGGAGAACAAGGAGAAGCTGAAAGGTATTCTGTTAAATCCTTCTAAAGGTGTGCGGAACAGAGTTGCTGGGTATATCACTCATCTAGTGAGGATCAAAGTGAAGCAAAGCCAGGGAGAAGAGGGAATGAGTGCATACACCCAAGAAGAGGATGAAGACCAGAGCATCTAATTAGAATACGAGGTTAAGCTTCATTCCCTTTTTGTGCCTAGCATTGACGAAGCATGTTCAAAAATATGACAACAGAATTGCTGGGTGAAGGATTTCCCGAATGTCCGAAGAAAGAGAGGGATCTCTAGACTCTCTGTAGAGAGCGTTACTCTGGTCGGCTTCTTCCTTCGGTGATTTACTTAGAAATTCAGTAGATCTGAGGGATCGGATGTGCAAAACAAAAGAATAAGGCTAAGATTCCTCTCAACGATGAGACATATAGTTGGCGAAAACGAGAAGGTTATAGAAATCAGCAAAGAAGCAACAGTAGGAGACCTCTTGAGACTGATTCTGACAACCTACAGCAAAAGGATAACAACCTTCTTGTTCGAAGAAGACAATAAATCAGTGAGAAATGACATATTAATATTGATTAATGACGTAGATATGAATGTGCTCGAAGGAATAGACACAGTATTGTCGGAGGAGGATGAAGTGACCTTGATGCCCATAGCTCATGGCGGATAACGTGACTCTTGGGGTAAGCATGTTCGAAAACCCTATGGAGCCTGAGTGAGTTGGTTTCATGCCAAAAGAAGATAAAACGAGTGTCGTAACGAGAGCCATGAACGAGATAATAGAGTCTGTCAAGAAAGCCTCAGACCTCTTGATTCCAGAACAAGTTGAGGCTATCATCGAAACGCTTATGGAAGCTCGAGACAAGAAGATTCTAGTGGTAGGCGCTGGGCGATCTGGGCTTGTCGGCAAAGCTTTCGCAATGCGACTAATGCACTTGGGCTACCAAGTTTACGTAACTGGCGAGACAATCGCCCCAATACTTGGTCCTGGCGACGTCGTGATTGCGATATCAGGTTCTGGAACTACGCGTCTTGTTGTGATATCTTCGAAGATCGCGAAGGAACGCAGAGAGGCAAGAATTGTGGCAATAACCTCGTACCCCGACTCCCCGCTTGGGCGCTTAGCAGACCAAGTTGCAGTCGTCGTAGGTAGAACCAAAATGGCACGACAGGAAGACTACGTTTCCAGGCAGATAGTTGGCGAACACGAGCCTCTTGCTCCGCTCGGAACCCAATTTGAGATAGCGACCATGGTTTTTTTGGATGGAGTTATAGCTGAATTGATGCACCGGCTCGGCAAGAAAGAGGAAGACCTAAAGGCACGCCACGCCACCATAGAATGAAAAGGGTGCTCAAAAAGCGAAAAAGGCTCGACTCGTGCCCGAAAATGGCTTTGAGCCATGAAACAGTGAAATTCGTCTGACTCGGTAGCAACTAGTCTCTTTCGCAGAAAGGCAAATTATATGAACCAGTTACATCAATCAGAATCTGATACAATGGCACCGCTAGGAACAAGAACATTTTTAAAACATCCTTCTAGATTGAGAAGCAGGAGATGTAACTCAGAATGCGCGGAAAAAGCGCTTCAATCACAGTTCTGCTTTTGTGCTTGATTATATCATTGGCGTTTGCTTCGCCGATCGTTTCAGCTCAAGACGTCCAAAGTGATCGAAGTTCAATAAGAGTTTTGCTCATTCTTGGAAACGACAGAACGTTTGGTGGAAGCGAGAACTTCAGCTTCGTTGAGACTTACTTGCGGGAGACCAACCCTGATAGAGGTTTGGGTCTCAATATGACCGTCAAAGGCAGTGCGGTTTCAGAGAATGATCTGAAAGGCATTGACTTAGTGATTGCAAGTATCCCTAACGCATCCTCCATCCCCAACGCCACAATATTCAAGCAGTTTGCTGAAAGCAGACATTCGCTCTTCCTACTGTCTGATTATTACGGCGGAGGCACGGGTAACTCATCGTCTGTTCTGAACGGGGTACTCAATGAGAGCAATATTCACGGCGTGTCATTCGGCAAAGATGCCATATCCATTGGCAATGCGACGAGCGATTGGCAAACGAGAGTCTACAATAATATCAGTTTCGCGGTTAGAGTGAATAGTTCAAGGTTTCAATCAGGCCTCTCGATATTCAATGGCATTCTGAATGTAGTAACGATATCATGCAGCTTAAACATCACAAGCCCCAGCGATCCAAGTTTTCTTGGTTTGGGGTCGGCACCATCTGACTCAAGTTCGCATTACTGGCTTCTATTAGTCAACGATGGGGTTCACCGAAGTGTACTGTGCGGTTCGGCATCCATGTTCAACAACACTTACCTAGGCGTTGAGAATAATCAGGCTCTGCTCAGGCAACTGGTTCTATGGCTAGTTGAGAAGTTCCAGGTGCTTCCACTAACCGTATTTCCATACATCCTTCTCACTTCTTCTGCAATTTCAGTTCTTGGGATAGCAATATATCTTGTTTCTCGGAGAACTAGGCATTTGACCTAAGCTAGGCCGAGCTCTTCATATTTCTAGAAGAAATGCACGCGCCCTAAGAGACTGTAGTGAAAACCAACAGGGAATGTGTAATGAGAGTTCCCAGATTCTCGATAGCAATACCCGCATCGATGATTTCAGATGTCCCAGGTCTCCAGTTGAAAACCTACAAAATCGGCCAGGTGGCCCGTGCTTTGGCTATTTACTGTGTTAATGAGGTCATCATTTATCCAGACCAAGATTACGGAAAACAACGAGAAGACATGAAATTCATTTCGCAAGTTCTCTGTTACATGGAGACACCGCAGTATCTCAGAAAGAAGTTGTTCCCTCTATCGCCCTTATTGAAATATGTAGGCACGCTTCCGCCTTTGAATACTCCTCATCACCCAACGCATAGACGGATAGCAGAACTGCAGAATGAAGAGATCCGTGAAGGTGTTGTTGTTAGTCATGATAACAACGGGTCACTTGTCGATATAGGAATGGAAAGACCATTAAGAAGTTCAGAGAGACTGACGAAAGGAAGAAGAACGTTCCGAGTAAGGAAGTACGGAGACAAAGAGTTGCGATTAGAACTGGTAGATTCATCTGAGATTTATGAATATTGGGGATACAAGGTGGTTGAGTCAAGTCAACCCATCGGGCAATTCATAAGAGAGAGAAGTCATGACTTGCATATTCTCACGTCTAGGCTGGGCTCGCGAATAGGCGATCTTATTACGGAAATTGAGGGTAGACTGAAGAAATCGAGAAAGATTTTAATAGCCTTTGGCTCTCCAAAAGAAGGACTGAAAGAAATACTTGCAAGAGAAGGACTGGATCAGAGCATAGCAGATTATTTCTTGAATACAGTTCCCAGTCAGGGAACTCTAAGCATAAGAACGGAAGAAGCGATCCACGCAACACTCGCTATTACCAATCTACTAATACATAATGCAGACGTAAGATTCATAAGACCCACGAGTTAATGGGTACACCCAACCTCAAGAAAGATATCAATCTCATCTTACCTCGTGTTATCAATACGGAGGACAGAAGCAAAAAAGAAATCGACACTTCGATTTCTCCTATAGACAAAACTACTTGCCACAGGAGGTTCCCGTCGTGGGACATAGAAAGCAACACGCCCCTCATCATGGTTCACTCGCGTATCTCCCTCGTAAGAGGGCAACCAATCCCTGGGGACGGATTAGAAGTTGGCCAACACGAATTGGTGAACCCTTAGCATTGGGTTTTTCTGGCTACAAGGCTGGTATGACCCACGTTATACTGGTGGACAGCGCTCCACACAGCCCATTGCGAGGGCGCGAGGTGGAGGTTCCAGCTACCATCATAGACTGCCCTCCTTTAGTCGCTTGTGGAATAAGAGCCTACACAGACACTCCTTATGGGTTGAAGTGCATACATGAAGTCTGGTCCAAGAATCTGAGTAAAGATTTGTCGCGCAATTCTCCGATGCCCTCCGACGCCAAGACCGACGAGAAACTTGGGAAACTGGAGAAAGGTTTGAACAGGGCGAATAGAATTAGGTTACTGGTCCATACTCAACCTAGATTGGCTGGAGTGTCCTCAAAGAAACCAGTGGTCGCAGAGGTTGAGGTGGGAGGCGGCTCGATCCCAGATCGATTCAAATACGCAAGAAATATCCTCGGCAAAGAGATCAGAATTCGTGATGTCTTCAAGGAGGGCAACGTCATTGATGTAATCGCCGTCTCGAAAGGTAAAGGATATCAAGGCCCTGTGAAAAAGTGGAACGTCAAGGTTCTCCAAAAGAAATCTAGGAAAACAGTCCGTGGCGTGGGCACACTTGGACCGATTAGTCCGCACAGTGTTATGTATACGATTCCAAGAGCTGGGCAGATGGGGTACCATCACCGTGTTGAGTTCAACAAACGAATTTTGAAGTTGGGAGACAGAGGAGAAGAGATCACGGCAAAGGGTGGAATCAACAGATACGGTGTGGTCAAAGGTGACTACCTCTTGCTCCAAGGCTCTGTGCCTGGTGAGGTAAGGCGACTGATCAGACTAAGGCAACCTATTAGATCTGGTCAGAAAGCACCGGAGGGAACGCCACAGATTTTACACATCTACAATACACCTAAGAAATAGAGTGTAGTGGGGAGAATCCATGGCAAAAACGATACAAGTTCTAGATCTTGAGGGCAATACCGTAAGGAAAATTGAGCTTCCGGAAGTCTTTGATGCGCCTCCGAGACCCGACGTAATACAGAGGGCTGTTTTAGCTTCGATTTCCTCCAGGTTTCACCGTCACGGGGTTGACCCTATGGCAGGAAAGAGAAATACGGCCTACTCACGCGGACCTGGTATGCACTTGGCTAGAGTACCTAGAAGAAGAGGAAGTTCCTACCCTGAAGCTAGCGCCGGAGCATTTGCCCCCATGACTGTAGGTGGCAGGCTAGCCCATCCTCCACTAGTCGAGAAGCGTGTGAGGGAACTGATAAATAGGAAGGAACGCCGGCTTGCTTTGAGATCTGCGATTGCCCTTACGAGTGAGCTGGAAGCAGTGAAGAAGCGGGGGCACCTAGTTGATGCGAAGATCAAGGCGCTACCAATAGTCTGTGTTGATGATGTTGAGGACATAGCTTTGTCTCGAGAAGCAAGGCTGGCGCTAACCAAGTTAGGCGTAGGACCTGACATGACGCGCGTTCTAAACGGCAAGAGAGTGAGGAGTGGGGCAGGCAAGAAAAGGGGAAGAAAGTATAAGACGCCTCGTGGTCCTTTGATTATAGTGGGAAAGATGGGACCTATAGCAAAGGCGGCAAGAAATCTTGGCGTCGATGTCGTTTCCGTGTCAAATCTGGGAGTGGAAGATTTGGCGCCTGGCACGCACCCCGGGAGGCTTGCTATCTGGTCGGAGTCGGCACTGAACATATTGAAGACTCTTAATTGGCTAAGCCCTGAGGGATCTCAATGAGCAATGAAACTCTTGTGGTATTAAGACCAGTCATCACAGAGGCAGCGCTCGAAGTTATCGAGCGTGAAAACAAACTAGTCTTCATCGTTTCGCGAAAGGCTAACAAACACGTGATTCGCAGAGCGATTGAAAAACTCTATGAAGTCAAAGTTGTCAGCGTGAACACGGCGATTCTTCCTACAGGGGAGAAGAAAGCTTACATCACTCTAAGCCCTGAATTTAAAGCAAGCGATGTAGCTACTAGACTTGGAGTGTTTTGAGTGTAAGTCAGTCTGGTCTGACGGTGTATCGATATGGGAAAAAGAATACTTGTTCAACGAAAGGGCAGAGGAACTTCAACATTCCGCGCGCCGAGCAAGAGACACATTGGTGAGGCTAAGTACCCACCTCTGCGTGCAAGAGAAGGATCCTATATTAGAGGTTACGTGAAGGATATTCTTCATGATCCAGGAAGAGGCGCGCCTGTTGCGGATGTTAGGTTCAACGACGGAACTCAGGCGCTTCTGCCCGCATGTGAGGGCATGCGATTAGATCAGGAAATTGTGATTGGAAAATCGTCTCCTACAGAAGGCGATATTTCACCTCTTTCCGCAATACCTGAGGGAACCCCTATCTTCAATATTGAAGGGGAACCTGGCGATGGCGGCAAATACATCAGATCTTCAGGAACTTATGGAACTATAATCACTCACACTGCGACAGGAACCCTCGTCCAGCTTCCCTCTGGAGCAATGAAGAACTTCAGCCCGCCATGCAGGGCTACAATTGGTATCGTAGCTGGTGCAGGAAGGGTAGAGAAACCCTTTGTTAAGGCTGGCAAGAAGTATCATCTAGCTCGTTCGAAAGCTTGGAAGTGGCCTATAGTAAGGGGAGTTGCTATGAACGCAGTATGCCATCCTCATGGTGGCGGGCAACACCAGCACGAAGGAGCACCCACTACAGTGTCCAGAAATGCGCCGCCCGGAGCGAAGGTAGGGCTAATAGCAGCTAAACAGACAGGGAGAGGTCGGCGTACAAGAACGTCGAAGACCCTTTGAAAAATGAGGCGGTTGCGCTGCCTCTTTGAGATCGGACCTGCTACTCCTCTATTTCTTTCCTCTCTCTTGTACAAACTTATCGTAGATCATCTTCACTCTCTCTGTAAGAGGCCCCGAACCTTCAACGCCAGCCTCGGTGACCTTGATCTTGTCGAGAACTTGTATGACCCGAGCTTCTTCAAGATATTTCACTTCACCCGGTGGAAAGATTCTTTGGATCTCACTTGCAAGAGTTCTTAAGTCGAATGGCTCCTCAGCTTTGACTATTTCTCCTACTATTGAGCCATTGACAATCAGCCTATGGAAGCCCTTTCCTTCACCATCTCTGGCGCTTCCCAAGCATACGCTGAGTGAGTTTGGATCATAACCTTTCATTTCGCCCATAAACGTCTTGCCGTCTGTTGTTGTTACAGTGACTGTTGAGCCTACAAGGGAAGCCAACTCCTTGAAGAAGTTTCTTCCAGCGACATCTTCTGGCATCAAGATACCTCCTTAGAGATGAGAAAGTACCCTCATCTATAAATAATATCCCTTGAATTCCTACTTAACCGCTCTGTATTTCCATATTGCTTCATGTGTGACTTGCATTATACGGCTTGCGCTTGTATTCCCAGACCGAAATCACTAAATTGCCAGTTGGCAGTTGACTCTCCCTTTCACATACACTGCTACAAAAGTGATTGACTGTAAGTTTGATTTGACTTCTTTTCCCCGAAATGAATTAGCAAGACCTTTTGCTAAGCGGTATAATGGTGTAATAGCAGATTGGGAAGTGAACTCCTAGATCATAGTGGAAAATGTGCTGAATGTGATGGCGAAATTGTCTTCGAGAATGGGGAATACGTGTGCAGTACCTGCGGGCTTGTTGTTCTCCCAGGGCTTGCGCAATCAGAATGCAGAACAAATTCATTTTCAATTGAGAGCCTTAGCAACGGCGAGAGGTCTCATTCTTCGCCAGGGAAGAGACTGCACATAATCGACAGCTTAGGCAGCTATATTGACTATCATAACAAGGGTTATTTCTATGACTCTCAAGGTGAGCCACTATCGTCTAACAGACAAGCCTTGTTTCGAAGGTTGAAATACCATTATGACCTCAAGTCTCGAACGGAAAATAAGGAAACTGATTATAATGCACTTAGAGTCTTAAATAGAGTTTCTGTTTTGCTGCGTCTCTCCGAAAATGTGAGAAACAGGGCAGCCTATTATTACAGAAAGATCACGTCGTCAAAGACCTCTGCAGACACAGGTAACAGACTCATTACAGTGTCAGCGTGTCTTTTTATAGCGATAAGAGAGTTCAAAGACTGCGCCCCTATAACGATTCAAGAACTCGCAGAAATCTTTAGGGGTCTCGGCCACAGAGCAAGTGTAAGAAGCATTGTAAGAGAGTTACCGAAACTTCAGAGCAGACTCGGTATAAACGTGCACGTGAGAAGAAGTGAAGAATACCTAAACAGGATCGTTTCTAGCGTTGTAGCCCAACCAGAAGTGCAACACAGACTGCGCGAGACAGATATGGACACTGAGGAATACAGATTCAGTGCATCGTCTATAGCTCTTTCGATCCTTAAGGGATTAAGCCAGTCAGCAAGAGGTGGTCGAAATCCTTTCATACTGGCTGTTTCAGCGGTGTATGCGGCAGACAGAAGACTCTCTGAAACTAAACGGATGAAACCTGTTCTAACGCAGAAAATACTCGCCAAAGCCACAGGAACTGCCGAGTACAGTCTTCGAGATCACTTCTGTTCTCTTCTGAAAAAACACGCCAGTCTCATCCCAAATAATAGAGAAGGCTGTTTTTGATAACCTAGACGAATTACTGAGAGACGAATAGAGTTGCCAAATCAATATAGATCTTGCAAAATGATAATTAAGAATCAAGTAAATGCAAGAGAGCGCATCCAGTCTGAAAACAAGTTGTCTCTGTTGTGCAAGAAACCTGAAGATGAACTGTGTACTGGAAATGGCAGAACGCCTGATCTATGCGCTAATCCGGCCTGTATGAGTCGTGTAGTGAACTACTTTGTGGAGAGAGACGTAGACGGGCGGATTGGCGAGATCTCTATAGTCTCTCCCATTCTCAGTAGAGTCTATACACATGAACAGGTCAAGATGATCAGAGAGATATCTGAAGTTGTAATGAGAATTCACAAAGAAGTGGATGATCTGGAAAAGAGAGTCTTCCGGCCAAAATGCCAGAATCCCACTCTATGCTCGAAGAACTGGGCAGAATTCATTCAGAAAATAAAGAGCGATAACTTCCTTAGCAGCGATCCCATCAAAGCTTACATTTATCTTTTAGCCGAGAAACGTTCATGGTCTGGAGGAAGACAAGTATGCATATCATGCAGGAAAACTTACCTGAACTTCCTCGAAGGCCTTAGACGAATCTTGGTCAACACCACTTTGATGTCCAGATTCTTGCAGCTTAAGTTGAACTACAATGAGAACGACCGTGAGATCATCTACAGCTATTTCTTCCGGCCAATGATTGTCCCTCGAACGCCTCAAACTTACAGCTCTGAATCGATAGGAGACTTTCATCAGGCAGAAGAATATGCTTTTGGCCCATACAAAGCAAGTATACTAGTTGACGCTGGTCATGGGGAGAACGTATATTCGGTGACTTCTCTGGCAAATGGGGATAGTATGTTAAATGGAATTGTTGCAGAGGTAACGTCCCAGATTAGGAACGTGCCTCAAGTTACCCCAAAGTCCACCAGGCTTCTGAGCTTGGACGAACTCCTGCAAATTAGGAACCAAGAAGCATCAAAAATAACACGACAAAGGTATCCAGAACTACCTCAGGAACTCTCCTCATCATTAGCGGAGCTAAGTTGCTACGAATCGATAGGCATAGGATCAATATCAGCCTTCCTAATAGACGACAACGTCGAAGAGTTCTTCATCGATCAACCTGGTGCGCCTATTTACTTAGACCATCGCAAATGGGGTCGTTGCAAGACCAATGTAATACCTGCCTTCTCCGAGCTCAAAAAAGTTGAAACAAGATTGAGATCTGAGAGTGGGTTTCGACTTGATCGCCTGAATCCTTCTATCAAAACCGAGATCTCTACCAGAAGATTCACGGTGAGAGCATCTCTTGATATCTCACCATTGGCGGCAGATGGGTTCCACCTCGACATAAGAAAGTTGGAAAGAAGTCACCTCTCCTTAGCTGCTTTAGTAGAAAACGGAACAATTTCATCTGAAGCCGCGGCTTATCTTTACTTCTGTATCCTTAGAAAAATAAACATAGTCGCAGTGGGAGAACCTGGGTCAGGGAAGACTACAATGATAAACGCACTTGACCTTCTAACTCCTTCTTCTTGGAGGAAGATAACCATCGAAGACGCGCTTGAAAGTATCCCACAAAGGGAATTTGGGAAACACCAAGTGCGACTCAGAGTTGAACCATTTGAAGAAAGAAGAAGACTGCGAAGCAAAAGTAGGGAGATTATCTCATTGTTGCATAGAACACCTGATCTTATCTACCTCGGTGAGATCCAGACTGCCTCACACAGCAAAGCCATGTTTCATGCGTTATCTGCAGGTTTGACAGGTCTACAGACATGCCATGCTGACTCACCTGAGCAGGCCTTTGTAAGGTGGGTTATCCATCACAACGTGCCTCCAATCTGTCTTCGCCAAATAGGAATAATCATGCATATGAAAAAACTTGGTTCACGTAGTGAACATATTAAGAAGCGCAAAGTTGTCAGAATATGTGAGGTAAAAGAAGACCTGGAAAAAGACAACGGGATCAATTTCTCGTCGAGTTCAGTCCAGTTAGTCGATATCTTTAGATGGGACCCAGTATCTGACGTAATCAATCGTAGAATTGACCTTTTTGAAACACCAGCGTTGCATTCAATAAAGGAATATGAAGCTCTTACTAGAAGAATATTCGAGGAAGAAATTGGCAAATACAAATTGCTATTTGAAATGCTAGTTGAAAGAAAAGAGATCGACATCGATTGCACGACCAGGTTGTTCAGTGAAGTTTCCAAACATCAGATTGATATGAGAAACGAGAGACTGATCAATTTGGCAGAAACGACAAAGCAGGCAGGCAAGCCACTTAGGCCGTAAAATGTTTATAGAAAGGAGATCCCTCCTTCGTATCTCTTGGGAGCATTTGACCCATTAACCATGTGCAAGAATGAAAGTCGAAATTGCGCGAAATGCTTGTTCTTACAAAATCTGTATCCGTAATGCCGATCAATGAATAACGACTTGGTCAGCAACAGTATTAAGAATGGGAATTACAAGATAGATTAGTTGTACAAAGGCACCGACATTCTGACTTTGCTTCTGGACCCAAACTGATGGTGTGCTATATGACTCAGGCAAGCCCCAACATGAAAGAGTATTTCGAATCGCTAGATCGAAATATAAAAAGAGCGTACGAAATCGCTGAGATGGCACGGGCAGTGGGACTAGACCCGTCTGACAAACCAGAGATAGCGAGAGCTCATGACCTGCCTGCTCGAGTAGAGAGTCTTGTTGGGCCAGAATCGGTGGCACACAGGATAAGAGAGTTGAGCACCAGACTGTCTCGAGAAGAAGTGGCTTTCAAGATTGCCGAGGAAGTAGTGTATGGCAAATTTGGAAAACCCGGTGATGATGAAAAAGCAGCCGAACAGGCAGTTAGAACGGCCCTAGCGATTCTAAATGAAGGAGTTACAACAAGCCCAATCGAAGGGATCGCAGGTGTAAAAATCAAAAGCAATTTTGATGGCGGCAGTTACTTAGCGATATACTTTGCTAGTCCTATTCGCGCCGCAGGAGGAACAGAAGCAGCGCAAACAGTACTAGTAGGGGACTTCGTTAGACGGTTGCTTCATCTGGATAGATATAAGCCTAATGAGGACGAAATAGAACGATTCGTCGAAGAAGTCGAACTTTACAGGAGACAAATAACACATCTTCAGTATCCTTCAGATTCTGACGAAATAAGAAAGGCTGTCAAGAATCTGCCGATTGAAGTAACGGGGGAACCTACAGAGCAACTTGAAGTTTCGGGCCATCGCGACCTTCCACGAATTGAAACCAATAAGCTGCGGGGAGGAGCGATACTTGTTCTTAATGATGGAATAATCTCGAAGGCCCCCAAGTTAAAGAAAATAATCGACAAGATCGGTGAGGAGGGCTGGGAGTGGCTGGGCAGTCTGAGAACTAAGGACAAGACTATTAAGGGTGACCACAAAGGAGCCATAAGTCCGAATTCCAAGTATCTGTCAGAAGTCATCGCAGGAAGACCTGTTTTCTCGTACCCCTCAAGAGTCGGAGGGTTCAGACTTAGGTACGGTAGATCACGAAACACTGGATTGGCAGCTATTGGGCTTAACCCAGCAACGATGTTGATACTGGATGATTTCATCGTGCCAGGTACGCAACTTGCGGTTGAGCGACCTGGAAAAGCAGCAATAGCGCTTCCAGTCGACAGCATCGAAGGCCCGATTGTTAAGTTAACTGATGGAAGTGTAAGAGTGATAGCTGATCGAAAGGAAGGACAAGATTGCATCGGAAAGGTCGCGAAGATAATCTTCTTGGGTGACATGTTAGTCGCTTATGGAGAGTTCTTGGAGAACAATCATCCCCTCGTTCAGTCAGGTTATTGTGAAGAATGGTGGATAGAAGAAGTCATTGAATCAATAAGGATCAACTTTCTGGAGAATTCCCACAAGATCAATGAACTACTAGGAATCACGGAGGAAAGGTTCCACAAACTGCTCTCTCAGCCTCTATCAGTGAAACCCGACGCTTATGAAACTATAAAACTATCAAGAGTATTGGGAGTGCCTATCCACCCAAGATTCACGTATTTTTGGCATGACATAAATGTAGACGAGCTAATGTTGTTGCGGCAATCGATAAGGACTGGTACTCTTAGGTTAGAAGAGGGTAGACAGTCCTTGGATCTGGTCGGAGACGAAAACGTCATCCAGATACTCGAAAAACTTGGTATCCCGTTTCAATTCTTACCGAATCGAATCCGAATGTTTGAGAATCACTTGATACTGCTAGAATCGATGGGTGTATTCAAAGAGACCACGAAATGCACACAAAGCGATGACGTGTACGAAGTGATTAGAGATTACTCGGGACTCACTTTTAGGAAGAAAGCCCCGATCTACATAGGTGCCAGAATGGGAAGACCAGAAAAGGCCAAAGAAAGAAAAATGAAACCTCCAGTCCATGGATTATTCCCTATTGGCTTGGAAGGTGGGAAAGGCAGGAGCATAAACAAGGCAGCCGAAAAGAAATCTATCGAAGTTGAACTAGTTAGAAGAAAATGCCTTCATTGCGGCGAGGAGTCGCTACATCGCAAATGCCAGAACTGTGGAAGCCCTACAATCGTTGTGAAAACGTGCTCAAGGTGCGGGATGATGACCGAAGAGGATGTTTGCCCGAAGTGTAGCGGAATTACCAGATCTTATCAGAAAAGGGAAATTGACATTCACGGACTGTTCACGAATGCCTTGACGAAGACTGGGGTATCCCAAAGAGAAGTCAAGGGCGTACGAGGACTGACAAGCAAAAATAAGGAACCTGAACTTCTGGAAAAAGCTATTCTCAGAGCAAAATACTCATTGTACGTCTTCAAAGATGGAACTACGAGATATGATGCAACTGATGCGCCTCTCACTCACTTCACAGCAAAAGAAGCTAATGCAAGTGTCAAGCGGTTGACTGAGCTCGGATATGGCACAGATTATTGTGGAAACAAACTCGAAAATGAGAACCAAATAATTGAACTCAAGATCCAGGATATAATCATACCAGAGGCATGTGGACAATATCTCCTGAGAGCATCAAAGTTTGTAGACGAACTCTTGACAAAAGTCTATGACTTAAAGCCTTTCTACAGAACTGATTCGCTGCAGGATCTTTTGGGCCATTTGGTAGTGGGTCTAGCTCCTCATACGTCGGTAGGAGTGATAGGAAGAATAGTCGGATTCACGAGAACCTCCGTTTGCTTTGCACACCCGTATTGGCATGCTGCGAAAAGAAGAAACTGTGATGGTGATGAAGACTCAATAATGTTGGCATTGGACGCGCTAATCAATTTCTCAAAGTCGCATCTACCTAGTAGCAGAGGAGGAATGATGGATGCGCCCCTCATCATCACCACCACCATCGACCCTGAAGAAGTCGATGATGAGGCATATAACTTCGATTTGATGTCGAGTTACCCAGTTGAGTTCTATCGAAAGACCCTTGAGGGCGCAGATCCTAAGGAAGTAGAAAGTGTGATTGAGGTCGTGTCCAATAGACTTGGGAAACCAGAACAATATGAGGGATTTCACTTCTCTCATTTCACGAATGGAATAGCGAGCGGAGCAAGGAGAAGTTCATATGTACTTCAGAAGACCACGCAATCAAAAATAAGAGCACAGTTGGGATTAGCGGCAAGAATAAGAGCGGTTGATGCTTCAGATGTTGCAAGAAGGGTACTTCAGACACACCTAATACCTGACTTGCTTGGATGTCTCAGAGCCTTTACCTCACAAAAGTTCAGATGTGTGCAATGCAACGCAAAGTACAGACGAGTGCCTCTGGTGGGTCACTGTCTCAGGTGCGGGGGCAAGATTCTAACCACAGTATCCAAGAATACAGTGACGAAATATTTCGATCTAGCAACAGAAATGATCAGAAACTACGATGTCGGCGCAGTCTTTAATGAGAGAATGGAGATGATCGAGCAGAATCTCAAGTCGGTATTTGAGGGCAAAACTCCTGTTCAAAAGAGGCTGACAGAATTCAATTTAACAAACTAATTCAATGTGCTGTCAACCTGTTATACTAAGGATCTTAGCATGTCCACGTCTCTCACCATACCAACCAAGGAACCTTTGGCATCTAATACAGGCAACTGATCTATAGCAAATCGTTTCATTTTGAGAGCGCATTCCGCTACACTCGCCTGTTCAACCGTGGTCTCAACATCCTTGACCATTACATCTCTTACAGGTTTCTTGGGTATTCTCAACTTCTTCTTTGCAATTATTATTCTGTCAGAAGTATCCCAATCCCAGTCTGTGCCTTCGCTATCAGCGGTGGTTTTCGCCACTCTTTCCTCATGAACTTCTTCGCTGACTGACAGGAAATCTGCCTCAGAGATGATTCCCACTAATTCTCCTTCGTCGTCTAGAACGGGGAGCGCTTTGTTGTTTGAGAGTTTCATTATGCGATAGGCTACAGGAAGAGGGGTTCCTCCCCATACACATATGAGCGTTCGTTCGACGTAAGGCTTGATTATCTTTGTTTTATCTACCTCAATGACCACTTTGTGGACGATATTCGTGACTGTTAATGTTCCAATGAGTTCCATCTTGGACGAAGCAACTGGCAGTCTAGTAACGTTATTATCCATGATGAGTTCAACGGCGTGTTTAATGTCGTCGTGGGGAGACACAGTAACAGGATCTCTTTTCATAAGAAGCGCTAGCTGATCCTCATCTGGTTTGCTCATCAAATCCGAACGAGACACCACGCCTACAAGTTGTTTGGTACCTTTCTTCACAACAGGCAACCATGTTAATTCGTGGCTAACCATTAGATCGATGGCATCTTTTCTCCTGCCTGGCACCTCTATTGAGATCGCGTTCGCAGTCATTACTTCCTGAACCTTGGGCATTCTCAGACCTCCTATGCAACAGTAGGGAACAATGCTCGGCAGCTCTCCTCTATCAGAGCTGAAAAACAAACCTTGTATCGTCCTACAGTACATAAAGAATGTCTAAATCTATTTAAAAGCTATAGTCTTGACTCTTCTCCTCGTGTCATTCAATATCGAAGTACTCGTAAGCGTCAGCTCGCGATTCAAAACAATATTTAACCTTCTTAAAAGATTGCCTGAACGCCTCTACGTCCCGACCTACAGTACTGGGATCATCTTGGCCTATAACAACACGTTTCATCAAAGATGCTATTTCCTTCATGTCTGATTCTTTCATGCCGATCTTAGTAACTTCACTCGTGCCCAAACGGATCCCCCCAGGCGCCAAGTAGTTGCGACCTTCTCTTATGTCCCATGGTAAGAGATTCCTGTTTACAATGATATTGGCAGACTCCAGCGCCTCCTCACATGCACGCCCATTCTTAAGAGGGGTGCCTGACACATCAATCAAGATCGTGTGAGATTCAGTAAACCCTTTATGCTCTGCAAGAACTTTGAATCCTTCTTCATAGAGAGCTTGACCAAGTGCTTTAGCATTGGCTATTATCTGGCTGGCGTACTCTTTACCATATTTCAGCATCTCAGCGAAAGCTATGGCTTTGCCAGCTACGCTATTCAAATGATGGTTACTAGTTAACCCAGGAAAGACCGCTTTCTTAATTCGATCGCTATACTTCTCCCACGAAACTAGAAGTCCACCCTGCGGTCCGGGCAGAGTCTTGTGGGTGCTCATGGAAAGAACGTCAGCGCCTTCTCTTAGAGGATCTTGAAAGAATCCACCTGCAATCAAACCGGCAACATGGGCGCCATCATAAGAAATGAATGCCCCCATTTCGTCAGCAATATCCCGGAAGTCCTTGACTGGATGAGGAAAGGGAAAGACACTCGCACCAAACATGAATAGGGTGACCGCCTTCCCCTTTTTGATCATTCTCCTGATCCTCTTGATACTTTTATCAACGTCGATATTCAATTCTTTCTCATCATACTCGAAGTATCGAACTTTGAGTCCATGAACTGCTCCCGCCGTTCCGTTGAGGGCCTTCTTAGCATGGCTAATGTGACCACCATCAGGAATTGGTAATGCCATCATTCGATCTCCAGGCTCCGTGAAAGCCGTATAAACAGCCAAATTGGCCACGACACCAGAGATAGGTCTAACATCAGCAAACTCAGCCCTGAACAGTTTTCTGGCAAGGCTGCTACAAATCAGCTCAACTTGATCAATATACCTGCAACCGGCGTAGACTCGCTATCTGGAAAATGCTCAGAAGGAACGAGACCGAGCATTTACTCTCCAGGCCAGCCTTCAGCGTACCGGTTGCCAAAGTCTGAAGCAACAGCAGCGCGAATCGAGGGACTTGGAACATTCTCGCTCGCTATCAAAGGTATACTGGCATTAAACCATTTATGATGCTCGCGTATTAGGCCTCTGATCTTCGAATAGATCTGCTCTGCAGATTCACTCTCCAAAACCATTGCACCCTCCGATAGATTCATGCTTTGTCGTATATGACATAATTTTCAAATGCATAATTTAACCTTTCTTCTTTGCCCAGAGAACAAGAACGACCTGAACCATAACTTTAATAACCGATCAACCACCTCACTCACCTGTAAGGAGAAGTGCCCGGAGGATCAATTAAATGTCCAAAAGGTCAAGAAGAAGAGAAGAAGGAGTCATGCCAGCAACGGGTGCAGGCCTAATAAGGTTCTTCCAAGACGAAATGAAAGGCATAAAATTCAGCCCAGTTATGGTGACGATTCTGTCGATAGGTCTAATATCGCTCGTTATACTAGCGTGGCTAAGGTGGTACGGCATACTAGCGATCTGATCAAAGACAGTCATTCGCATTAACCCGCTAGTCGGGTATCTCTATTCTTAGGACAGAATCCAGGTTAACGAATATAGAACTTCTCCTCTCTTTGCTGACAATCCTCGGGACTGGATCAGCAATAGTTGTTCTGATTACGATAGCTTCAGCATCAGAAAGGAACAAAGACGGAGGGGACTCTGACACAGCAGATAGTGTTCCTTCATAACCAAAGTTATCTCCTACAATGACCCTGATCCTTCTGCCCACGCACTCGTTGAGGACACCTAATGCTGATAACCTTGGCTTTGCCTCCTCCATTTTAAAAACCCAAAGATACCTACGGACTCAAAGAAATAAATTTATCTATTCAACATATACCGCACGTATTCCCAAGATATTATTAGTGTTGATTTACGAAGCACTCTCAGAAATCTTGTAGTTTCTGACTATGGTACTGTTGCCTCGTGGGTCTTGAATGACGACAGTGAAAGGTGATTTCCCTTCTCTGGCAAGTTCTATCTTGCGCCGTATTCTATCATATTGGCTCTTTTTGGCAGAGTTTCTCAGAGTTTCTATCTTTTCCAATGCTTCCTCAAATCTCATTAGAATCCCCTCTATGTTAGTTATGAACGATTGGCTCTGACCTGCAGGATCCAACCTGAGATCCAATTCTGGGATCTCTATCGAAGCGGTATTGGAGCGTGCCACCACTGTCTTGAGATCCTCTGCTTTTGAAACCTTGACTACAAGTTTTGAGGGTCCGTGGTCCTCCAAACAGATTACGTCGCTGTGTTTGTAACCACAAGAACCGCAGAGAGATGTCATAATTAACACCTTCCCAAAGAATGGCACAGCGGTTTCGAATTCTCGCAGCTCGAGCGATTTCTTCCCACAATACGGACACGTGTTGATCTTTGTCATGTAGGATTTCCCTCTGCTACCTTAGTTGCTTAAAGCGAAAAAAGGAAGACTAGAATAGCACTCAACACGGTTGCGAGACCGAAGGACACAGGAGCAAGTTTCTTGGCGACCTTGAGAGAGTTTCTCACTCCTTTTAGAATATTCTGCATGTTCTCCTCACCGGCGATTCTAACGCCTTTGGCAACCTGTGAGCCAATGCAAACGCTTGCATCATCAAGGTTTTTCACAGCCAAACTGGCCACGGAAATTGCAGTACTGACTATCTTGTCGTGAGGGGTCGAGAGACCCAGTGGATTATATCCCATTTTGCCAGGTGTCAGAGCACTTGTTGAATGAGTGTCGCTCGTCAGAACCTCGACTTCATCGAAGCCGATTCGTACCAGTTCTTCGGTGAGTATCCTCCTTAAGCCAAATATTAGGTTATTTGAATCGAAGAACAGATATATATTCCTCTTGTCGGCAACCTGAACGACTAATGCAGAGACGCCCTCTTCGCCCATTCCTTCAACCTTTGAAATGCCAGTTGATCTGATCTTGGCTATCCCAACCTTGAAGGGTAGCCTATCCAGCCTCGAAGCTTTTTCAGCAGCTCCTTGGGACAATTTCACGAGCAATTTGCTGATTCTTGAACCGGGCCAGACATATTCGCTACTCGGATCTATACAGCTGTGAGAATCTACGAAGAACGCCTCTTTGACAAACTTCTTAGCTGCAGCTATTGCGTTTTCACCCACATCGAAACTGATATCATCTGTGGGAAGCGAAGGAGATGAGCTACTAACTAAGAGAGCAGACCCCCCAAAGATCTGGCAAGCGACCGATATGCCAGCTTCAGACGCTCTCTGCACTGTGCTTGAATCGCGATATGTACGGCATTGCCCCAGAGTCTCTAGCGTCTTCTTGTAGATATCCTCACACTGGCGTGACCTGACTAGGTTCTCCCCGTGCGTGCTTGGTCCATGGGCACATATTGCAGGGCAACTGAAATCCTTTTCCAACCTCCGCATCAAGTAACCTGGAAGGTCGCTCGACCCTATTCCCTTGAATGGGCCTGGGTGAATCGATGGCACGATCAGAGCTGCCTTCATTTTGCCTTTATTGCCTCTGAAGGAGAATGCCGAAATTCTCAAATCCTTTTCTGATGAATTCTTGTCGATGATTCTCTCCAATTCTTCTCCTACTCCAGCGCTCCACTCACTTAGAAAAGAACTGAAGAAGGCCCTACCATCAACGCCAGTGAATTCTTTTAACTGCGAACCAACAATCTTGACATATACAATAGTGAAGGCGGCGAAGACACCTGCCACAGCGAGGACAAGCAGCAGGAAACGCAGAAACCACAGCATCCCAAACCACCCTAGAAACAAAATGGACTCAAGCAAAGGCTGGCTAATCGAATCTCCAATAGAGATCAAGAAATGACCACCTGCAATCACCAAGTCCACAAGTAGCCTAACAGTGAACCCAGCGGCCAAAGCGAATATGAAGAAATCCACTAGAAGAGGAATAGAAAATACAAAATAAAGGATCCAACCTATTAGAAACACGGCACAAGTAAAAGCTAGCGAGAAGAGGGAAACGCCAAGCGTTCTCCTCAGATTCATGATCTTAGATTTTCGTCTCTTGAAGATGCGATCGGACAGACCTGATGAGATTATGAAAGCCCCGAAGAAGGCGATGAGCCCAGACAGGAAATCACCAAAAAAAGTAAGTTGGTAGAGGGGGCCTGCGCTAGATGGCGAAAAGACAGAGAATACCAGAGCACTCGCGAGCGCACTGAAAGACAATCCTAGCGCCATTATCCAAGAGAACCTAGGCAACTTGAAAAGTCTACTATACATGCTCGACACGGTTTCCTCTCTCAACCAAAACTCCTCTTCAATAGTAGCGCTAGATTAATCAAACCAGTGTTGCACAGAACCGTTATCAGCAGCAATTCTCGGAACTGATATCAAAGGATTGTGATATTAATGAAATCATCAGATCTATAAATGGGTATTTGTATCTTGAATGCAATTACTCGAATAAACTGAACAGACATAATCTAATAATTTATTTCAAACCAATAGTTTTAATGGGTGTTAGAGAGAGATTAAGCTTTGAAACTCCGTTCAGAGCTTGCCGTGAGCAAGTGAACAGAGTCTTGATCCCGAAGAAGAAATTGACTTCTTGCATCGTTATCAAATCGATTATTGGGAGTGGCGACCATTATGTCTAATAGAATCTGGGAGATAAGATGGCATGGCCGTGGAGGTCAGGGCGCGGTAACCGCAGCCACGCTGTTGGCAAGAGCTGCCATGTATAGCGGATTTAGGGGAACACAAGCCTTTCCGTTCTTCGGAGCTGAAAGAAGAGGAGCACCAGTCAAAGCATTCACCAGAATATCAAGAAGCCCGGTACTGGTTCACAGCCAGATCTATAACCCTGACGTGATAATCGTGTTGGATTCAACTTTAATGAGAACCTCAAACGTGTTAGAGGGAGCAAAAGAAAATGCTTTCCTGATCGTCAATACGACTATGAAACCGGGTGAGATGGAAGTGGAAGGGAGCTTCAATGTATATACTGTCGACGCGACTAGCATTGCCTTGAAGCATGGATTAATCGTTGCCGGTCAGCCCGTTGTAAACACCTCTATATTGGGAGCATTCTCGAGGGCAACAGGACTTGTAGACATGAAAGACATTGGAACAGCAATACTTGAAGGGTGGAAAGGAGATGCTGGAAAGAGGAACCTCATGGCAGCAGAGGAAGCATACGAGAGGGTCTCTTTAGCACAGACCCGGGCAGTCATTCGGTGAGAACACGGAGGTCCTTTCATATGGGAGAGAAAACTGAAGAAACTCAGAAGCCGATAACAGAATACGCTAAGCCCACTAAGGGCGCTGGCGGAAAGACAGGCCTTTGGAGAACTTTCAAACCGATAATACTCTGTGAGAAATGCAAGAAATGCATGATATGCTGGCAGTTCTGCCCCGAAGCAGCCATATCCAAGGGAGAGGATGGATTCCCCAAAATAGATTATACCTACTGCAAGGGCTGCGGCATCTGCGCCAAAGAATGCAAGTTTAAGGCGATAGAGATGAAGAGGGAGAGTGATTAGAAGAATGGGTCGGACTATTGTAACTACCGGCAACTACACTGCTGCCGAGGCAGCAAAATACTCAAGGGTACAGGTCGTGGCAGCCTATCCTATTACTCCACAAACCACCATTGTAGAGAGGCTAGCCAAGATAATTGAGGACGGAGAGCTAAAGGCGAAATACGTGCGAGTGGAATCAGAGCACTCTGCTATGGCAGCGTGCATAGGGGCATCTGCAGCTGGAGCAAGAACCTTTACGGCAACATCTTCACATGGATTACTTTACATGCATGAGATGCTGCACTGGACCAGCATGATGCGGCTCCCCATCGTGATGTGCGTTGTGAACAGAGCACTTGGACCTTGGAACATACACGTTGATCATAACGATTCCATATCCCAAAGAGACACGGGATGGATCCAATTCTACGTTGAAGACAATCAGGAGATATTCGACACAACAATCCAAGCTTATAGGATCTCTGAGGAATCCCTATTACCTTCAATGATCTGCATGGATGGCTTCATATTATCACACACAGCTCAACCATTAGAGCTTCCAAAACAAGAAGACGTTGACGATTTCATACCTCATGACTTCAACAGACACCTTCTGCTTGATGTTGATAACCCGATGACTATAGGCAGCCTAAATATGGATGGAAGCGAGGGTGAGGATGTTCCTTCTTACATGGAGCACAGATACTTCGCCCATAAATCCATGGAGGGTGTAAGCACAGCGCTAAAAAGGGCTGATGAAGACTTCAAAAGAAAGTTTGGAAGAAGTTATAGCGGGTCGCTCCAAGAGTATCGCTGCGATGACGCTGAAGTAGTAATGGTAAGCATGGGCACGCTGGCCGCACAAGCCAGAATGGCTGTTGATGAACTGAGGAATAACGGGTACAAGGTTGGGTCAGTGAAACTCAGAGTCTTCAGACCATTTCCATCTGAGGAACTAAGGGAACTCGGCGAGCGTGTCAGAGCATTCGCAGTTCTTGACAGGAACATCTCATACGGTTCAGGGGGCGCCGCGTTTACAGAAACAAAGGCTGCGCTATATGGAATGAAACAGCAGCCACTTGTACTTGGGTTCATCGCAGGACTTGGAGGCCGAGACATAACCCCTGTTCACCAGAAGACGATCCTCGAAGAAACCGTAAGAACTCTCGAACATGGAGAAGTGAAACAAGAAGAAAGGTGGTTTGACCTGAAGAAGGAGGTGCAATAAGAGATGATTCTAGGATTTCCAGAAGAAGAGCTACTGTTGCCTGGGAATAGTTCATGCGCTGGTTGCAGTGGTGTGCTTGCACTCCGATACACTTTGAAAGCACTAGGAAAAAGAACGATAATCGTCGTTCCGGCATGCTGTACTAGCGTTATTCAAGGGTTGTATCCAAATTCAGCGCTCGACATACCCACGCTCAACATAGCCTTTGCCTCAGCCGCGGCTGCGGCATCTGGAGTAGAGGCTGCTTTGGAGGCTAGGGGGGTTGAGGACGTCACAGTTCTATCATGGGCTGGCGACGGTGGAACAGCAGACATCGGAATACAAGCATTGTCAGGAGCCGCTGAGCGTGGAACGAATTTCCTGTACATATGTTATGATAATGAGGCATACATGAATACAGGAGTTCAGCGATCAGGAGCGACACCTTACGGCATGAGGACGACGACTACACCAACCGGAAAACGAGAGAACAAAAAGGATCTACCTATGATAATGGCTGCCCACGACATTGAGTACGTAGCCACGGCGTGCCCATCATATCCGAAAGATCTCTACGATAAGGTCACAAAAGCTAAGCAAATCAAAGGAACGAGATACATTCACATGATGACTCCTTGCCCTACTGGATGGCTTTACGACGGAAGTCAGACCATAGAGATTGGGCGTAAAGCAGTTATGTCTGGAGTATGGATACTTTTCGAGATCCAGAATGGCAGATTACAGCTAACGAGCGCAAGCAAGAACTTGATCGATCCTTCGAAAAGAACACCTATCGAAGATTACCTGGCATCGCAAGGAAGGTTCGAGGGTCTAACGAAGAAAGACGTAGACGAGCTAAAGAAATGGGTAGACCACCAATGGAATAAGTACCTTAGACTACGGTGAAACGCGCAAGATACTCTCTGAAGAGTTCCTTCAGCGCTACTTTTTGAAGCGTGAACGATGAATTATGAGATCAATCTTGGTCACTATGCCAACGATTTTTCCCTTATCGACGACGAGGACAGCAGGATAACCCCTAGACATCAGCTCATAAGCTTCGTCAACGCCTGTAGAGGGCGGCACCACAGCTAAACTCTCATCCATGATCTCATTGACGCGAGAATTGAAGACATTTTCACCGGAAGATAGATGCCGAACGACTGTGGTTTCACTGACGGTGCCAACTATCGCGTCACCTTTCATGACGGGTAGCTGAGACACGCTATCCTTCTCCATCAACTCAATGGCCGTGCGAACTGAGTCTGACGCTTCGACAGAGATTACGGGCGAACGCATTACTTGGGAGACAGTCACTCGGGGAGACTTGCCGGTATAGGATTCGGTTATAACCTCTAGGATCCTCCTTAGTGTGGATACCCGTGGATCTACCGTACCAGACTCAATTCTGGCTATTAGTGACTGGCTGACCTTGGCCCGCTTAGCAAGTTCAACCTGAGTAAGGCTCGCTTCTTTTCTCAGTTTCTTGATGTCCTCTGACCTCGGCAACTGAAACAACTAGCCCTCACCATCCATAGATCCAATTAGAGCTAATGCCAAACGACTCTTTTATCAATTCCCTCAAGCTCAATCCAAAGCGGATCAAAGAGATTGCTATTTTCCACTTCCCCCCCTGCCTAAAACATTGAACGGAAAAGCATATTGATCAATCATTTTGGTCAGACTCTTCTCTAAGAGACGCAGGGGATCTCGCTCGAGGCCTTTTTCTGGCAGACCTTCCTCTCGCCTTTCTTCCATTTTCTTCTTGTACTGGGTTACTGTCTCAGACAATTCGAGATAAGAATGCAATCCTGGAGTCTCGAGTAGACCTATGTAGCCAAGCAAGAAGAGAGTGTATATGGACCGAACTACGTTTCTGCAAGCTTGAAAGAGAACACGACGGAATGCTCCCCTGGAAACACCTTTTGGATAGGACTTCGCCCGCCAAGCCCGAAACGTCTTCTTCAACACCCTGGCACGTCCTTTGGTGTCGTACATTCCTCCATCCTTTCCCACCATTTCGTCAAAGACGAAGTTGATCAGAAGAGTCTCTAGCTGTATCTTGGTTAATCCAGAGTTCTTTAGGAGTTTCTTTACAAGTGAGTCGTTAAAGACAGTTCTGAGAGATTCTAGAGCATTCTCGGACTCAAAAATCTCCTTGTACACGAGCATCTCACCCGTATACAAAAAAGTATACGCACTGATAAATCTTCTCGCGAAACGTCAGCTGACTCGCTAGCCGATGACCTTTTGTATCGTACCTTTCTCAGCCTCTCGGAGAAGGGCCTTCAGAGTCTTTGCTAGATCGTCGCCCCCAGACTTAATTATGATTTGTCCTTTCTTGAAGTTGACGTTTGGTAAGTCTTCAAATGCGCTCTTCTTTATTGCATTCTTCCTTACGCCTTGAACTAGTTTAGCTACTTCCCTTGTAGACAGGTTCTCCTTTAAGATTCGCTTTAATAGACTGGACTGGACAGCGCCGTCCACCTTACCGATCTCGAGCGCCGTAAAGAAACTAATCTTGCCATTGTTCAATGAACTTCTGACTTCCTCGCCTAATTTCAAGGTACGTATATATCGCTGAATCTGTTTAGGGGAAATACCCATCAAACGCCCAATCTCATCATAGGACTTACCATCTCTAGCAAGTCTGTCACACATGAGGCCAATCTCAACAGGCGTTAGGCTCTTCCTCTTGAGATTCTCCGAAACGGCAATCCTGAAAGCCTTATCGTCGTCAACGTTGACAACAATGGCCTCGATGCTCTCCTCCCCCAATCTGCGAGATGCCTCAACTCTCCTAAATCCCGAGACTAGCTGATACCTTGAGTCATCCTTGCGCCGGACGACAATGGGATTGATCAAGCCTTCACTTTTTATTGAGTTGGCCAGATCGGTGATTTGCCTCTCGCCAAGGTCGTATCGTGTCCGGAACTTCGAGTCATCAAGATCAATTTCCCTAAGTGGAATCTTGTCAACACCATAACTACGAGCTAATTTACCTAGTTCTCCAAGAACACTTGCACCTAGCCGCCTGCGCTTATCATCCTTGGACACGTCTAATTACCTCCTTGGCTAAATTCATATAATCTTCGGCACCATGTGAATCAGGCGCGTACTTAAAAATAGATTTCGTATGAGACGGCGCCTCTTCGAGCTTAACGTCCACACGGATACGCGAATCAAACACAACGTCACTGAAATACCGATTGATCTCATTAATCGACTCACGAGAGATTATCTTCCGTTCATCACACATGGTCAAAATTACGCCAGAAATCCTCAACTGCTTGTTAAGCCTGTCCCTGACGATTTTGACAGTCCTCGTCAACTGCTCAGTCCCAACCATCGGTAAGAACGAAGGCTGAACACAAACAAAGACGTCTGTAGCAGCAACCAAAGCATTGATCGTGAAAATATTCAATGCAGGAGGACAATCAATAAACACATAGTCGTAATCACCCTGAACCGGACCAAGCTTGTCCCTAAGCGCCGTTTCGCCAGCAATAGACCCAGTAAGTTCAAGCTCGGCCCCAGCAAGATTCAGATTGGAGGGAAGAATGTCGATTCCCTCATCACTACGCCTTATGATCTCACGAACGCTAACGTTGTCATCGACAAGAACATCACATACTGAACGGGGAGAACTGAAAACGCCAAAGCCAAAGAAAGACACAGAAGAATTCGCCTGAGGATCCAAATCGATCAAAAGCACTTTTTTCGCAAAGGTGCTAAGTGCAACACTTAGGTTAACAGCGCTGGTTGTTTTTCCAACGCCACCTTTCTGGTTGCATAATGCCACAACCCTCGATCCAGCCAAGATCAAAGCACCGCCGCCCCAACAAAATCAAATTGGTTTAAGACGAAACCAAAACCCATAGAAAAGCTTTTTCACAAACTCGCAACGCCCCATGGAGCTATATCACAACAACCCCAGAGCCTTCATCAGCTTTCTCTCCAATTTCAATATACGTTTATATTCCCTTTCGAGGTTCCTCAGCAACCCAACAGCGTCTTTCCTAACTTTCAATTGATCTGCGCGTTTACCAACGTATGTTTTCTGCAACTTGCCAGTCCGGTGAACATACAGATAGTAGTATGGGCCATAAGGACCATACTTCCTGCCCTGCTTAACACAGTACACATCCTCCAACCTGAGACAACCCTGACCAATCGCTTCTCTATCAATGCCGAAGGCTGAGACAATGTCAGTCACTTCACTACTAACCCAGCCCTTACGTTTGGCGAGTTCGGCAATCTTAGCTAAGACGACCTCCATCGACATCGCAATCTTCTCTTATGTAACAAATTCTCATTAGGCATATAAATGTTACCTAAGAAAACAGAATACTCGTGGGCAGGGCCAGTGTTGAGTGATACTAGTTGGAATGAGACAATGGAAAAGAAGATATGACAAGCGTTGTTGCTGACCCTACCATTTCCACTGGAAGCTTGGAGGAGGTGGGTTGTTGGGTTTGTTGGGATTCCGCTAGGAAGAGGCTCACTAATAGTTGCGTTGTTAAGTATTTATCGATTGTTATCATATACTTAAGATAGTATTAGCTAATGTTTTGAATATATATCAAAGGCTTTATATAGTCTCCTAAATGTTCCAGTGGAGATGCAGGGGTCTGGTGTCCCTCCCAATCGCTCAGTTCACATCGGGTCTGTGAATCACCTTTTGCGAGAAGTCAGTAGTGTCTGATGGATGTGCTGTTTTATTTGAGTTCATTAAAGGTGTTTTTTGCCTTTTTTCGCCAGAATGCGGCTTTTTAACCCCTTTGTTTCCACTGGAGAAACTAGACGTGATATCTGCTCTTTGAAACTGCGAAATTACTATTCACAGTTGTGAAGGCCTCTCGATGTGGTTCTGTTTGCTTTCTGTCCCTGTTCTTTTTTTGGATAGGGGTCTGTGCTTAGCTTGCGTTTTGTAAGATTTGTTGCGTTCGTTGTAACGATGTTTTGCTAATCTGCTACTCCATTCACATATTCACGCTGTGAATGTTATCGTAATGCTTAATAGTTGTGAATGTGTTTGGCTGTGAATACCTAATTGTTTGTGAGTTGCTGTCGGTGAGCTGGTGTTGCCCAAGAACACTTTGATCAAGATTGAGGTTTTTGACCCTGATACTGGGGGTAAGATTACAGTCACGGTTGACGGGGCGATACCTGAGAGTTTGTCTGGTTCTATAGGCAAGTATATCTCGGAAGTATTGTCGTCGGGCAATCCGGTGGTGGGCGTAGATCAGAGAAGAGGTCAGTTTCGTGGGGAACCCGTAGAGGGTCGAAATAGCTTCTCAAGTACTTTTGATAGAGTTAAGTCCCTCCTGTTGAAACATTTTAGATATGGATCCTTCACCTCTCATGACGTTCAGGATGAGTTCGAGAGGGCTCATGGCCAAAAGTTAAGGGGAAGTACCGTTTCGACTTATCTCCAGCGTCTCTCGGATCCGGTGAACGGTGTTCTTGATCGGCGCCCTGGTATCGGTGGGTATGAGTATCTTCTGCGAAGTGAGAAGGTGAAAAGTCAGGTTGTTAGCACTGAGAGGGTGCGCTCCTCCAAGGGCTCTACTAAATGATGGAAGCTACTACGAATGAACTTTATGCGATAATGTCCCCCGCTTTCTTAGATCTACCCGTGACTGTCCTTTTGAATTCGAGGATTATGTCTTCATTTTACTCGAATTCTTTCAACCCAAAAGTTATAATTAGTCGTACTCTCATGTTTCTCTTACTTGGCTTGACGCTGAAGAGAGGGCTTGATGTTTGTGGCGAGTGAGAAACGTTCACTGGATGCTATCTTCGACACTTTTCTGAAATCTCCGACCATTTTCAGGAACAGAGATGTGCTGAGGCCCACCTATGTTCCTGATGAGCTTCCTCACAGAGAGGAGCACATTACTCGCCTCGGTATGATTCTGAGTTCTGCTCTGAGAGGAGCGGCTCCATCCAACGTGTTCATCTACGGCAAGACTGGCACTGGCAAGACTGCTGCTGCCAAATATGTGTTGAAACATCTGTCCGAAAAAACTAAGAGTTCAGAGGTAAGCATTCCTGCCTTGAAGACTGCTTATGTGAACTGCAGAGTCGTTGATACGAACTACCGTGTCCTTGCCAACCTGTGCAAAGAAGTCGGACTGGAAGTTCCATTTACTGGTCTTCCGACTGATGAGGTCTACCGCCGGTTCGTGGAAGAGACTAGTGACAAGAATGTGCTTATCATCATTGTTCTCGATGAGGTCGACATGCTTGTGAAGAAGGATGGAGATGACGTGTTGTATGATTTGACAAGGATTAACACATCTTTGAAGCGGGGTAGGGTGAGCCTAGTAGGCATATCCAACGACCTCAAATTCAAGGATTATCTTGATCCCCGAGTTGTAAGTAGTCTGAGTGAAGAGGAGGTTGTTTTCCCGCCTTATACTGCTCCCGAGCTGCAAGATATTCTTCGGCAGCGTGCTTCCGCTGGTTTCCGTGAAGGTGTTCTAGATGACGGGGTCATAAATCTCTGTGCTGCGCTCGCGGCTCGGGAGCACGGCGATGCTCGCAGAGCTTTGGATCTTTTGAGAGTTGCAGGAGAGTCATGTGAACGTGCGGGCGAACAAAAGGTAAGTGAGAAACATGTCCGTACTGCTCAGAACTGTATCGAGTTTGATACTGTAACCGAGACTTTGAGAACTTTGCCGCTTCAGTCGAAGCTGGTCCTTTACAGCATATATCTGCTTGAGATACATGGTGAAGAAGAGGCAATCACTGGGAGCGTTTTTGATGTCTATACGGAACTGTGTGCGCAGCTGGGGCTTGATTTGTTAACCCAGAGGCGTGTCGGCGATCTAGTAAACGAGTTAGACATGCTCGGAATTATCAACGCCAAAGTGGAGAGCAAGGGACGATATGGAAGAACCAAGAAGATCAAGCTTTCGGTTCCCAGCAACCAAGTTAGAGAGGTACTTGGAGAAGACGAGGCACTTAAGAATGTGTCGAATTATGTTCCAAAGGGTTCTCGCCAGAGTAGTTGAAGTAGGTTTCTCTGTTCTATGATGCCTCATTCGAGAAATGGATCTGGGCGGGCTTGAGGGTCATTAGGTTCACGACTTCGATTATACCTGGTGTAGGTTTAACGCCCATTGCCTTTTGGTACGAGGTTTGAGACTGGAACGTGCCTGAGTTTACTGTGAGTATGTTTCGATATTGAGATACGGCGTTTATGTGAATGTGCCCCATATGGAGGATGTCTGGTATTCTCTCCACCACAAGTAGGTCTTCATTGGTCGGTGTTATTGGATTGTCAGGATCCCACGTCGGAGCTAGGTGTCTACACCGCACGAGTTCATGAAGGGCTTGATTTACAGTTTTCTCGCTTATCTCCGGTAGGGTTGAAAGAATGCTATCGATAATCTTTCCGTGATAGATCATTGTTCCTACTCCATGTATCTTCACAAAAGCTGGGTTCCCTAGCATGTGGAAGTTACTGCAAGATTTGGTCATGGGCTTGATGTACTTCTCCAATATAGGTGGCTGGGGGAGTGACAAGCGCGTGGCGTCGTGGTTCCCAGGAATAGCTATTATTTCAATCCGAAAAGGTATCCTCCTTACGTATTCTGCAAGTTGTTCGTACTGCACATATATATCCTTAACTTCGAGTTCCTCTTCCTGGCCTGGGTATACACCGATTCCGTCGACAAGGTCACCTGCGATTATCAGGTATTTGACTTTCTTAGCAATTCCTACTGCTTCCTCCGTCGGTCCTTCTCCTCTTAACCAGCCTATGAATTCTTCAAACTCGTCCTTCAAAAACTTCGTGCTGCCGTAGTGTATGTCTGATATGAGGACTGCATAGACTTGTTCCTCGGCCTTGCTTGGTCTGTAGTCGTAGGGAACATCTGCCCACGTTAGGTCCCTAACTGATATCGCCTTGTCCGATTTTGTTACTCCTTCGATACAGACAACTTGGTCAAGAAGTACCCGTGAACTTTTGTCGTATAGTTTTTCATCTTTGCCAGATATTAGCGCGGAGACGGCTCCTGTAGGGTCCTCAAATTCTATGATTATTGATCCTTTGTTTGTTACTCGTTTCGAGGTTGCTATCCCGATTATTTTTACTTTGTTATCTTTCTGCGATTTCAAAGCTTGTTCGACTGTAATTGCTTCAAGAACATCCTTTCTCGCTTTGAATAGCTTCCTGAGTTTCTCATACCTGTCTCTGAAATGAGCCACGAAGTTCTCCAGTTTTCCTTCAGATGATGAATCCTCGTAAAGAGGGTACAGGACCTCAATAGATGCGATAGCTTCCTTTCCACTGTCAGGCTCTGACTCCTCAATGTCACTTGGAAGAATGATCTTGAAGTGCTTCGAACCACCTTTTGGTGTGACTGCTTCGAGTGTACTTCTAGTGATAATGAGCGGCTTCACTTTCCTCCTGTCAAGTTCCTCCAGTGTCCAGGAGGCGGCCTGGATAGGGT